>CAXRBE010000064.1:0-30374 GCA_964228805.1 Burkholderiaceae bacterium
CAAAGCGGGTGCTGATTTCCTTGGCGGCGTTGTCCACACCATTTTTGACCTTCACCATGTCGGCTTCGCAAACAGTGTCGAAAGAAGGCATTTTGGGTCCAAATCCAAATGAGAGAATTCGGCAATGGTAGTCGAGAAAAACATTCCGCTCCAGCCCTACAACAGCTTTGGCATTGTGGCCCGGGCCCAGTCGTTGGTGCGTCTGGCCAGCCAGGCCGATGCCCAGGCGGTGGCCAAGGACCCGGTGCTTGGCCCACTGCCCAAGTTTGTGCTGGGCGGAGGCAGCAATATTGTGCTGACCGGCGATGTGCGACCGCTGGTGCTCAAGGTCGAGATCATGGGTCGCCAACTGGTGGCCGACACACCCAAGGCCTGGATTGTGGAGGCTGGTGCAGGCGAATCCTGGCACGATTTTGTGCGCTGGACACTCGCGCAGGGCTGGCCCGGGCTGGAAAATCTGGCGCTGATTCCAGGCACGGTGGGCGCAGCACCGGTGCAGAACATCGGCGCCTACGGCGTGGAGCTGCAGGACCGATTTGAGTCGCTTGATGCCATCGACCTGCAGACCGGCCAGCCATTCACCCTGAACGCGGCCCAGTGTGGGTTCCGCTACCGCGACTCGGTGTTCAAGCATGCGCCTTCAAGCCAGGGCGCCATGGGATTGGCCGGGCGCGCGTTGATCACCCGGGTGCGCCTGCGACTGCCCAAGCCCTGGCGGCCGGAGTTGAGCTATCTTGACTTGCAGCGCAAGGTGCAGGAAACCGGCATCGCGCAGCCGACCGCCACGAAAATCTTTGACTGGGTGTGTGCCATTCGGCGCGCCAAGCTGCCCGACCCCTCCGAGATTGGCAATGTGGGCAGTTTCTTCAAAAACCCGACTGTCACACCCGAGCAGTGCGCTGACATCATTGCGCGTGACCCAGGCATTGTTTACTACCAGCTCGCTGACGGCACGGTCAAGCTGGCGGCGGGCTGGCTGATCGATGCCTGCGGCTGGAAAGGCAAGAGCATCGGATTGGCCGGGGTCTATACCAAGCAGGCCTTGGTGCTGATCAACCTGGGTCGGGGCGACACAGGCGCCACCGGTGGCGAGGTGATGACCCTGGCCAAAGCCATCCAGACCAGTGTGTACGAGCGCTTCGGCATCCTGCTGGAGCCCGAGTCGGTGGTGGTTTAGGGATGGTGTTCAAACCTCGCGCCGCGCGCGGCGCTGCTTTTGCGGGTTGAGCCGCAAGGCGCAAAACCCAAGGCAAGCCTGGACGGCTTGCCTGGTTTTGCAACGCCGCGGATCTCCCGCAAAACCGCGCCCCTAACTAAAAAATGAGACTAGGGTTCGGCCAAAAACGGGCCCTTTGCTCACCAAACCGCTAGGCCGTGCCTACGGGCACACGACGCGCGGTGTTGGCGATCAAATCATCCCGTTTTTGGACTCGAACGCGCATGGCGGGAGTTTTGAACACCATCCCTAAGGGATAATCCCTGCATGAGCGGCAACACCTTCGGCAATCTTTTTTCTGTCACCAACTTTGGGGAGTCTCACGGCCCGGCGATTGGCTGTGTCATTGATGGCTGTCCCCCCGGCATGGCGCTGAGCGAGGCCGATATCCAGCCCGACCTGGATCGACGCCGGCCCGGCACCTCCAAGTTTGTTACCCAGCGCAATGAGCCCGATGCGGTGGAAATCCTCTCCGGGGTCTTTCAGGGCCTGACCACTGGCACCCCGATCTGCCTGCTGATCCGCAACACCGACCAGCGCAGCAAGGACTACAGCAACATTGTGCAGACCTTTCGCCCGGGACATGCTGACTACACCTACTGGCACAAGTACGGCTTGCGCGACCCGCGCGGCGGTGGACGCTCCTCGGCGCGCCTGACCGCACCTATGGTGGCTGCGGGTGCCGTGGCCAAAAAGTGGCTGCGCGCGCAGTACGGTACCGAATTTCGCGGCTGCAGGACCCAGATCGGCGAGGTGGCGATCCCCTTTGAGTCCTGGGAGCATGTGCACCACAACCCGTTCTTTGCCCCGGTGGCCGATGTGTCGGCCCTGGAGACGTACATGGAAGCCCTGCGCACGTCGGGCGATTCCTGCGGCGCTTGCCTGCGTGTGACAGCCAGCGGGATGCCAGTCGGGCTGGGGCAGCCGCTGTTTGACAAGCTCGACGCCGACATTGCCTGGGCCATGATGGGTATCAACGCGGTCAAGGGGGTGGAGATCGGCGCCGGCTTCGCTTCGGTCACTGACAAGGGCAGCACCCATGGCGACAGCCTCACCCCCAAGGGCTTTCGCGGCAACAAGGCCGGTGGGGTGCTGGGTGGCATCAGCACCGGGCAAGACCTGGAAGTATCGATTGCGATCAAGCCGACCAGCTCGATCCTGATCCCCCGCGAATCGATCGATGTGCAAGGCCACAGCACCGAAGTGATCACCAAGGGCCGGCACGACCCCTGCGTCGGCATTCGGGCCACGCCCATCGCCGAGGCCATGCTCGCGCTGGTGGTGATGGAGCACGCCATGCAGCATCGCGCCCAATGCGCCGAAGTGCGGCCGGCGATTGGCCCGATCCCTGGATCGATTTCAGAAAATTGAGCCATGCCTGTTCGGCTCGCGTCTGATGCCCTGAGTCCGGCCCGCAAGCGCTGGCTGGGCTGGTTCGACCTGTCCTGCAAGAAATAACTGAAGGAGTCATAGCATGCCAACCATCCGTGTCGAACTGTTCGAGGGGCGCACCCTGGAGCAGAAGAAGGAATTCGTCAAAGCCATCACCGAAGCCGCATGCAGAACCCTGGGTGGCAAGCCTGAGGGTGTGGATGTGCTGCTCTATGAGCTGAAGAAAGACGAGTGGGCCACCGGCGGGGTGTTGTGGAGCGAGAAATAGGGTCGGCGCGCGCATGAATATGGCGCGCCGGCAGCTGCTGCCCTTTGCGGCACTGTCGGCCAGCTATTTCGCCCACATCGGCTTTTTCAATCCCTATCTGCCGCTGTGGCTGAAAGACCAGGGGCTGGGTTTGCTGACCATCAGCCTGCTGACCTCGGTGCAGTCGGCCACCCGACTGTTTGCACCTTACGGCTGGGGCTGGCTGAGCGACCATACAGGTGAGCGTGTCAAGCTTTTGCGCTATGGCGCGAGCGCATCAGTGCTCATTTCCTGCGGCTTGTGGGTCGAGGGTGGCGTGGCATGGCTGGCCGTGGTGCTGGCCCTGATGTTCCTGCACACCAGCGCCATGATGCCGATGAGCGAGGCTGCCATGGCGCATCTGGTCAGCCGTGGTGGCACCTTCGATGCCGGCCGTTATGGACGGGTGCGCCTGTGGGGCTCGCTCGGGTTTCTGGTCACGGTGTTTGCGGCGGGAGCCTGGTTCGAACACTTTGGCATGGCCCACTTCCCGGCCTGGACGGTGCTCTCGCTGCTGGCGGTGGTGGCCAGCACCTGGTGGCTGCCCGACCTGCGCGAGCAGGTGCATGCGCACGAACGCCCGCAACCGGTCTGGCCAATCTTGCGCCTGCCGGCCGTGCGCTGGTTTTTTGCCTCGCTGTTTTTTCATGTATTGGCCCACATGGCGATCTACATCTTTTTTTCGCTCTATCTGGATGCCTTGGGCTACAGCAAGACGGCCATTGGCCTGTTGTGGTCGGTCTCGGTGGTGGTGGAGGTGGCTTTCTTCTTCAGTCAGAGCCGATGGTTGCCCTGGCTGAGCCCGGCCGCCTGGCTGGTGTTGTGTGGCGCGGCCACGGTGCTGCGCATGGCGCTCACCGCAACGGCTGCCGAACTGCTTGCTTGGCTGGTGTTGGCGCAGGTGCTGCACGCGCTGACTTTTGCTGCCCACCACTCAACCTGCATCACCTTGTTGTCAAGCTATTTTCCTGGCAGCTTGCGCGGGCGCGGCCAGGCACTCTACACCGTGCTGGCATACGGATTCCCGGGCGTGGTCGGTGGGCTGCTCGGTGGTGCCCTGAGTGAACGCTTCGGCCTGGCCAGCGTATTCTGGATGGCACTCGTCAGCAGCCTGCTGGCAAGTGCCTGCGCCTGGCGGGTGTGGAGAGGAAATCGCCCAGCCCCCAGCCCAAAACGGGCTTAATTTGACTGGCTGGCGGCTGGCACTGAAGTTGAGTTTGGCCGGTCAGCAAATTGTCGGGTCGGTCAGTGTGTTTCCAGCTGGCGCCGCTGGGCATTGCAGAGCTGGGTCAGAAATCCGCACAGGTCATCGTTCAGTGCAAACGTGCTGGAATGGACAAAGCAGCTGACATCGTTCCAGCGGCCACCTACCAGGCGGGCCTGGCCCCAGCCGGCTTGCGGGCTCGGACTAGTCATCAAGGATCGCGCGCCAGTGGCGCGACAAAGCGCCAGCAGGGTGTAGCCGCCCACGATGACCAGCATCGCAGGACGCTCATGGTGCGCCACCATGGACTGCAGACGCTTGACAAGTTGCTCCTGTGCATCCTGACGCGGCAGGGCAAGGATGTCAGCCAGGTCCAGCTGGTTGAGCGGCAGCCGCAGCAGGGCCAATTGGTGCAGCTGATCGCGTAGCAGTGGGTGGCGGCTGGCGGTCAGCAGGAGCGGACGTCCTGGCCGGTATCGATAAGCGTGGGCTTGATCGTTTTGACTTTGAGCCTGCCTGCCGGCCAGAGCACCAGCCAGGCCCGTGCCACCACACCAAAGCCATTGAGAGGCCTGCTCCTGCTCGCTCAAGGCTGCCAGCTGCCCAAGATCATCATCGGTGAGCAGGTCAGGGATGACAACCTGACCGGCTTGGCTGAGACAGTCGTCAAGGTTTGAGGTCACGCGAACCACCATTCCCGCGCTCTGCAAAGCCTGCTCCAGGGGCTGCCCATGTTCATGCGAGCGCGGCCCAAAAGGCTGGTGCGCGGAAGCCACCCAGTGACGCCCTTGAGCTGTAAAGCGGCCCTGGGCCGGAAAACCGGGGGCAAACACCGCACCGGCAAAGCGTCCGGTGGCCATCAGCCAGGAAATCTCGGCAATCGTGTTGCCACGCAGCAGGCTGTCAATCTTTTTGAACTTGCCCTGGCCGCCAGTGAACCATTCCAGCGCTGACCAGAGCCGGTGCTGCATTTCTGCAGGGCTGACATCCCGGGAATGGCTGACCATGGCCTGCACCGCCTGAGTGCCCTCTTGCAGGGGCTTGAGAAACACCGGTATGTCGGTATCGCCGGCCCATGCGGCGGCGGCCTCGACCGCGCCGAGCACATTGTCAGACAGGATGCGCCAGTTGTTCATGCGTGGAGGCGTTGATGGACCCAGTTCGCCATGGAAAGAAGTTGGTGATCACTACCGTGGCGACCTATCAGTTGCAGGCCGACGGGCAGGCCAGAGCGCCCCCGGGCAAAAGGCAGGTGTACCGCAGGCAAGCCAAGCAGAGTCCAGCTGCGGCAAAAAAGCGGATCGCCAGTGGCTGCCAGGCCTTGCGGCGCCTCGCCGGTGGTGCTGGGGGTGAGCAGGACGTCCAGGCCCTCGAACAAGGCATCAATACGCATGCGCCAATGGCGGGTGATTTCCAGATTGGCGGCATGCTGAGCGCCCGATATGGCCACACCGATATCAAACAGCTGCTGGATTTGCTGGCTCAGGCCTGACCAGTGAACCAGCCTTTCATGACTGAGCGCTTGCGCCATCTCGAATGACATCACCTCCTTTTGCAGGGCCACCAGATCGCCAAAGCCAGCGGGGTCGGAGACATCGCGGCAGGCAGCTAGGGGGCTGAGGACGCGTTCGGCCTGCTCCCAGGCCGCCTGGGTGTCGGCATCAGCCTGTGGCCATGACGGGCTGCGAAACAGGCCAATGCGCGGACTTGTGCGCGGGTCCAGATGCCTCAGTTCATGGTTGCCAGTGAGTACCGCGCCAAGCAGCGCCGCATCACGTACGCTGCGTCCGAAGCCTCCGGCCACATCGAGGGTGCGCGATAACAGCTTGATGCCAGCCGCAGTGACATGACCCAGGCTGGGTTTGTAGCCAACCACGCCGCAGTAGGCGGCAGGGCGAATGATGGAGCCGGCGGTCTGAGTGCCCAGGGCCAGCGGCACCATGCCCGCTGCCACAGCTGCTGCCGAGCCGCTGGAAGAGCCGCCGGGTGTGTGCGCAGGCTGCTCACCACGGGTATGCGGGTTTCGGGTGGGGCCAGGACAAAAATAGGCAAATTCGGTGCTGACAGTCTTGCCCAGAACAATTGCGCCGGCTGCACGACACAGGGCCACCGTGCCGGCGTCAGCCGCCGGGCGGTGGCCGGCATAAATTGACGAGCCATAGGTGGTGGGCATGTCTGCGGTGTCGAACAGGTCTTTCACGCCCAGCGGCAAGCCATGCAGCAGGCCGCTCACCGGGCTGTTGTCCAGCGCGCGTGCTCGGGCCCGGGCGCCCTCGATATCAAGATGGGCAAAGGCCCGAACATCGCTTTCCCGTTCGGACACCCGCTCAAGGCAAGCGTTGAGCAGGTCCTGGGCTTTCATCTCCCGCCGGGCGATCAGTTCGGCGGCCTTCCAGGCCTCTAGTTGGTCGGGTTGCTTGACAGTCATGGAATTGATTGAATTTGTTTGTGTTGATTCTTTGATTGATGGTAGCCCAGTGGCACAATTCGGTGTTCGATTTCTCCTAAAAACTAGGGAAACTCCCCATGAAAAAAGTGTTTGTTCTCAATGGCCCCAATCTGAATCTGCTCGGGACGCGGGAGCCGGCGGTTTATGGCTCGCAGACCCTGGACGATGTGAAAAAACTGTGTCAGCGGGCGGCCAAGGCCAACGGCTTGGCGCTGGATTTCCGCCAGAGCAACCACGAGGGTGACTTGGTCGATGCCCTGCATGAAGCTGGGCGCCTGCAGGCTGAGGGTAAGCTGGCCGGCGTAGTGCTCAACGCCGGCGCCTACACCCACACCAGTGTGGCCCTGCACGATGCGATCAAGGGCACGGGTGTGACGGTGATCGAACTACACATCAGCAATGTCCATGCGCGTGAAGCCTTCCGCCACCATTCCTATATTTCGCCTGCTGCCAAGGCGGTGATGGCGGGCTTTGGCGTCAACGGCTATGCCCTGGCCATTGCCGGTCTTGCCCAGATGGGTGTCAAGTCGTGAGCGGCCGTCGTCCCCCTGAGCTGTTGGCGCCAGCGGGTTCGCTGACCATGCTGGAGACTGCCTTCGCCTTTGGTGCCGATGCCATCTACGCGGGTCAGCCGCGCTATTCGCTGCGGGTGCGCAACAACGAATTTGGCAGCCTGGAAAAACTCAAGCAAGGCATTGACCGTGCCCATGAGCTCGGGCGCAAGTTCTTTCTGGTTTCCAACATCTTTCCGCACGGCAACAAGGTCAAGAATTACGTCCACAACATGGCGCCAGTGATTGCCCTGCGGCCAGACGCCATGATCATGTCCGATCCCGGCCTGATCATGCTGGTGCGCGAGCATTGGCCCGAGATGGAGATCCACCTGTCGGTGCAAGCCAACACCGTCAATTCGGCCTCGGTCAAATTCTGGAACCGGGTGGGGGTCAAACGCATCATCCTCTCGCGCGAGCTCTCGCTCGACCAGGTGGCCGAGATCCGGCAGGATTGCCCGGACAGCGAGCTCGAGGTATTTGTGCATGGGGCCTTGTGCATTGCTTACTCGGGGCGTTGCCTCCTGTCGGGCTATTTCAATCACCGCGATGCCAACCAGGGCACCTGCACCAACGCCTGCCGCTGGGATTACAAAACCCACACAGCCCAGGTGGATGCCAGCGGCGATGTGCTGTCGCCTGCTTCTGCCACCAAGCAGGGCTGCGGCTCGGCGGGGCAGACCCTGCCCCAGGAGGCGCGTGAATCGCTCTCCTACCTGCTGGAAGAAAGCAAGCGGCCGGGTGAGTTCATGCCGATCGAGGAAGACGAGCATGGCACCTATGTGATGAACTCCAAGGACCTGCGTGCCATCGAGCACATCCAGCGCCTAACAGAAATCGGGGTGGATTCGCTCAAGATTGAAGGGCGCACCAAGAGCCCGTACTACGTGGCGCGCACGGTGCAAAGTTACCGCCAAGCCATTGACGATGCGGCAGCGGGCCGTGATCTGGACCCGGCCTTGCTGGGACAGCTCGAGGGCCTGGCCAACCGTGGCTACACCTCGGGCTTTTACCAGCGCCACCAGCCGCAGGAAATGCAGAACTACCTGCGCGGTTATTCCGAGTCTGGGCGCAGCCAGTATGTGGGCGATGTGGTGGCGTTTGATGCCGCCCGTGGTCTGGCTCAGGTGCAGGTGAAAAACAAGTTTGCTGTGGGTGACAAGCTCGAAATCATCCAGCCGGGCCACAACACCGACATTAGGCTCGAGCGCATGGAAAACATTGACGGCCTGGCGGTCGAGCTGGCGCCGGGCAGCGGCCATGTGGTGTGGCTGCCCTTGCCGCCCAGTAGCGTGGGTGCATTTGTGGCCCGCTATGTAAGCGCTGAGGCTGCCCTTGCCTACGCCGAGGGCGTGTCGGCCTGAATTGGCTCGAAAACTGTCGGGCCGGTAGCCGGGCCATTGATGGTGACTAATGTCTAAGCCAGTTTTTTGCTGGGCGCTTCGACTGAGAATTCCTGTCGTATCTGGTGTTCCCGATCATTAAGCTCAGGGGCCGGCCTGAATTCCGGGTCGCTCCAGGGCACTGCCCAGGGCGAGGCCGGCACATCCACGCGGCGACCCCTCACGCTCATGGGCACGGTCTTGAGCTGTGGATGCTCAATCAAGTCGTACACAGAATTGATTTGACCATAGGCGGTTTGCGCTTCGGTCAGGCGGTCAAGCAGGATATTGGTGGGAAGTTTCTTGATGACATCGCTCACCAGGCCGTCGACAAATTCGCGGTGATTCACCCTGGCGGCGTTGTTGCTGCATCTTGGGTCTGAGGGCAGATCGGGCTGCAACAGTACCACTCGGCAGAAGTCCGCCCATTCGCGTTCGTTTTGGATGGAGATGACGATGTCACGGCCGTCGGCACTGGTAAAGGCACCATATGGGGCGATGCTGGGATGTTTCAGGCCCACGCGCTCGGGGGCCTTGCCCCCGTAGCGAGCTTGTAGATAGGGCACGCTCATCAGTTCGGCCGCCGAACCAAACAGCGACACCTTTACCCCGCTGCCTTGTCCGCTGCGCTCTCTCTGGATCAAAGCCTGCTGAATGCTGATCAGGGCGTTCATGCCGGCCGTGATGTCGCAGATCGACACCCCGATCCGACCCCATTCACCCGGCGCACCACTGACCGATACCAGCCCGCTTTCAGCCTGCACCAGCAGATCGTAGGCCTTGAGGCCAAAGCGTTCGCCCTCCTCCCCATAGCCATTGATGTCGCAGGTGATCAGCCGGGGATGTTGCTCGCGCAATTTTTGTGATCCCAGGCCCAAGCGATCCGTCGCACCTGGTGCCAGGTTCTGGATGAACACATCAGCCTGGGCGATCATGCGTTTGAGCAGGGCCAGGTCCTGCGCCAGTTTCAGGTTGAGGCAGATCGACTCCTTGCCGCGGTTGATCCAGACCCAATAGGAGGACTCGCCATTGACGGCATTGTCATAACCGCGTGCAAAATCGCCCTCAGCCCGCTCGATCTTGATGACGCGCGCGCCCGCATCGGCCAGGCGTGAACTGCAAAAAGGGGCCGCTACCGCTTGCTCAAGGGCTACCACCAACAGACCCGACAGGGGTTTACCCGCGCTGCTGCTGGCATACGCCAGGTTTTTCAAACTCATGATGTCTCCATCTCTACAGGGCGCATTCTGTTCGGACTCCTGCGCCTTTGACTATTAGAAATGTGAGAAAACAGCCTTGCATGCCATGCAAGCCGCGGCTTGCATCTGCTGCAACGCTGCCTATATCGAATTGAAATTGCCAAAACAGGGTGTCTTGGAAGAAAGTCACGCCCCATCATCAACCACTTGGAGACAAGCATGTCCTCACGCATCCGTAGCGCCAAGGCTCTCATTCCCGCACTGATGGTCGGGCTGGGCGCGACTGCCATGGCCGCACCTAATGAAATCAAGATCTATGGCTTCGGCGCCAAGAGCGGCGTAGTCGGTATCTTTGGCCAGCAAAGTGAAGCTGCCATGCAGGCAGCTGCCGAAATCATCAATAAACAGGGCGGCGTCACCTTGGGCGATGGCAGCAAGGCCAAACTCGTGATCGAATATCTGGACGACCGCTGCAATGCCGAGGAGGGCATCAATGCACTGCGCCGCATCGCTGCTCAGAAAGATGCGGTTGTCGGCATCGGGCCTACTTGCTCGAATGTTGCCGAACCGGCTTTCGGCATTCTGCAAAAAAAGAACGGTGATGCTTCAGACTCAGGCATCCAGTTTCCGCTCTATACCGACGTAGCTGCCAAAGGAGGGTTGGCCTCCATTTCTGAATGGTCGTTTCGCAATGTGCCCAATGAGGCCAATATGTACAAGTCCCTGTTTGAGTGGATCAAGGCCAGCCGGCCAGACCTTAAAACATTTTGGGGCGGTGTGGAAAAAGACTTTGCCCACAGCAACTTCACTTATGGGGTGATCGAGAAAAATGCCGGTGGCAACAGCCTGCAAGTGCTCGGGCGCAGTGAGTGGCTGCTCAATGACATCAATTTCTCCAACCAGGTGAGGGAGATGAAGCGCGCCAACGCGGATGTGGTCGCTATTTCGGCGCACCCTTTCACCACCTGTGGCGTGCTCAAGGAGATGGCTCGCCAAAACGTGAAGCCCAAGATGCTGATTGGATTGACCTCATCGTCGAGCATGGAAACCTTGAATGGTTGTGCTGCCCAAGCCGCTGGCTTGGTCATCCCAACCAGCTTCGCGCCCGTGACCGATGCGGCCAAACAGGCAGCTTCGGCAATCCAGAAAATCAACCCCAAATACAACATGGACCTGCACAATGCAGCCGCCTTTGAAAATGTCTTCACACTCAAGGAATTGATGGAAAAGCAAAAAATCATGGGTCGTCCCGATACCGTGCAGGCAGACCGTCAGAAGATGCGCGAGGGCCTGGCTCAGCTCAAGCAAACCCAGGGCCTGCTTGGCAAGGTTGGACGCACCAATGACCGCGAGGCTGTCAAGCCCTTCTTGTTTGTCCAGGCCAAGGGCAAGGAGTGGATTTCTCTGCACACCCCTGCCCAGTGAGCGTATTTAGGTAGTACCGCAAAGCGTTGCCACTCATGAACGGATTTGAATGGCTCGACATCACGCAGTCGCTTATCGACGGCGTGATGTTCGGCACAACGTATGCCTTGATTGGTATTGGCTTCACCTTGATTTTTGGGGTGATGCACAAGATCAATCTGGCCTACGCTGCCGCCTCGATTGGTGCTGCCTATCTGAGCCTGATTGTGGTGAATATGGCGCCCACGCCGATGGTGTATCTGCTCGCGGCAGTCATGGGCGGGCTGTTGGGCGGCCTCATCTACCTAATCTGTTTTCGTTTCATTCCGATCAAGAATCCGCTGGCCACGCTGATGTCGACCGTTGGCATGTTACTGGTGATTGAGGAACTGATGTCGCACCTCACGCAGGGTATGCCGCAAAATTACCCCGGCATGCTGGCCGACTTGAACATGGAGCTTGCTGGCTTGTATGTTCGCGGCGATCTGCTCTTTGTGTTTGCCCTGGGATGTGTGGCCATGGTCGCGCTGACACTGTTGCTCAAGCACACCCGCTTGGGCCTGGCCACGCGCGCTGTGGCCCAGCAACCTGTGGCGGCTCAGTTGTGCGGCATGGGCATTGACACCACCAACGCCTCTACCTTCGTCATCACCGGTTTTCTGGGCGGTATCGCCGGCGCCATGGTGGGAGCCGCCATCGGGGTGCTGTCACCCCTGGTGGCTTTGCCCATCACCGTCAAGGGACTGGTGGTCACGGTCATCGGCGGCCTGGGAAGTATCCCTGGCGCGATCATTGCGGGGCTGGTGGTCGGAGGCCTGGAAAACGTCTTCCAGTTTTTACGCGGAGTGACCGAGCGCGACATCTATGTCATGTTGCTACTGTTTGTTTTTCTTGTATTTCGTCCCGGTGGAATTTTTTCGTCGGCAAGCGGACGCGACTGATCCAAAAACATACACACCATGGATTTCTATCTCGGACTGGCCCAAGTGATCGGCATACACACCTTGCTCGGACTGTCGGCTTGGTGTGTGCTGCAAACTGGGCAAGTCAGCATGTTGCAGGGCGGCTTTTTTGCCATCGGGGCCTATAGCGCCGGCATGCTCACCACCATGTGGCAGTGGCCATTGGCCGCCGCACTGCTGTTTGCTGCGGTTCTTGCCGGGGTTGTTGCAGTTGCTGTGGGCTTTCCGGCCTTGCGTGTCAAGGGCCTGATGCTGGTGGTGGCCACCATGGCGTTTTCCGAGGTGGTGCGCCTGGGTTTTTTCAATCTGAAGTGGCAAGTCCAAACGCCCACTGGCCTTATCGGTCCCGATGGCAGCCTGGGGTTTGGTGGTATACGCTATTTCCCGGGAAACGGTTGGACCACCCTACAAGTTTGCGTACTGATCTGGCTGCTGGTGACGGCTGTGATGCTGGCGCTCACATGGCTTGACCGTAGCCGGGCCGGCATCATATGGCGGGCTGTTGGCGAAGACGAATTAGCGGCACAGAGTTCGGGCATCAATCTCACTTCTGCCAAGGTGACTGCCTTTGGTGTGGGGGGCTTGATTGCTGGCCTGGCCGGGGGAGTCTTTGCCCACTACGCAACCCATATCGAGCACAGCAATTTCAATATCCTGCTGGCAACTTTTGCCATTGCCTACCCCATCATCGGTGGCCTGGGCAGCCTGAGAGGTATTGTTTTTGCAGTTATTTTTGTTCAGGGCATCCTGATCGAAGGTCTGCGCTTCCTGGGTGACTGGCGAAGCCTGTTATTCGGCGCCTTCATTCTGTTGTTGATGCTAATTCGTCCTCAGGGGCTCTTCAGCACCAGGCGAAAGCCGGCCGGATCAGTGCCATCGACAGATGTCAAAGGCAAGTCAGCCCCTGTTGCAGAGGTTAGCAATGCTTGAACTGCAACAACTTAGCCGTCATTTTGGCGGTGTCAAGGCAGTTGACCAATTGGACATGACTGTGCAGCGAGGCGAGATTCTTGGCCTGATTGGGCCCAATGGCTCGGGCAAGAGCACAACGGTCAACCTCATCACCGGCCTGTACCAGCCTAGCCATGGGCAGCTTTCCTACAAGGGCCAGTCACTTGAGGGGCTGAGCCCTAACCGCCGCATTGAATTGGGCATTGCCCGCACTTTTCAGAACATTCGACTCTTCAATAACCTGACAGTATGGGAAAACCTGTGGGCTGCCCAGGTGGTCCGGGAAAAAGGGCTGTCTGGCATCGGCCAGCGCTGGTTCTCCTCGGCCAGAAAGGCGCGTGAATCGACCCTGGAGTTGCTCAGCTTTGGGGACCTGGAGTCCAAGTGCGATCAATTGGCAGGCAATCTGGCCTTTGGCGAGCAGCGTCGCCTTGAATTGCTGCGCGCGGTCGCTTCCGGGGCCGACCTTTTGCTGCTGGACGAACCAGCCGCTGGTATGAATGCCGAAGAGATCGACGATCTGGATGAGCGCATCCGCAGTCTGCGCGAACAGGGCAAAACCATCCTTCTGATCGAACACCATATGGAACTTGTGATGGGGGTGTGCGATCGGGTGGTGGTTTTGAATTTTGGCAGGAAGATTGCGCAAGGCACGCCAGACGAGGTGCAGGGCAACCCCCAGGTGCAGGCTGCCTACCTCGGCGGCGATGCCCTCACGGCCTGAGCTTGGCTCAGAGGACGACCATGCTAGAAATCAGCGACCTGAAAACAGCCTACGGGAAAATCGAGGCGCTCAAGGGAGTCAGTCTCACAGTCCAGGCAGGCCAGACTACCTGTTTGCTGGGACCCAACGGGGCAGGCAAGTCCACTTTGATGCTGTCGATAGCCGGCATCCTCAAACCAAGACAGGGAACGATCCGTTTTCTCGGTGAAAAAATAGATGGCAAATCTCCGGCCGATATTGTCTCCATGGGAATGGCCCTGGTGCCAGAGAATCGGCTGGTGTTTCCCGAGCTGACGGTCAAGGAAAACCTGCTCGCTGGGGCTTTCCGCCGACGCGACAAGGCCGGGATACGCAGTGATGTGGACAGCATGTTCGAGCGTTTTCCACGCCTCAAGGAGCGCATTGAGCAAGCTGCCGGAACGCTCTCTGGTGGGGAGCAGCAAATGCTCGCAGTGGCGCGCGCACTCATGTCGCGTCCCAAGCTGTTGTTGATGGACGAGCCATCGGTGGGCCTGGCCCCCCTGGTGGTGGCAGAAATCTTCAACATCATCACCCAATTGCATCGCGATGGCGTGAGCATTTTCCTGGTTGAGCAGAACGCTCACATGGCGATGAAGGTGGCTCATCATTTCTTCCTGATGGAACAGGGACGGGTGGTTTTCTCGGGTAATCCGGGTGCTATGGCGCAGGACGATGTGATTCAGCGCGCTTACCTGGGCAAACGTCACGCCGTGTGATGGGTTTTGCGGCGCTCATCGATGTGTTACAGGTCACCCTCGATGGGCTGGTGGACGGAGGCGTCTACGCCCTGGCCGGGCTGGGCTTGTCACTGAGTTTTCTCACTCTGAAAAGACTGAACCTGGCCTATGGCGCTACCGCCATGCTGGGCGCCTATCTGGGTGCCTGGGCGTTTGCTCGCGGGATCCAATCGCCTGCCATCATTGCCATGCTGGTGCTGCTGGGCACCCTGCTGGCGGCTTGGTATGTCGAGCTGCTTTGCTTCAGAGGTCGGGCCCAATCTTCCCTAGAGGCGGATCGGCCTGGTTCGGGTAACGCCTTGCAAAACCACGAGGTGGTGGCCATGGCGGCAAGCTTTGCCATCTGGATGCAATTGGAGCAATTGGCGGTGAACCTGCTGCCTGCGCACCTCAACGCCATGCCCAACCTTGGCTCCGGCCAGGAGTGGCAGTGGATGGCATGGTCAGTGCGGCCGGACCGACTGGGATTGGCACTGCTTGGGGTGGCACTCTGCCTGATCACCACCCAATGGCTCAGTCGCTCAAGAGCTGGGTTGGCCTGGCGCGCCACCGCCAATCACGGATTTGCCGCCTTCATGATCGGCTTGCCGGTTGCCGCCATCCAGCGTGCAGGTTTTCTGACGGCCGCAGCGCTGTCGGCCATAGCCGCACTAGGCCTAGTGATGCTCGACGGGCAAATCACACCCATGTTTGGCATGTGGTTGCTCCTCAAGGGTCTGGTGGTCACCATGCTGCTGGGCACCATGAATATCAGCTCGGTACTGTGGGGCGGTCTACTCCTGGGCCAGGTGGAGGTGCATGCCCAATGGTGGTTTGGCGCGCAGGCGCGTGAATTTTCCACCTACGCCTTGTTGCTGGCCATGCTGATATGGCGCTCGCACAAGCCGGGCAGCGGAGGCCTGGCATGAGCCCTTATGCCATTGGCCTGTGCAGCGACATGGTCATCATGTCGTTTCTCGCGCTTGGTGCCTACCTCTTGCTGCTGGTCGGTCGGGTGTCATTTGGCCTGCAGGCTTTTTTTGGTATCGGCGCCTATGTTTCGGGTATTGGCACATCCATGCTGAGCCTGCCCCTGGGTGTTGCCATCCCACTGGCGGTGGCAGCCGGGGCTCTAATCTCCTTTCTGTTGGCCTGGCCGATCATGCGCCTCTCGGGCTTGCACTATGCGGTGGCTACCCTGGCCTTTGGCGAGTTGGCGCGTATTAGCCTGTCCTGGTGGCAGTGGCAAATACCCACGGCCGAGGGGCTGGTCGGGCCAAACGGCATTGAGGGCTTTCGTGATATTCGTTGGCTTCTGGTCAATAACGTCAGCAACGAGAGCTATTTGCTGCTTTGCCTGATCTTGCTGCTGCTCACGATTGGCGCCATGCAATGGTTGGAGCGCCGCAGGCTAGGCGTTGCAGTGCGCATGGTTGGGGCTGATGACCTGCTGGCTCAGAGCAGCGGCCTGGATCCCATGCGCATCCGCTTGCTGATCTCAGCTTACGCCGGCGGGTTGGCCGCCCTGGGCGGTGCCCTGTATGCCCACCGGACCACATATATCGAGCCTGCGCTGTTTGAGCCCATGCTGGGCGTGCATGCGGTGGGCTACTCCCTGATCGGCGGGCTTGGCACGGCCTGGGGGCCGCTGATGGGAGTTGTGTTTGACCTGGGTCTTCTCAATGCCACGAGTTTGTTTGAGGGCTGGCGCATGGTGGTGTTCGGTGGGCTGGTCGCTGTTTTCCTCAGGGTCAAGCCCAGGGGCTTTCTCGACGAAGCCTGGGTGCATCGGCTTGCGCATCTGAACTTTAAAGCAAAGGTGTCATGATGAATTTTGGAATCCTGTTATCAATCTTGTGCCTGGTCTTTTGTGGTCAAGTCCATGCAGCCGATCGACCGGTCGTTGACATCAATTGTCAATCTCACGGCATGGGCCCCTTGCTGAACTGTTCGGTGCTGATCAAGCAAAAAGATGGCGCTGCCATCAGCAATGCGCAGGTGATGCTCAGCGCGCTCATGCCTTCCATGCCCATGGCACACACCATTAAACCGGTCAAAGCTCAGCCTGGCACCTCACCAGGCCGCTACGAGGCAACCTTGACGCTGGAAATGTTGGGTGTGTGGTCGGTAGATGTCGACATCAGCGGCCCGGTCCGTGACAAGGTCTCCAAAAACATGATGGTCGTCGAATGTCCTGAATCGGGCCGTTGCCCCGTCAAGGTGGCCACTGCTGCCGAAATAGAAGCGGAAAAAAGGCAATACGGTCAAAGGCGCATGCATGGCGCTAAGCACTGATCACTCCTCCAATAACACCAGAAAGGAAACTCTATGACAATCAGTTCTCCCTTGCTCGACCAGCAGACCATCATTGTCACGGGCGCTGCCACTGGCATCGGCCAGGCCTTTGCGCTGGGTGCGGCCAGCCGAGGGGCACATGTTGTCGTTGCCGACATGAACCCTGCTGATGAAACTGTACAGGCCATCGAGAACATGGGCGGGCGTTGCACCTACGTCAAGGTCGATGTCAGTATCGATGAGTCTACCCAGGCCATGGCCAAGGCAGCGCTGGATGCTACTGGCCGCATCGACGGCCTGATCAACAACGCGGGCTACTTTCGGGAAGTCAAACTGACGCCCTTTGAGGAACTCACCGACGAGGTGTGGGACCGGATCCTGGCGGTCAATGTCAAAGGCATCTGGAAATGTTGCAAGGCAGTGATGCCGACCATGCGTAAACAAAACAGCGGCTCAATCGTCAATATCGCTTCGGTCGTCGCGGTGGCTGGTCAACCCGGCTATTTGCACTATGTGGCCTCCAAGGGGGCAGTGGTAGCCATGACCAAGGGCCTGGCCAAAGAGACCGGCGCAAATCAGGTGCGCGTGAACTGCATCGCCCCGGGCTTTGTGCTGACCGATGCCACCAAAAATCGACCAATCGAATGGCAGCAGAGTTTTCTCAAGGCACGTGCCATTCCACGAGAACAGCGACCCAATGACCTGGTCGGAACAGCCATGTACCTGATGTCTGACCTATCTGCGTTTGTGTCAGGTCAGACCATCGTGGTCGATGGTGGCCACATCATGTATTGAAACGGGCGAGAAAAAAATGAGCGATATCGTTTTGCACCACTACGAGTTTTCCACCTTTTCTGAAAAGGTGCGTGTGGCCCTTGGCATCAAGGGCCTGTCCTGGCGCTCGGTAGACATTCCCGGACTGCCGCCACGTCCCTGGCTGACGCCTCTGACTGGCGGTTATCGGCGTGCACCGGTGATGCAAATTGGTGCTGACATCTTTTGCGACACCCACATGATCCTTTCCGCGCTGGACCGGATTTCACCAGACAAGCCCCTGGTGCAGCAGGGCGAGGAAGGCCTGATCCGCGGTCTGGGATTTGCCTGGGAGCGCCAGATGTGGATCCCTACTATTGGTGTGCTGGTGCACTTTATCGGCGAGCACATTCCACCGGAGTTTCTGAAGGATCGCAGGGAAGGCTATCTGGGGATCGATATCTCTCAAGCTGCCATGGCACCCCAGTTTGAAGAGCATCTGCAATTCGTCCGCTCGCAGGTGGCCTGGCTCAAGCAGGCTCTTAAAAGCAGGCCATTCCTGTTTGGGCAGTCGGTCAGCGCTGCCGATCTGGCCTGCTGGCAAACCATTTTTCTTTTGCGTAAAAACTGTCCGCCCGAGGTGGATGAACTGCTTGGCTTGAAGCCTCTGGTGCCCTGGTATGAACGCATTCAGGCTTACGGGCACGGCAGCTCTAGCAAGCTCTCTCCGGAGGAAGCCTTCGATCTGGCTTGCCAGGCCAAGCCGCAAGGCCTGGCCTATCTTGCGCCGGCTGATACCCCGGCTGATCTGTCAGTTGGTAGCCAGGTCAGTGTCACCCCGGAGGACAACGCCAAGGTTCCGGTTATTGGCAAATTGGTGGCAGCGGGTGAATTCGAGGTGGTGATCTACCGCAAGGACGAGCGCGCCGGAGACATTCAGGTGCACTTCCCCAGGCTTGGCTATACCGTGAAAACCATTTAATTTTGAAGGAGAAAACGATGACGACTCTGGAATCCAACAAGCAGTTGTGCAGGGACTATTTCAAGGCGTTCCTGGTCAAGGACGAGGCCTGGATGCGCACCCATATCGCGCCCACTTTTGTCAGGCATGACCCCGGTCTGCCGTTTGCAGTCAAGGGGCCTGAAGGGGTGATGCAACTGCATGATGCCCTGATGCCGGCCTTTCCCGACATGAAGTTGCCACTGATCGATTTTGTAGCAGAGGGCGAAAAAGTCTTGGTGCGCCTGAAGGTGCAGGCCACGCACACTGGTGCATTAGGAGATCTGGCAGCCACCGGCAAGAAGATCGATATCGATGTGCTCGACCTGTTCCAGATCCGTGATGGCGTGTTGATCGAGCACTGGGCTTTGCTCGACAATCTGGGCATGCTCAAGCAATTGGGCGTGATCGCATCCTAGTAGGGGTACCTTTCGATGAAATTTCTGGCCAATACCACCTCACCATTTGTGCGCATTGCCCGCATTTCGATGATCGAGAAGGGGCTCAATCCCGAACTCACCATCGTGGATCCCTGGGCTGACGACGTCCAATTGCGCCGGGCCAATGTTGCCACCCGGGTGCCCACTTTGGTGCTGGATGATGGCTCCCCCCTGACTGAATGCCTGTTAATTGTCCAGTGGCTGGAGGCAACCCGACCTGAACCCCAGTGGCCCAGCCTGATGGGCAAACCGGAGCAGGTCAACGGGGTGATTGCGCGTGCTGGCGTGGCCATGGGCGCGATTGATGCTTCGGTGATCACGCTGATTACCCGCAAAGTCAGTGCGCCGGCCCTGTTTGATGAGACCCCGATCGGCCTGCGGCGTCGCCGCACCATGGTCGAGGCGATGCAGAGATTGGACGACTATTACGCCAGGCAGGACATGCAGGCCCTGGCCAGCGCCCCGCCGACACTGGATGTGGTGTGTGCGGTGACTTTGCAGGACTACCAGCTCTTCCGTTATGCCGACCAGCCCTGGCTGCCCGACACGAAGAACCTGAAGGGCTTGTCGCTCGCCATGCGGAGCAGACCATCTTTCGCGCAGACGGTTCCACATTGAGTGCCAGACCTGATGGCAAACCCATTGCAAGCGTTAGTGGCCGGGTTGCGAGTAGGCGTGCAAATGAGCCAATAACAGGCCCAGGGGACTGTCGGCATTCGGAACGGTTCGGGTGCAGACCACCATCTGGCGTGCCGCCCATTCATCTTGCAGGGGAATCACCCGCAAGCCCATGGCCTGGACGAAACTGTTGGCTGCGGCCAGCGGCAGTACGCCAACGCCAAACTGCGCCTGTACGGCCTGGCAGACAGCTTCAAAACTCCTGACCTGCACCCGCACGGTCACCGGATTGAACATTTTTTCCCCGCGCGATGTCAGCAGTCGTGTAAGTGAGCTGCCGCCTTCAAGTGCCACAAAGTCGCGGTCAATCAGAGATTCGAAGGCTACGGTGTCGGCATTCAGGGGGTCATCCTGACGCACGACTATCGCCAACTGGTCACTGCGATAGGGCAGGACATGCAGGCCATCAATGGGCTGGGTCTTGATGACGATGCCCAGGTCGACCTCACCAGCGAGCAGTCGCCGGATCACTTCATCGCTCCAGGATTCCTCCAGAACAAGCCGAATCTCGGGGTGATTGCCCTGAAAAACCGAGACATCGTGGGGCAGAAACTGGGCCATGGCAGATGTGTTCCCCAGCACCCTGATCACCGACTGGCTGCCAGCCGAGTAGTTGTTCATTTCGGCCCGCATCAAGGTGACCATGGCAACTACCTTGCGGGCGTGATTGAGCAGATGCTCGCCGGCTGGGGTGAGCTCGAGCCCGCGCGAATGCCGCTGAAAAAGCTGTGCTTTGAACTGGTGTTCCAGCAAGGATAGGCGCCTACTGGCGGCAGGCACAGTGATAAAGCATGCCTCCGCAGCCCGGGTCAGGTTTTCCATTTCGGCGGCTTTGACAAACAGCGCCAAAGAGTCGATGTCTGGGTGCATGGCGAAATCAGAAAAAATGGATGAGTACCTTGCCTGAATTGCAACGCCATGTTCAACGAATTCCAAATCAGGCCAGGCTGCTCGTCCTTATATTACAACGTGTCGTTTTAACCAAACTCTGAGAGTGATCAATGAAAAAAATGCTGATTGGCGGCCAATGGACCGAAGCCTTTGACCGCCGTGTCCTGCCGATCGTCAATCCTGCCACCGGGCTGGAAGTGGATACTTTGGCCCGGGGGGGCGCTGACGAAGTGGACGCAGCCGTTCAAGCGGCCCGCGCCGCATTTGAGGGGCCTTGGCGCCAGTTGACCCCGACAGAGCGGGGGAGACTGCTGCTCAAGCTCGCTGATGTGATTGCCGGCCACGAAAACGAGCTGACCGAGTTGGAGGCACTGGATACCGGCAAACCATTGAGCACTGCCCGCAACGACATCAAGGTCCTGGCGCGTTACTTTGAGTTTTTTGGGTCGGCTGCTGACAAGGTGCACGGCGAGACGATCCCGTTTCTCAATGGTCATCAGGTCAGCCTGATCCGTGAGCCGCTGGGCGTGACCGCGCATATCATTCCCTGGAACTACCCGGCCCAGATGCTGGGCAGAACTGTGGCGCCGGCCCTGGCCATGGGCAATGCCTGCGTACTCAAGCCTGCGGAAGACACCAGTTTGTCAGCGCTGCGTATTGCGGAATTGGCGCTGAAAGTCGGCCTGCCTGCGGGGGTTTTCAATGTGGTCACCGGCCTGGGCGAAGAGGCTGGCGCTGCCTTGGCCGCGCACCCGGGCATCGATTTTGTCTCTTTCACCGGATCCAATGAGGTGGGCACCCTGGTGCAACAGGCCGCCGCAAAGAATGCTGTCAAGTGTGTGTTGGAATTGGGTGGCAAGTCGCCTCAGATCGTCTTTGATGATGTGGATGTGGAGCGCGCGGTGCCCATCATCGTGCGGGCGATTGTGCAGAACGCCGGCCAGACCTGCACCGCAGGTAGCCGCCTGCTGGTGCAGAAGAATATCTACGAATCGTTCGTGGCCAAAGTGGCGCAGGCTTTTAGCAAGGTGCGTGTGGGATCGCCGGAGATGGATGTTGACTGCGGTCCCTTGATGAACCCTGCTCAGCTCAAAAGGGTGAAACGTTACCTAGACCTGGCCAAGGCCAGCGGTATACCGGTCCTTGCTGAAGGCCAATTGGCAACCGATCTGCCTGCGGGGGGCTACTATGTAAAACCCACCTTTTTTGGCCACGTACCCCGAGACCATGCACTGGCTTGCGAGGAAGTGTTTGGCCCAGTATTGTCTGCACTACCCTTTGAAAATGAGGCTGACGCGATCAGGCTGGCCAATGCCACGCCCTATGGCCTGCTCGCTGCGGTCTGGACCGAGAATGCCGGCCGTCTGATTCGTGTGGCCAAGTCGGTCAATGCCGGACAGGTGTTTATGAACTGCTATGGCGCAGGAGGCGGGGTGGAGCTGCCGTTTGGCGGCACCAAGCGCAGTGGCCATGGCCGCGAAAAAGGCCTGCTCGCCATGGAGGAGGTCAGCAGCACCAAAACTCTGGTCCACTACCACGGCTGAAATGTCCCTAGAGGGGCCGCGCAGCCTCCGCACCTAGCTTTCAGTTGACGAATTGCCCCGTGGCTGTGGGGCAACTTGCTGCTTTCGGCCAAGCGCATGCTGGGCGGCGATGTAGGCAAAGACCAGGCCCGGCCCGATCGTGATGCCAGGCGCCGGATAGGCTTTGCCCATGATTGATTGCATGTCGTTGCCAATGGCATACAGGCCCTCAATTGGCTGGCCCTGCGCATCCAGTGTGCGCGCATGCTCGTCGGTCACCAGGCCGGTGGCGGCGCCAATATCGCCCGGGTACAGTCGTATTGCATAAAAGGGCGCTTGCTGAAGTGGCCCCAGATTGGGGTTGCGCCCCGGGTGCTGGGGGTCTCCCAGATTCTGTTGGTAAGCCGTCGTGCCCCGCGAAAAATCCAGATCCTGGCCTGAGGAGGCAAAATCATTGTGCCGGGCCACCGTGGCGATCAATGTGGCGGCGTCTAGCCCCAGCTTGCTGGCCAGATCGGGCAGGCTGTGCCCTTGCACCAGGTAGCCATCGGCCAGAAAAGGGCCCAGCCCTCGACCGCCCGGCCGCACCATGCCCATGCCATAGCGCTGCAATGCCGCCGCATCACCTATGAGATAAGCGGGAATGCTGGGTTGGAGGAGATGTGCCGCCTGCATGGCCAGACCAAACAGATGGTAGGAGGTGCTTTCGTTGACAAAGCGCTGGCCGGTATGGTCAACCGTGATCATGCCGGGTTTGGCCCGGTCCAGCACAAAGTGCGGAAACACCGCGCTGCTGCCATCGGCCCGCTGTCGGATGGAAACCGGCGCCCAGAAAGCCGGGCTGCCTGCTGGCTGGCCCAAGTGGGCACCCAGATGTCGCGCCAGTGCCTGTGCCTGTCCAGTATGTCCGGGCGCGCCGGGGCACCAGGCCAGAGGGATGCCTGGCATGAGTTGGGCTCGCTGCTCAGGGTTGCGGTTGAAGCCACCGCTGGCCAGGATGATGCCTCCGCGTATCTGCAGGCGCTTGCGTTGCTCACCCTGCTGCAAGGTAACGGCATGCCTGGTATCGCCAGCCAGTTCAATTTGCACCAACTGGGTATTGAGCGCCAAAGTCACGCCTTTGTGTTGGTACAGCGAATACAACAGGCGCCCGATAAGGGCGTTGCCCATGACCAAGCGGGTACCGCGTGGATAGCGCAGGCGGTCCCACATGTAGCGTCCCAGGATCCGCGCCGAGTGCCGCAGCGAGGCCCAGGAACGCGTCAGGTTCAACAAATGGTTGATGTCGGTGCGATCAACCATCATGCCGCCCAGAACCGTGAATTCTGGAATCGGCGGCCGCAAAAAGCCAAACAGGGGGCCCAGCAGGCGCCCATCAACGGGCAGCGGCTCTAGCGCGCGGCCGCACAAGGTAGAGCCGGGCAAATCGGACTGGTAATCTGGGTGCTTGGGGTAGGGTCGGTACTTCACCTGCGTGCGGGCTTCCATCACCTGCACTGCGCGCGGGCCTTGGGTGAGAAATGCTTCACGCAAGGCCGCGGGCGAGCTGCCAGCGACCGCATGATTCAAATAGGTGCGAGCCGCTTCCAGTGAATCTTCGGGGTTGACCTGGGCTGCGTGCTGACTACCGGGTACCCAGGTGGTTCCGGCAGACCAGGCGGTGCTGCCACCCACCAGGTTGGTGTGCTCGACGATCAGCACCCGGGCGCCCTCCAGGGCGGCAAACAAGGCGGCCGAAAGGCCCGCGCCACCAGCACCGACCACCAGCAGATCAAAGGGCTCGCCTTCCACCAAGTCAGTCAGCGAGTCGCACAGAACCAGCATTTCAGGGAACCAGTAAAAAATCGACCATCAGGTCGCGCACACGGGCAAACATGTCAGCGCCGGTCATGGTGTTGCAGCCTAGGGCCCGCGCCGCCTCAATCAGGGGCGGTACTGCCGGAACGGTGATCACACAGCCAACAAACATGGCGGGTGTGAACTGACGGGCATCCAGGGGCAGAGGGTCACCGGTTCGCATGCCCATGGGGGTGGCATTGAGGGCAATGTCAAAGCCCTGAGGGTTGTTGCTGCCCGCGCGCACACGGGCCAGTCCCAGCGCGGCCAGGCGTTCGATCAGGGTGTCGCGGCGTTGGTGATCTGCATCGTGGATGGCCAGCTCACTCACCCCGGATGTGACCAAAGCGTGGGCGATGGCAGAACCGGCACCGCCCGCGCCCACCAGCAAGGCGCGTCGGCCAGCCGGGTCACAGCCGTTGTGGCGCATGGCCTCCACATAGCCCAGGCCATCAAACATGTCGCCATGCCAGCTGCCATCGGTATTGCGGCGCATGGTGTTGACGGTACGCAAAAAAGCGGCACGCTCTGAACTGGTGGCACACAAGTCGAAGCAGGCAAACTTGTGTGGCACGGTGACAATGATGCCGTCCACATTGCGCGCCAGCGACACGCCGGCCAGCCAGGCCGCCAGATCCGGAGCGGGAACTTCGGCCGGGATCACAAGGGCATTGCGGCCACGGTCGGCAAAGGCCTGGGTTACGCCGGCAGGCGATTTGACCTGGGCAATTGGGCTGCCCACGATGTAGTGGACACGGGAGGCGCCGTCGAGGAGTTCAAGCATATGCGATGGCCCCGGCTTCACCAGAGGCACTGGGCGGCAGCATCATAACCCTGGATA
Source organism: Burkholderiaceae bacterium (assembly GCA_964228805.1). Lineage (GTDB taxonomy): Bacteria > Pseudomonadota > Gammaproteobacteria > Burkholderiales > Burkholderiaceae_C > Hylemonella. Next base: position 24,715 of record CAXRBE010000064.1, read on the forward strand.
GAATTTACTTGACCTGCAATATGGCCAACATCTCATGAGCGATTCCCCATCCACCTTCCCAATTGACTGCGACTTGTTGGTGCTGGGTTCGGGTGCGGGGGGCTTGTCAGCAGCGGTCACCGCAGCGCACCTCGGTCTTAAAGTGGTGCTGGCTGAAAAGGAGGCGCAGGTTGGCGGGACCACCGCCTGGTCGGGTGGCTGGATGTGGATTCCGCGCAATCCCCTGGCGCGGGAGGCCGGGATCCATGAGGACATCGAGCAGGCTACCGCTTATTTGCGACATGAACTGGGTTCTCAGTTTGATGCGCTGCGCGTCAACGCTTATCTCGAGCACGGCCCTCAAATGGTCGAATTTTTTCGTCGACATACCGCACTGCAATTCATCGACGGCAACGCCATTCCCGATTTCCATGGCCAGTCGCCCCATGCCGCCCTGGGGGGGAGGTCGGTTTGTGCGGCCCCGTTTGATGGACGACAACTGGGCGCCAGCATTGGGCTACTCAAAATCCCTTTGCCGGAAACGACTTTGTGGGGCATGGGTATTGCCGCGGGTGCAGAACTGCGCCACTTCTTCAACGCCACCCGTTCGCTCCGATCCCTGCGACATGTGTGTGGCCTGCTGATGCGCTATGCGCGCGACTGCCTGGTGCATGGACGGGGCATGCGATTGGTCAATGGCAATGCCCTGGCGGGTGCGCTGCTGAAGTCGGCGCTGGATGCCGGCGTCGAACTGCGTCCCAACAGTCCGGCCACCTCACTGCTGCTGCAGTCGGGGCGCGTCAAAGGTGCCCGTTTGGCTACGCCGCAAGGCGAGGTGCAGGTGCATGCCCGCCGTGGGGTGGTGCTTGCGTGTGGCGGCTTTCCTCACGATGCCCAGCGCAAGCAGGCCCTGCTGCCCCATGCGCCCAGCGGCCAGGAGCATTGGTCTGCTGCCGCTTGGGGCAACACCGGCGATGGCTTGCGCCTGGGCGAAAGTGCGGGTGGCGTGGTGGCCACCGACTTGGTCCAGGCTGCGGCCCTGGCACCGGTCTCAAGGGTGCCAAGGCCTGATGGCAGCTGGGCCCACTTTCCCCACCTGGTGGAGCGCGCCAAGCCTGGCCTGATTGCAGTCACCCAAAATGGCCTGAGGTTCGCCAACGAAGCTGATTCCTACCATGACATGATGCAGGCCTTGTTGCGTGCCACCCCGGCTGGCCAGAGTGCCCAGGCCTGGCTGATCTGCGACCATGCATTCATTCGGCACTATGGCTTGGGGGTGGTCAAGCCTGCTCCCATTCCGCTTGGAACCTGGCTCAACAATGGCTATTTGCTTCGTGGGCGCACCCTGGCTGAACTGGCCCAGGCTTGCGGCATCGACCCGGCTGGCCTGGGCGCGACCGTAGCGCGCTATAACGACATGGCGACGCGCGGCGTGGATGATGAATTTGGCAAAGGACAGACAGCCTACAACCGCATCCAGGGCGATGCCAGTGCAGGATTTCCAAATCCCTGCATGGCGCCCCTGATCAGCGCGCCCTTCTATGCTGTCAAAGTGGTGATGGGCAGCTTGGGCACCTTTGCCGGCCTGCGGGTCAATGCCCAGGCCCAGGTGCTGGATACACAGGGTGTTGTGATCGATGGACTCTATGCGGGCGGTAACGACATGGCCAGCGTCATGGGCGGAAACTATCCCAGCGGTGGCATCACGCTGGGTCCGGCCATGACCTTCTCCTACCTGGCTGCCCGCCATGCCGCTGCCAAGGCACTCTCGGACTAAACAATCACTCACAAATTACGCAAGAAAGGATCGCCTCAAGGCCATGTACTACGAACTCGCTCACCTTACCCTGCAATTTGGCGTGGCGGCTCAAGCCGCTACGCAGGTCCAGGCGTTTTGTCAGCAGGCCGGCGCTCAAGGAGAGCTGCTAGGCTGCTGGACCACTGACATTGGCACACTCAACCAGATGATTGTGCTGCGCGGTTTCGATTCCTTGACTGCCTTGCAGTCTGAGCGTGAACGCACCCAGCAAAGTGCGAGCCCACTGGGCTGCGCAGAATTGATGACGCGCTGGGAGCAGCACAGTTATCGAGCCTTTCCCTGGATGAAGCCTGTGCGCCCGAGCCAGGAGTCAGGCATCCGGGGGCCGGTGTATGAGATCCGCACCTATGGCATCAAGCCCGGCGGTGTGCAGCCCACCATTGACTTGTGGCAGCAGTCTGTGCCCTTGCGGGAAAAAATCTCTCCCTGTGTGGTGGCCATGGTGGCGCTGGACGGCCCAATGCGCTTTACCAATATCTGGGCCTACCCCAGCCTGGATGCGCGCAGTGCGGCCCGCGCCGAAGCCGTGGCCCAGGGCATCTGGCCGCCCAAAGGTGGCCCGGCCCACTTGACCACTGACATGGTCTCCACCATTGCCTTGCCCACATCCGTGTCACTTCTGCAATAGCGCAGCCATGAACGCAGCCTCAAAACCAGAGCGAACCACTGCTCCCGCACTCGCATCGAGGTCCTTCTCCCTGGCCTACCTGAGTGCCCACCGCTGCAATGTGGTCGAGGCCTTTGAGGTAGCTTCTCATACCGGTTACGCCAATGTGGGTCTGCGCCTGTGGCCCAACGCCCCGGGGGCACCCCATCAAAAATTGCTGGGCTTGCCCGAAGTGCTGCGTGAGACGCTGGCCGTGCAACGCGACACCGGTGTGGGCGTGCTCGATCTGGAGATCATCCGCATCAACGATCACTTTGATCCGCACCAGTGGGATGCGTTGTATGACGCGGGCGCCGCCCTGGGGGCACGTTCCATCCTGGTGGCGGGCGACGACATGGACGCCTTTCGCTTGAGTGACAGTTATGCCCGCTTGTGTGAAATCATGGCCCCCTTTGGCTTGAATGCGGACCTGGAGTTCATGCCCTGGACTGGGGTGCCTGATGCCCGTAGTGCTCTGGCAGTGGTGCTGCGGGCGGGTACGCCTGCCAACGCCGGCATTCTGGTCGACGCGATGCATTTTGGCCGCTCCAGCACCAGCCTGGAAGATATCCGGGCCATACCGCGCAGCCTCTTGCATTACGCCCAGGTGGATGATGTGGTGGCGGGCACCGGATACAGCCATGAGCAGATGATCCATTCCGCGCGCTGTGAGCGCCTACTGCCGGGCGAAGGCACAGTGGATTTAATTGCGTTGTTTTCGGCCTTGCCTACCGATTTGCCGCTGAGCGTTGAAATTGTCAATCTTCAGCGAGAGCAGGCCTACACCCCTGCCGAGTGGGCTCATGTCTGCCTGAACGCCAGCCGTAACATCCTGCAGCAATTTGTTTGAATTCTGGCTGGCCATCTATCGTTTGAGGGACAGATCGAAGTCAATTGGGCGTCGATAGAATCGGCCCGCATGGATTGAAGATCAGCGAATCGTGACGGCAGTTAAAAAATCCCCCCGTGCGGCAACACGCACTGCAAGCAAACCCCTGGTGGGCGTGATTGGCCTGGGCATCATGGGTGGCACCATGGCAGAAGAACTTTTGCGCCAAGGCTACCCGGTCTGCGGCCACGATATTGATGCCAAGGCCAGGGCGCGCCTGAAGAAAGCTGGTGGCCAGGTGATGGCCGACAACACCGCTGTGGCTGCCCATGCTGAAGTGGTGATAGTTTCGGTAGCCACCGCCAAGGCGCTGGCCGATGTGAGCCAGGCCATTGCTGCAGCGCCGCGCAAGCGCGGGCGCAAGCCGCAAGTGGTGGTGGAAACCAGCACCCTGACCCTGGATGACAAAAACCAGTCTGAGCAGCTGCTACGGCGCGCTGGACGGGTGGTGCTGGATTGCCCGATCAGCGGCACGGCAGTGCGCCTCAAGGAGCGGGCCTGGACCATCTACGCCAGCGGCGAGCGTGCAGCCTACGACCAGGTGCTGGGCATACTGCACGCCTTCACCGACCAGGTGCCCTACCTGGGCGACTATGGCAATGGCACCAAGATGAAATTTGCTGCCAACCACCTGGTGGCCATCTACAACGTGGCCTACGCCGAATCGGTCACCCTGGCGCGCAAGATGGGCCTGGACCCGGCCCAGATGCTCGAGCTGTTTGGTCACAGTCCGGTGCTGGGCACTGGCGTCATGCGCCTGCGCATGGCGATGATGGTGCGACAGCAGTACACCCCGCCCACCATGAAGGTAGAGGTCTGGCAGAAAGACATGGAAGTGATTGGCCAGATGGCCAAGTCGGTGGATTGCCCCACGCCCTTGTTTACGGCCAGTGCCTCGATCTACACCGCCGCCATGGCGCAGGGCCTGGGTGCTAGCGACACGGCCTCTACCGCCGAGGTGCTGGGCGCCATGGCCGGCCTGCCCGCTGCCGGGAAAAAGCGCAAGCGGTAAGCCGCACTTAGACGTCCCTCCAGGCAACGAACACCCGGAGTTGGCGATCGAGCTCAGCTGCGTTGAGGCTGGGCTGCCTTTTTGACGCGGCCTTGAGTTTTGGCTGCGCGCTCATTCTTTTCAATCAGCGGCAATTCTTCGCGCACCACCCGGTAGGCATCCAGCGCCGCCGGGCCACCGCAGTAAAGAAAGGAATGCAGCAGCAGCTCGCGGATTTCCTCCCGACTCACGCCGTTGCGCACAGCGCCCCGCAGGTGAATGCGTAATTCCTCTGGCCGGTTGAGCGCAATGCACATGGACAGCGTGGCCAGGCTGCGGTTATGCAAAGAAAGACCCGGCCGCGTCCACACGCTGCCCCAGGCAAATTCGGTGGCCAGCTCCTGAAACGGCAGATTGAGGTCATCGGCTGATGCGAAGGAGCGCATTACATACTCTGGGCCTAGCACTTTGCTGCGCATGGCCAGGCCGTTTTCAAAGGCTTGCGATGGTTTCTTTTTAGTAGGGCGTGTTGAATTGGACATGTCAGTGTTTACTTTTTGAATACGGATTAGTCGGCCTTGATGTTGGCAGATCGCACAACCGCGCCCCATTTGTCGATCTCGGCCCGAATGTACTGGGCAAACTGTTCTGGCGTATCGCCGATTGGAATGGCGCCTTGGCCGAGCAGTTTTTCAGCCACATCTTTCTGGCGCAGGATATCGGCAATCTCACCATGGAGTTTCTGAATGATGTCGCGAGGTGTTTTGGCGGGTGCCACCAGGCCTACCCAGGAATAGGCTTCGTAGCCAGGCACACCGGATTCGGAAATGGTGGGGATATCAGGCAGCGAGGCCAGGCGCTTGGCGCTTCCCACAGCAATCGCGTTGAGTTGTCCCGAGCGAACTTGCGGCAGGACCGAAGGGATGCTGCTGTAGAGCATCTGGACCTGACCAGCAATCAGATCTGATAGCGCCGGCCCCTGGCCCTTGTAAGGCACATGCACGGTCTGCACATTGGCCATGCTGTTGAACAGCTCGCCAGCCAGGTGGCCAGAATTGCCACTCCCAGGCGAGGCAAAGAACAATTGCCTGGGCTTGGCCTTGGCTAGGGCCACCAGCTCATTCGTAGTTTTGGCGGGTACCGATGGGTGGGTGACCAGCAGCAGCGGGAAATTCACCAAGTTGGTGATGGGCGAGAAATCCTTGATCGGATCGTAGGGCAGTTTTTGGTACAGGCTGGGGTTGACCGCCATCGGGCCAGCCGCCGCAACAGCCAGGGTGTAACCATCGGGCGCAGACTGCATGAGTGCCTGCAGGCCCACGATACCGTTGGCACC
>CAXRBE010000065.1:0-7889 GCA_964228805.1 Burkholderiaceae bacterium
CCTGCGCCCGGATATTTACGGCAAGGTGGGTAATTCGGGTGTCTCGATTGCCACGCTGGACGACCTCAAGGCCTTGTATGACGGCTTTGACCTATGCGACCCGGCCACCTCGGTCAGCATGACGATCAACGGCCCGGCGCCCACGATTCTGGCCATGTTCATGAACGCGGCCATTGACCAGTACCTGGACAAATTCGAGCGCGACAACGCGCGCAGCCCCAGCGCCACCGAGGCGCAAAAAATCCGTGCCTGGGTGCTGGAGAATGTACGCGGCACGGTGCAGGCCGACATCCTGAAGGAAGACCAGGGCCAGAACACCTGCATCTTCTCCACCGAATTCAGCCTCAAGGTGATGGGCGACATTGCCCAGTATTTTGTCCATCACGGTGTGCGCAACTTTTACTCGGTTTCCATCTCGGGCTACCACATCGCCGAGGCCGGCGCCAACCCAATCAGCCAGTTGGCCTTCACCCTATCGAATGGCTTTACCCTGGTGGAGGCCTACCTGGCGCGCGGCATGCACATCGATGATTTTGCGCCCAACCTGTCGTTCTTCTTCTCCAACGGCATGGACCCGGAGTACACCGTGATGGGGCGGGTGGCGCGCCGCATCTGGGCTGTGGCGATGAAGGAAAAGTATGGGGCCAATGAGCGCAGCCAGAAGCTGAAGTACCACATCCAGACTTCAGGTCGCAGCCTGCACGCGCAGGAAATCCAGTTCAACGACATCCGCACCACCCTGCAGGCCCTGATTGCGATCTACGACAACTGCAACAGCCTGCATACCAATGCCTTTGATGAGGCCATCACCACCCCGACTGAAGATTCAGTGCGCCGGGCCATGGCGATCCAGCTCATCATCAACCGCGAATGGGGGCTGGCGAAAAACGAAAATCCCAACCAGGGCGCCTTCGTCATTGAGGAGTTGACCGAGCTGGTGGAAGAGGCGGTGCTGGCCGAGTTCGAGCGCATCAGCGAGCGTGGCGGTGTGCTGGGTGCCATGGAAACCGGCTACCAGCGTGGCCGTATCCAGGACGAGAGCATGCACTATGAAATGCTCAAGCACACCGGCGAGCTGCCCATCATCGGCGTCAACACCTTCCGCAACCCGCACGGTGACCCGGTGGCCGACAAGCTGGAGCTGGCACGTTCGACCGAAGAGGAAAAGCAATCGCAACTCAATCGCCTGCACGACTTCCATGCGCGTCATGCTCAGCTGGCGCCGGTGCAACTGGCCCGTTTGCAACAGGCGGTGATCGAGAACAAGAATGTGTTTGAAGTGTTGATGGACGCAGTGCGCGTCTGCTCCCTGGGCCAGATTACTAGCGCCTTGTTCGAGGTGGGTGGCCAATACCGGCGCAATATGTGAGCCATTCACCCTGGCAAGCTCACCGATCGGGTGACGGTTAGGCGTTCAGCAGGCTCGGCTAAGATCATTCCATGCAGACTCTCTCCGCATTGCAAGTTATGCAGGATGCGCCGGTCATCCCGGTCATTGTTTTGCATGACGCTGCCCAGGCCGTGCCACTGGCCCAGGCGCTGTTGGCAGGGGGCATTCGCATGCTTGAGATCACCTTGCGCACACCTCAGGCCCTGGCTTGCATGTCAGCGATAGCAAAGGAAGTGCCGCAGGTAGTGGTGGGCGCTGGCACGGTGCGCAACCCAGCCGATGTGTTGGCGGCCCAGCAGGCCGGGGCACGCTTTCTGGTCAGCCCCGGCTTCACCCCGGCGCTGGCCCAGGCGGCGCAGGAGGCGGGTCTGCCGCTGCTGCCTGGCGTGTCAACTGCCAGCGAGATCATGGCGGCCATGGACGCCGGCCTGAGGGCGCTGAAATTTTTTCCCGCTCTCCAGGCCGGCGGTGTGGCCATGCTCAAGGCCTGGTTTGGCCCCTTTCCAGAAGCCTGCTTCTGCCCTACTGGTGGGGTAAGCCCGGCCAATGCGCGCGAGTTTTTGGCCTTGCCCAATGTGGTCTGTGTGGGCGGCTCCTGGCTGGTGCCTGCCGAGGCACTTGCACGCAAGGATTGGCGCACCATCACCCAGCTGGCCGCCGAAGCTGTGCAACTTCGCAAGTGACAAGAAAGACCGAGCCCCATGCAAATGCAAGAACAACTGAGCCCAGCCAAGACCCTGCCGCAGGATGCCGAGCATGCAATTTTGGTGGGGCGCGTCTGGCTGCAGGGGCAAGGCGCGGTGCTGGTGCGGGTCACGCCCGAGGCGGTGTATGACATCAGCGCCGTAGCACCCACCATGTCGGATCTGCTCGAGTTGCAAGACCCGGCCCAGGCGGTCCGTGCCGCTCAGGGCTCACGCATTGGAAACACAGCCGATATCTTGAGCAACTCGGCGCACGACCAGCGCCAAGCCGAACGGCCCTGGCTGATGGCACCGTGCGACCTGCAGGCGCTCAAGGCCACCGGGGTGACCTTTGTCAACTCGGTGCTGGAGCGGGTGATCGAAGAGCAGGCGCGTGGCGATGCTGGCAAAGCAGAGAGCGTGCGGCGCGCCGTGGTGGGGGTGATTGGCGACAACCTGAGCAATGTCAAACCCGGCTCGCCGGAGGCCGCCAGGCTCAAAGAGGTGCTGGTGGCACAAGGCGCCTGGTCGCAATACCTGGAGGTGGCGATCGGCCCGGACGCTGAAGTGTTCACCAAATCCGCGCCCATGAGTGCGGTGGGCACCGGCGCCGAGGTGGGCATTCACCCGCGTAGCCACTGGAACAACCCCGAGCCGGAAATTGTGCTGGCCGTCAACAGCCGGGCGCAAACGGTGGGCGCCACACTGGGCAATGATGTGAACCTGCGGGACTTTGAGGGTCGCAGCGCCTTGCTGCTGGGCAAGGCCAAGGACAACAACGCCTCCTGCGCCATCGGCCCGCTGATCCGCCTGTTCGACCAGCACTTTGGCATGGACGAGGTGCGCCGCTGTGATCTGGCCATGCAAGTGCATGGTGCGGGCGGCTTTGTCATGCAGGGGGCCAGCTCGATGAGCCAGATCAGCCGCGACCCGCTGGAACTGGTGACGCATGTGATCGGTGCGCATCACCAGTACCCGGATGGGGTGATGTTCTTTCTGGGCACCATGTTCGCACCCATCCAGGACCGTCATGGCCCAGGCCAGGGCTTCACCCATGAAGTGGGCGATCTGGTGACCGTGTCCACCCCTCTGTTGGGCACGCTGGTCAACCGCGTCAACACCAGCGACAAGATTGGTCCCTGGACTTACGGCGCACGCGCCCTGATGCGCGACCTGGCGCGGCGCAAACTGCTTTAGACGCAAAGCGGGTAATGTAGGCTCATGGCTTGGCTGGCGACCCCAAGAATGACTTGACCCCTGCGGCCTTGAAAGGCACCTGGATCAATAATGGGTCAACCCGCCAGGAGAAGACACACTATTCCTTGACCGATCCTGTCATGCCCGAGACGTAGTACTCGACAAAGAAGGAATAGACGAAAGCCACGGGCAGCGAGCCTAACAAGGCCCCCGCCATCAGGGACCCCCAGTGGTAGACATCGCCCTCCACCAGTTCTGTCACCACCCCCACCGGGATGGTCTTGATTTCGCTGGAGGAGACAAAGGTCAGGGCGTAGATGAATTCATTCCAGGACAGGGTGAAGGCGAAAATCCCCGCCGAGATCAGGCCGGGCACCGCCAGCGGCAGGATGATTCTGGTCAGGATTTGCCAACGGGTCGCCCCGTCGATCAGGGCGCACTCTTCCAGTTCGTAGGGAATGGAGCGGAAGTAGCCCATCAGCAGCCAGGTGCAGAAGGGAATCAGAAAAGTCGGATAGGTCAGGATCAGGGCCCAGCGGGTGTCAAACAGCCCCAGCTGGAACACCACCGAGGCCAGCGGAATGAACAGGATGGAGGGTGGCACCAGATAGGCCAGGAAGATGGCCAGGCCCACATGACGCGCCCCCTTGAAGCGCAAGCGCTCAATGGCATAGGCTGCTAGTACCGCGGCGGTCAGGGAGGCGAAGGTGGAAACCACCGACACCAGCATGGTGTTCCACATCCATTCGGGGTAGGAGGTATCGAACAACAACTTTTTCACATGCGCCAGGGTGGGCTCGATGACCCAGAACGGATTGCCTTCACGCGAGAGCAACTCGTTGTTGGGCTTGAAGCTGGTGATGCCCATCCAGTAGAACGGGAACAACAACACAAAAAGAAAGATAGCCAATGGAAGGTAGACTGTCACCAGCTTGCGCGGCGCAGACTCCAGATAGCTCATGCCTGCAGTGTCGACAGCTTGTTCCTGGCTCATTTGTCACCTCCGCCCTGTTGCCAGGCTCTTCGTTGCAGACCAAAGTAGCTCACCATGATGGCGGCCAGCAGGAAGGGCACCATGGCGATTGAAATGGCAGCGCCTTCACCCAGGGCGCCGCCCGAGATGGCGCGCTGGAAGGACAGCGTGGCCATGAGATGGGTCGCGTTGAGCGGCCCGCCACGGGTGATGACATAGATGAGCTGGAAATCAGTGAAGGTGAAGAGCACAGAAAAGGTCATCACCACCGCGATGATAGGCGTCAGCAGGGGGAGCGTCACATGGCGAAATTGCTGCCAGGGCGTCGCGCCATCAATCGCCGATGCTTCGTAATAGGATGGCGATATGGTTTGCAGTCCAGCCAGCAGGGTGATGGCGACAAAGGGAACGCCTCGCCAGACGTTGGCGGCAATGACCGACCAACGTGCATTCCAGGGCTCGCCCAGAAAATCGATGTAGGCGTTGATCAGGCCCATCTTGGTCAGGGCCCAGCTGATGATGGAAAACTGCGAATCGAAGATCCACCAGAAGGCAATGGCTGAAAGCGCGGTGGGAACGATATAGGGCAACAGGATAACCGCACGAAAGAAGGTCTTGAAACGCAGATTGCGGTTGAGCAGCAGGGCCAACCAAAGACCCAGAAAAAACTTCAAAACGCTGGCAATGGTGGTGTAGAACAGGGTGTTGAACAGCGCAAGACGGGTCACCTGATCTTCCAGCAAAAAGGCATAGTTCTCCAGTCCGACCCATTGACCCGGACGACCCACCTTGGTGTCGGTGAAGCCAAGCCAGACACCGAGGCCCAGTGGATAGGTGAGAAAAAGCAGCAGCAGCACCGCCGCAGGCAGCATAAAGACCAGGCCCAGCGCATTGCGGTTGTTTTGCAGTTTGTCGAGCATGGGCAATCGACTATTCCTTTGGAGTCTGGTGAATCAGTTGGGGTCAGTTTGATCAGTTGGGGTCAGAGCACATCGCCAAAGCGAGTGGTCTGACCCCAGGGCTCATGCTTATCGCCAGTGGTCTGACTCCAGTTTAATCAGTTGAGGTCAGAGCACATTGCTGTGCAAGTGGTCTGACCCCAAAGTTTCAGACTTTGTAATAGCGTTCGGCGCGTTTCTGGGCGCGCTCGGCAGCTTCTTGTGGCGTCTTGGCGCCGCTGGCTGCTTCGGCCACCATATTGGTCACGATGAAGTCTGCGCCGGCACCAGCCGAAGCGTAGCCCAGCTTGCCTTCCCAACCGGCCGGCCGCATGTTTTTCACGCAGTCGCGATAAGGGGTGTGCTTGGGGTCCGAGGTCCAGATGGCTGCTTTTGAGTAAGCATCCAGCGGAGGCGCCACATAGCCGCTGGAACCGGTCAACCAGGGCTCAAACTGCTCCTTCTCCATCATGAAGCGTAGGAATTCCTTGGCCGCATTCGGGTACTTGGTGTACTTCATGATCATCTGGTTGAAGAACAGATGTGATTCGGTGGGAACCCCTACTGGGCCCACCGGGTAGGGTGAGTGATGCACATCCTCCTGCAAGGCCTTGACCTTGGGGTCGGTCGCATTTTTGGTGGCGTAGTAGATCGAAATGCCGTTATTGGTCAGGCTGCATTGACCGTCAAGAAATGCCTTGTTGTTATGCGGGTCGAGCCAGGACAGGGTGCCCGGCGCAAAGGTCGAATACATCTCCTTGGCATATTCCAGCGCCTTGATGGTCTCCGCACTGTTGATCACCACCTTGTTGTTCTTGTCCACCAGCTTGCCGCCATGGGACCAGAGCAACCAATTGGTCCACAGGCCATCCCCAGTGGCATTGCCCAGGGCGAAGCCAGAGGGCGTGCCCTTGGCGTGCATGGCCTTGAGCAGCTTGAGGAAATTGCCGGTGTCGCGAGGAAAGGTGTCAAAGCCCGCGGCCTTGACATGGCTCTGACGGTAGACCAGCATGGCACCGGCTGCACCCAGGGCGATGCCGATCCACTTTTTGCCATCCGGGCGCAAATAGGCCTCGCAGGCTGGATACCAGCCGCCATACTTCTTGCCCAGGTAGTTGGCCAGGTCGGTGACGTCAAGTAGTTTTTCCGGATAAAGGTTGGCATCGTCATTGGTGGACAAAATAATGTCCGGGCCTGCGCCGGTATTGGCGGCCACTGCAGCCTTGGGCCGCACATCTTCCCAGCCTTCGTTATCGACCCGCACCTCCACCCCGGTCTTTTCAGTGAATTTCTTCACATTGACCATATAGGCGTCGATATCGCCCTGAACAAATCGGCTCCAGCGCAGCACGCGCAACCTGGCGCCTTTCTCAGGCTTGAAACTCAGATTCTGGGCATGCACAGCGGGTGCCCAAAGGGTACCGCCCACGCCAAGTGAGCCAGCAGCCGCCAGGCCAGCAGAACCCTCCAGGAAACGACGTCGGTTGAACTCTTTCATACAAATCTCCTTTTACAGTGGGACAGGGAACATAAAGCCTAGGAATCGTCTAGCCCAACAGGCGCTGGCCCGTCTGGGCATCAAACAGATGGGCTCGCTGAGCGTCAGGCATCAGATGGATGATGCTGCCGGCGGTAAATTGGTGGCGTTCGCGAAATACGGCATCAATTTCCGTTCCGGCATGGCGGCAGGCAATAAAGGTGTCCATGCCGGTGGGCTCCAGCACCACAACCTGAGCTGCGATACCGCCCGTATCGACCAGGGTCAGGTGCTCGGGCCGCGCGCCATAGACCACCGCTTGGCCATCGCTGCCTCCCACCTTGGGTGGGGCGGGCAGGCGTGTGCCATCGGAAAGCTCCACCTCGGCACCTGCGGGGTGGCGGCGCAGGGTTCCGGGCAGAAAATTCATGGCCGGTGAGCCAATAAAACCGGCCACAAACTGGTTGGCCGGGTTGTCGTACAGTTCCAGTGGGTTGCCGGTTTGCTCAACCACGCCATCACGCATCACCACAATTTTGTCGCCCATGGTCATGGCTTCAATCTGGTCATGGGTGACATAAATCGATGTGGTGCTCAGACGCTGATGCAGCTCCTTGATCTCGCTGCGCATGGCCACGCGCAACTTGGCATCCAGGTTGGACAGAGGTTCGTCGAACAGGAACACCTGGGGGTCGCGAACAATGGCACGGCCCATGGCCACACGCTGGCGCTGCCCACCAGATAGCTGACGCGGATAGCGTTCCAGCAAAGCGCCCAAGGCCAGAATGTCGGCTGCGCGCCGGACCTGGGCATCTATCGTCGCCTTGTCTTTCTTGGCCAGCTGCAGGGCAAACGCCATATTGTCATAGACCGTCTTGTGGGGGTAGAGGGCGTAGTTCTGGAACACCATAGCGATGTCCCGCTCCTTGGGGGGCACCTGATTGACCACCTTGCCGCCAATTAGGATTTCGCCATGAGAAATTTCCTCCAGGCCGGCAATCATGCGCAACAGGGTGGATTTGCCACAACCCGAAGGGCCGACCAGGACGGTGAACTGGCCATCCTCAATATCGATGTCCACCCCACGGATCACCTGGGTCGAACCGAAAAATTTTTGTACGCCTCTAATTTGTACCGATGCCATTTATATTCCTAGCCAACTCCAGTTTTATATGATGAGTAGGCATTTTGTGTACACCGGGTTTACCCGATGCTTTCCAAATACGGTCTT
>CAXRBE010000066.1:0-51152 GCA_964228805.1 Burkholderiaceae bacterium
AAATCGATGCCAAGCTGATTGCCGACAGCATCACCCAGCAGCTCGAAAAACGCATTATGTTCCGTCGTGCCATGAAGCGCGCCATGCAAAATGCCATGCGCCTGGGTGCCCAGGGCATCAAGATCATGTCGGCTGGCCGCTTGAACGGCATCGAGATTGCCCGCACCGAGTGGTATCGCGAGGGCCGCGTGCCCCTGCACACCCTGCGCGCCGACATCGACTACGGCACCTCTGAGGCCAAGACCACCTATGGCGTGATTGGCGTCAAGGTGTGGGTCTACAAGGGCGACACCCTGGGCCGCAATGACCTGCCAGCTGCGGAGGCCCCGCGTGCTGACGAAGAGCGCCGTCCGCGTGGCCCGCGGCGCGAAGCTCGACCAGGTGCTGAGCGCCCGGCCCGTGGTGCCCGTCGTGCGGTCGGCAGCAATGCCGCTCCAAGCGACGGTAGCGACAAACCCGCCGAGGCCGCTGGTGCCGAGGCCCCGAAAACCGCCGTTAAGCGCGTTCGCAAAGTCGCCGCGCCGGCTGCAGCAGCCGACGGCTCATCCGGAGAATAAACATGCTGCAACCTGCTCGCAGAAAATACCGCAAGGAGCAAAAAGGCCGCAACACCGGTATTGCCACCCGTGGCAGCACCGTGGCCTTTGGCGACTTCGGCCTCAAATGCACCGACCGCGGCCGCCTGACAGCGCGCCAGATCGAGTCGGCCCGTCGTGCCATTTCGCGCCATGTCAAGCGTGGTGGCCGCATTTGGATCCGGGTGTTTCCCGACAAACCGATTTCCCAGAAGCCCGCTGAGGTGCGAATGGGTAACGGCAAAGGCAACCCGGAGTACTACGTGGCTGAAATCCAGCCTGGCAAGATCGTGTTCGAGATCGTCGGTGTGCCCGAGGAACTGGCACGTGAGGCCTTCAAGCTGGCTGCTGCCAAACTGCCTTTGCGCACCACCTTTGTCAGCCGCATGATCGGCCAGTGATCGGGAGAAGAAAGAGATGAAAGCTTCAGAACTGCGCCAAAAAGATGTTGCCGGTCTGCAAACCGAGGTGAAAGAGCTGCAAAAGGCTCACTTTGGCCTGCGCATGCAAAAAGCCACCCAGCAACTCAACAACACCGCGACCCTGCGCTCGACCCGTCGAGCCATTGCCCGCGCCAAAACAGTGCTTGCCCAAAAGCAGGCTGCCAAATAAGGAACCGAGATGACGGAAGCCAAGACATCCCTCAAGCGCACCTTGATTGGCAAGGTGGTCAGTGACAAGCGCGCCAAGACGGTGACGGTGCTGGTTGAGCGCCGCGTCAAGCATGAGCTCTATGGCAAGATTGTTGCCCGTTCGAGCAAGTACCACGCCCATGATGAAAAGGGCGAGTTCAAGCTTGGCGACCTGATCGAAATCACCGAGAGCAAGCCGATTTCCAAAACCAAGAACTGGGTGGCGACCCGCTTGGTCGAAAAGGCTGCAGCGGTCTAAGCGATTTGCCCTTCGGGCTGCGGGGAAAACCGAAACGGCTCACAATGGTGGGCCGTTTTTTTAACAAGTTTTTTCAGGAGATTCAAGATGATCAAAATTGGCGACACCCTTCCTTCGGCTACCCTGATGGAATACTCGGAGGTTGAGGGCAATGGCTGCACCATCGGGCCCAATCCGGTCGATGTGAGCAAGGCACTGGCTGGCAAGACTGTGGCTATATTTGGGCTGCCCGGCGCCTTTACGCCGACCTGCTCGGCCAAGCATGTGCCTGGCTATGTTGCAAAGCACGGTGAGCTCAAGTCCGCAGGTGTGGATGAGGTCTGGTGCATTAGCGTCAATGACGCCTTTGTCATGGGCGCCTGGGCGCGCGAGCAGCACACCGCCGGCAAAGTGCGTATGCTGGGTGATGGAAGCGCCGATTTTTCGAAAGCCACTGGCTTGACGCTGGACCTGACAGCCCGGGGCATGGGGCTGCGTAGCAACCGCTATTCCATGCTGGTGAAAGACGGTGTCGTCAAGACGCTCAATATTGAGGCGCCAGGCAAGTTCGAAGTCAGTGATGCCGCCACCATGCTCAACCAGGCAGTCACCAACAAACCGTAAAAGTCAGAAGCAACCAAAGGGGCCACTGGAATATTCTTGTGGCCCCTTTTTTATTGGCTAAAGATCGGCTTTGAGGTAGTGGGCGCCAGCTATCGGACTGAAATAAAAAGGTGGCACTTCGACAAAGCCGAGGTCTTCATACAGACTGCGGGCGGCTTCCATATCATCCAGGGTGTCGAGCAGAATAGTGCCATAGCCAGCCAGCCGGGCAGCATCCATGATGGCTTCGGCCAACAACCGGCCTAGGCCGAGCCGGCGAAATGCGGGACGCACATAGAGTCGCTTCATCTCGCAGGCATTGGGGTATTGCACTGAGGGCAAGGGCCGCAGCGCGCAACAACCGGCAAGCTCATTGTCGCAGCTGGCTAACAGAAGGGCGCCTTGTGGTGCTACATAAGCGCCAGGCAGTGTGTCGAGCTCATCAGAAAAACCCTGAAACTCCAGGTCAATTGGCAAGCTATTGGCATATTCGATGAATAAGCCGCGCAGGTTGGCCAAATCTTCAGGGCTGATAGGAGAGCAAAGGCGAGGTGTGCACTGGGTGGCCATGAGAGCGGTCAAGTGTCAGAACGCGAAGTCTAACGCTTTTGAACAAATGCATTTAAGCAGAAAGCCCAATCTCAAGACAGATGGCCTGGCTAATCTGGAAGACTCGTCCGGCCATGCCGCCCAATTCAAGCGCGGCCATAGAGTTGGAGCAGCACAGCCACCAGGACCGCACAGATCAGCAGGAGCAATGCTGCCTTCAGCCGAGTGCGGGCATCATCACGCGAGCCAAGCACCGGACCATCTAGATTTTTGTCGCCAGACAGCATAGGGCCAATCAGGTTGACGCGCTTGCGCCAAAGGTAAAAGACAACTGCAGCAATATGCAGCAGGGCCAGTGCGATCAGAATGAATTTACCGATCTGTTTGTGATAGGCCGTGGCCTTGCTGACCAGGGCATTGGAGACCAGGTGTGAGAAAGGGCCGGCATTGGCGATCTCATCGTCGCTGATCAGTCCGGTGCTGACCTGCAGCAGCAAGAACAGCATCATGGCCAGTACTGAGAGCGCTGCCAACGGGCTATGTCCGACCGTAGCCATCGGCTCACCGTTGCCACGCAAATGGCGCCAAACCTTGTCCGGACTGGGCCAGAAAGTTGCGAAACGGGACCAATGGCCACCCACAAAACCCCAGAGCAAGCGAAACAATAAAAGGGTCAGTAAAGAAAAACCAAAGCGAAAGTGCCAAGTCATAGCCGCGCCGCCAATCTGGCCACTGACGATCAGACCAATGAAACAGGCGGCCAACAGCCAATGGAAAGCCCGTGTCGGTAGATCCCAGATGCGTACAGTATTAGGCATAGTCCTGAAAGATTAAATGGATTGGCAAGTTTATTGAAATTCTTTTCCATAAATGCTTGTGTGGATAAGAGGAGTTTGAAACAATGTCAAAGCTTCTCGAAAATCTTTGAATAAAGAAAGGTCAGTCATGAAAGTAATTATTCCCTTGATTCTGGCTGTTGGCTCTCTTGGCGCATCCAGTATGGCGTCTGCCCAATTTGCCAAGCCTGAAGATGCCATCAAGTACCGCAAGAACGCCCTCTTCGTGATGCAACAACATTACGCCCGAGTTGGTGCTATGGCGGCTGGTCGCGTGCCATTTGATGCAAGGCTGGCTGCTGACAATGCAGCGGTGGCGGAGATCATGTCCAAATTGCCTTGGGCCGGTTTTGGCGAGGGTACCGACAAGGGTGACACGAAAGCTAAGGCAGAGATCTGGCGAGAGCAGGCCAAGTTCAAGGACAAGGCGGAAAAAATGCAAGCAGAAATGAGCAAATTGGTCGCCGCCACAAAAACTGGAAATCTGGACAGCGTCAAAGCAGCATTTCAAGCAACATCTGGCAGTTGCAAGTCCTGCCATGATGATTTCCGCGCACAGTAAAAAAGTAAATTCAGTCAGTCATCACAACAAGGCGGTGATATACCGCCTTGTTGCCTGAACAAGACATCAACTTTCAGAAACAAGGCGCTCGATGAGACGGTTCAGCTCTGCAAAATCGGGCGTTCCGACATAGCGCTTGACGATCTCACCTTGCTTGTTGACCAAAAAAGTGGTGGGGGTCAGGCGCACATCGCCCCAGGCCTTGGCCACCGCGCCAGTGTTGTCAATGGCCACCTTGAAAGGCAGCTTGCGCGTTTCAGAGAAATTCACCACATAGCTGGGCGGGTCGTAACTCATGGCCACCGCCAGGGTGTCATAACCGCGTGATTGGTATTTCTGGTGGGTAGCCACCAACTCGGGCATCTCGGCCACACAGGTGGTGCAACTGGTGGCCCAGAAATTCACCAGCAAGACCTGCCCACGGAAATCGGCCGTACTCTGACGCTTGCCGTCCAGCAGCACAAAGCTGGAATCGGGGGCAGATTGACGACCAGCCCCATCAAAAGCAATCCAGGCCAGGCTGACCAACAGCAGGAAAAGTGCAAGGGCTAGCGGTTTTTTCATGGCAAGCTGGAGCAACAAAAGAAGACTGGCTAAGTTTAATTCGCTTTGCGCAAGCCCGCTATCAGCCATGCAAGGGCGCTGATAATCAGGGCATGATGCGTATCCTAGTGCTGGCCGGATTGGCGAGCTTGTTACTCGCGGCCTGCAACCCAGGCATGAACTGGCGTGAAGTTCGCATCGGTGAAGCAGGGGTCAAGGGCTTGCTGCCCTGCAAGCCAGACCACGCCCAGCGTAAAGTTGAAATCAAAGGACAAACATACGAAATGGACATGTTGGGCTGCGAGTCTGGCCGCGCATTGTTTGCCATCTCCACGCTCAACAACGACTTGGCAGACAAGTTACAGGATGTGCAGGCCAGTTGGCAGGCGGCCACTTTGGCTGCCATGCGTGCGAGAGAATCACAAAGCCTGGCCTATCCCCTGAAGCGCGCCGCCGACGCACCGCCTCCAGTGCGAGTGCACGCCCGCGGGCGCAGCCAGCAAGGGCAAGATGTGCAGATGCAGGGGCTATGGTTTACCCATCGTGGCCGTCTCTATCATGCAGCAGTCTACGCAGAGCGTCTGGGCGCAGACAAGACGGAACCCTTCTTTTCCGGTCTGGAGCTGCCATGAGTGTCCTGTCACGAAAAGATGCGGTGGTGGTGTTTCTGGCATTTGCCTTCGCCTACTTTTTTTCGGCCCTGATCCGTGCCATCACCGCCACGCTTTCGCCCACCCTGACTGCAGAATTCACACTCAGTGCCAGTGATTTGGGGCTGCTGGCCGGAGGTTACTTTTTTGGTTTTTCCATTGTTCAATTGCCCCTGGGTGCATGGCTCGACCGCTTCGGACCAAAAAAAGTCATCCTGTATTTCCTTTCCGTCGCGGTGGTGGGTACCCTGGCGTTTGCACTGGCACAAAGTTTTGCCGGACTGCTTGTGGCCAGAATCCTGACGGGCATCGGTGTGGGCGCTTGCCTGATGGCGCCTTTGACCGGCTACCGGCGCTGGTTTGAGCCGGCCGTGCAGTTGCGCGCCAATTCCTGGATGCTGATGACCGGATCGTTGGGCATGGTGGCATCTACCCTGCCGGTGCAATGGCTGATGCCCTTGCTCGGCTGGCGAAGCTTGTTTCTCGGCCTTGCACTGATGGTGCTGCTGTCCATGGCAATGATTCGATGGAAGGTGCCAAATTGGGGTGACCTGCCTGACGCACCCCAACACCCGGCCGCGCCGGCAAGTTATGCCGAGGTTTGGCGCAACCCCTTCTTCCGAAAAATGAGTTTGATAGGCTTTGTCAACTATGGCGGACTGATCGCCATCCAGACCCTGTGGGCAACGCCCTGGATGATCCGGGTCGCTTCCTACACGCCACTTGAGGCTGCAACCGGCCTGTTCTGGATCAATGCGGCTATGTTGCTGACCTTTTGGACCTGGGGAATGATCATGCCGTCCTTGACGAAAAAGGGTTGGCAGGCGCAAAGCTTGATTGCGCTTGGCCTACCCTCAAGCTTTCTCGTGCTGATCGTGCTGCTGCTGGCTGGCCCCAGCTTGGGTGGCTGGAGCGGGCTGGCCTTGGCGGTGTACTGCATGTGCACCAGCGTCGTGGCGCTGGCTCAGCCTGCGGTCGGCTTGGCCTTTCCCACTGCGCTGGCAGGACGTGCTCTGTCGGCCTACAACCTGGTAATTTTTTCCGGGGTTTTCGCTGTGCAATGGGGCATCGGCCTGCTCATCGACGGCTTCAAAGGTCTTGGGTTGATCGATGCCCAAGCCGTGCGGGCTGCCATGGGCGTGTTCTTGCTGCTGAGCGTGCTTGCCTATCTGCATTTTCTGAGCGCAAAAAGCCATAATCAAAGCTAGTGTTGCTTCTGCATCATGGACAATGGCATATTGATCGTCGCGCATGCTCCGCTGGCCAGCGCATTGCGCCAGGGGGTGGCTCATGTTTTTCCCGAGGCGATGGCGCAGGTGCTGGCGCTTGATGTGCAGGCCCAAGACCCCAGTGAAATCAGTTTGGCACACGCCCGTGAACTGGCTCGACAGTTTCAGGGCTGCCCCCTATTGATCCTGACCGATCTACCGGGCGCGACACCCTGCAATGTGGCGCGGGGCTTGCTACAGGATTTCCCGGCCGGTCAGGCCAGGCTGGTGGCTGGCGTCAATTTGCCGATGTTGTTGCGCGCTGTGACCTACCGTGCCGACGCCCTGCCGCAAATGTTGCAGAAAGTAATGGCTGGGGGCGTGCAGTGTATTGTGGAAGTGCCGGCGGGACAAACGACTGGCCAGTCAAAAGGTGGGACATGATCAAAAACAGTGTGACGATCAGCAACAAACTCGGTCTGCATGCACGTGCTTCGGCCAAGCTGACCAAGCTGGCAGGCAGCTTTCCCTGCGAGATCTGGGCCTCCAAGGGGGAGCGCCGGGTCAATGCCAAGAGCATCATGGGCGTCATGATGTTGGCGGCAGGATTGGGCAGCACGATTGAAGTTGAAACCGATGGTGAGCGCGAACAGGAGGCGATGGAGGCGCTGCTTGCCCTGATCAGCGACAAGTTTGGCGAGGGTGAATGAAGATCACACAGGAGCCCTGGAAATGACCTTTTCCATTCACGGCCTGGCAGTAGCGCCCGGGGTGGTCATCGGGCGTGCGGTGCTGGTTGCGTCCAGCCGGGTGGATGTTGCGCATTACTTTATCGAGCCCTCTCAGGTCGAAGTTGAAATTGAGCGGGTCCGCCGGGCGCGCAATGCTGTGGTGGATGAGATTCACCGCTTGCAAAAAACCATTGATCAACTTGGCCCCAAGGAGGCGCCGCACGAGCTTCGGGCCTTGCTCGATGTACACCTGATGCTGCTGCAGGATGAGGAACTGGTTGCCGGAGTCAAGCAATGGATCAGCGGGCGGCTCTATAACGCAGAATGGGCACTGACCTCTCAGCTGGAAGTGGTGGCGCGTCAGTTTGACGAGATGGAGGATGAGTACCTGCGCGAGCGCAAGGCCGACCTCGAACAGATTACCGAAAAAATCCTGCGCGCCATGCAGCAGCAGTCCGATGCCATCGCGGAGGCTGCCGGCGCGCGGCCTGCGCTGCTGATCGGGCGAGAGCATGGTGACGAGCCGCAGGAGCCGCTGGTGCTGGTGGCGCATGAGCTGTCCCCCTCAGACCTGCTGCACTTCAAGCAAGGCGTTTTTGCCGGTTTCGTGACCGATGTCGGCGGCAAGACTTCGCATACTGCCATCGTGGCGCGCAGCATGGACATTCCGGCGGTGGTGGGTGCTCGCCAAAGCAGTCAGTTGATCAACCAGGATGACTGGGTCATCATTGACGGTGACGCCGGGGTGGTGATTGTCGATCCCTCGCCCATCATCCTGGCCGAATACCGATTCAAGCAGCGCCAGGCTGAACTCAACCGTGGTCGCCTGGAGCGTTTGCGCGATACCAAGGCTGTCACCATGGATGGCGAGGCTGTCGATCTGCTGGCCAATATCGAGCTGCCCGAAGATGCGCCAGCTGCGCTGCTGGCGGGGGCGGCAGGCGTGGGCCTGTTTCGCACCGAGTTTCTTTTCATGGGACGCCAGGGAGGGCATCTTCCTGATGAAGAAGAGCAATACCAAGCCTATCGCCTGGCCGTGGAGGGCATGCAAGGTCGGCCAGTCACCATTCGCACCGTGGATGTTGGAGCCGACAAGCCGATGAGCGGGCATCTGGACGGCTCGCATCTGAACCCGGCGCTGGGTCTTCGGGCCATTCGTTGGAGTCTGTCTGAGCCCGCCATGTTCGTCACCCAGTTGCGTGCGATTCTGCGTGCTGCTGCACACGGGCCGGTGTACATGCTGATTCCCATGCTGGCCCATCTGGGCGAAATTCGTCAGACCACGGCCCTGGTCGAACAGGTCAGGGCTAGCCTGGTGCGCGAAGGCGTGCCGCATGGCCAAGTGGCGCTTGGGGCGATGATTGAAATACCAGCCGCAGCCCTGATGCTCAAGACCTTCCTCAAGCATTTTGATTTTCTGTCGCTGGGAACCAATGACCTGATTCAATACACCTTGGCCATTGATCGGGCCGATGAAGCCGTGGCGCATCTCTATGACCCGCTGCACCCGGCGGTGCTGCGGCTGGTGGCTGACACCATTACCGAATGCCGTGCCCAGGGCAAGAGTGTGAGCGTTTGCGGTGACATGGCTGGCGACACCAGCATGACGCGCCTGTTGCTGGGGCTGGGTTTGCGTAGTTTTTCAATGCACCCGGCGCAAATCCTGGCGGTCAAGCAGGAAATCTTGCGCGCGGATACCGGTCAGTTGTCTGGCTGGGCGCAAAACGTGCTGGCCCATGAGGAGCCGGCGGTGATCTTGTCTCAGCAGGAATGAACAATTCAGTGCGTTGTATATAGTGATCTAGGCCAGCTCTGACAGGTTGCCTGGCTTGAATTTCAACTATTTGAGGAGCTCGCATGCGCAAGAGTGTCAAAGTATTTGTCCTGCCCCTGCTACTTGGGTGTTTGCTTGCCCTGTCAAGTGCCCATGCGCAAACTGATTACCCACGACAACCGATCAAGATGGTGGTGGGCTTTGCCTCCGGCGGCATATCCGATGTGCTGGCGCGCGCCATCGCTGCAAAAATGTCCAACACCATTGGACAAACCGTGTTTGTCGAAAACCGGCCCGGCGCGGGCACCACCATCGCCGGGGACTTGGTGGCCAAAGCGGTGCCGGATGGCTACACGATTTGGCTGCAGGACATTACCTCCCACGCCATCAATGCCAGTTTGTATCCCAAACTTCCCTACGACTCCGTCAAGGACTTCACCCCCATTGCCTTGGTGGCCTCTACGCCATTGATGCTGGTCGTGCATCCCAGCTCGTCGGCCAGAAGTGTGAGGGAACTGGCGGCGCTGATGAAATCGCAGCCGGGTAAGTTTTCCTACGGGTCCTCCGGTAACGGCACCATCCTGCATCTTGCAGGCGAGATGTTCAAGACCAGCCAGGGTTTGGATGTGCTGCATATTCCCTACAAGGGCAGCAGTCCGGCAACCCAGGCCATTCTGGCCAACGATGTCTCGTTTGTTTTTTCGACCATGCCCCCGGCGGTAGGCAATGCAAAGGCAGGCCGCCTGCGCGCGCTCGCAGTCACCACACCCAAGCGGGTGACTGCCGCTCCTGATACGCCAACCATGGGGGAAGCTGGCGTCGCCAATTTTGAGGTGGTGCTCTACAGCGGCATTTTGGGGCCCAAGGGCATGGACCCAGCGATCGTGCGCAAGCTCAACGCCGAATTCGCCAAGGTGATTGCCAGCGAGGAAATCCGACGGGTGTATGAAAACTTGGGCGCAGAGCCGATCACCGAAACCCCAGAGGCATTTGCGGGCATGCTGCAAAGAGAAATTGCCAAGTTGGCGCCTGTGGTCAAGGCGTCCGGCGCCAAAATTGAATAGGTCGGCCATGTCAGACAAGCCCCTGCTGCCGCAGCATGATCGCTATGACTACATTCCCTTGCCACAGCGGCGTGATTACCACTGGCCCAACAAAAAGCGACTGGCCTTTACGCTCACCACCAATATCGAGTGGTTCGCGTTTGGGGCGGGCCTGGGCCATGATCCGGCCAAGACCGGCGAGCCACAGACGCACCGCAACTACGCCTGGCGCGACTATGGCAACCGTATAGGCATCTGGCGATTGTTCGAGTTGCTGGATGAACTTAAATTGCCTGCGGGGCACAACACCAACAGCCTGATCTACCACTATGCGCCGCAAATCACCGATGCCATTCGCAAGCGGGGTGATGAGGTTGTGGCGCACGGCAGGAGCAACGCAGAGAATTTGCGAGGCATGTGGCAGGCCGATGAAGAGCGCCTGTTGCGCGAAGTGACCGACACCATCACGCGGCATGAAGGCCTGCCGCCACAGGGCTGGATGGGTTCTGGTGCCTATGAGACATCGCATACGCCGGACTTGCTCAAGGAGATCGGTTACAGCTACCTGATGGACTGGCCCATGGATGATCAGCCGGTCTGGATGAGGACGAAGCATGGGCCCTTGTTGTCCATTCCCTATCCGATCGAGCTCAACGACTCCCAGCATGTCATCCACCGCAAAGGCGATGCCAGCAGTTTTTGCGACATGATTGTTCAGCAGTTTGATGAGATGGCAGAACAATCAGAGCGTCATCCTCTGGTGATGAACGTCTCGATCCATCCCTATGTCTTTGGCCAGCCCTTTCGCTTGCGAATGTTGCGCCAGGCGCTCAGGCACTGTATCGAGCACCCCCTGGCCGATCGGGTCTGGTGGGTGCGTCCTTGCGACATCGCCAACTATTGCATGGGCTTGCCTGCCGGCACTATTCCTGGCAGTTGATCGCTCACGTTGTCAGGCGCCGGCGGCTTTGGCTTGCTGGTCGGCGTGGTAGCTGGAACGCACCAACGCTCCCACCGCGGCATGCCTAAATCCCATCGCCGTTGCCTGCTCCTCAAAAAATTTGAAAGTGTCCGGGTGCACATAGCGGCGCACCGGCAGGTGTGCGCTGGAGGGGGCCAGGTATTGGCCGATGGTCAGCATCTCGATGCCATGGGCCCGCATGTCCTGCATGACCGCTAGGATTTCCTCGTCGGTTTCGCCCAGGCCGACCATCAGGCCGCTCTTGGTCGGTACCTGGGGAAACAGGGCCTTGAATTTTTTCAGCAGATTGAGTGAGAACTGGTAGTCGCTGCCGGGCCGTGCCTGCTTGTACAGGCGCGGCACGGTCTCCAGGTTGTGGTTCATGACATCGGGTGGGGCGGCGCGCAGGATCTCCAGGGCCCGATCATCACGGCCGCGAAAGTCAGGCACCAGGACCTCGATTTGTGTGCCAGGCGAAAGTGCACGGGTCTGGCGTATGCAGTCGACAAAATGAGCGGCACCGCCGTCTCTTAAATCATCTCGGTCAACGCTGGTGATGACCACGTACTTGAGTTGCAGGGCGGCGATGGTCTTCGCCAGGTTGTGTGGTTCGTTCGGGTCCAGTGGGTCGGGCCGGCCATGTCCCACATCGCAAAAGGGGCAGCGTCGGGTGCACTTGTCGCCCATGATCATGAAGGTGGCGGTTCCATGCCCAAAACATTCGCCGATGTTGGGGCAGCTGGCCTCCTCGCACACCGTGACCAATTTATTGGCACGCAAAATGTTTTTGATTTCGTAAAAGCGCGTGCCCGGCGAGCCAGCCTTGACCCGGATCCAGTCCGGTTTCTTCAAAACCTCGGCCGACTCGACCTTGACCGGAATACGTGACAGCTTGGCCGCCGCCTTTTGCTTGGCCGCCGGATCATAGGCCTCAAGTGATTGGGGGTCTCGCACGACGGCGCCCGGTGTGTCGGTTTGGGTCATGGTGTCAGGTAGGCAATAAGCTTGTGGCCCAAAAGATCAGCAACCTCTGCCCAGTCGGCAGTCACCCCAATTGTAGAAAGATCCACGCTTGGTAGCCCGGCATGGCCGCAGGGGTTGATGCGCGAAAAGGGTTCCAGCTCCATCGCCACATTCAGCGCCACCCCATGGTAGGTGCAGTTGCGGCTGACCTTGATCCCCAGGGCAGCGATCTTACCCAGGCCAGTGAAGTCGGGGCCTGAAAAAACGGGGTCAGGGCCCTTGCGCTGCGCGGCCATGTCCGGCCCCGCTTTTTTAGGGCGTTGTGGCAGCAGTGCATGGGAGGAGGGGTCATCCGGCCGCACATAAATCCCTGGCGCGCCAGATACCCGATGGCCAATCACGCGGTAATGGGCCAGAGTCTTGATCACCGCTTCCTCCAGTCGGTAGACGTATTCCTTGACAAAATAACCGGCGCGCCTGAGGTCAAGCAGAGGATAGGCCACCACCTGACCAGGACCATGGTAGGTCGCCTGGCCGCCACGGTCGGTGCCAACCACCGGGATCTCAGCCGGATTCAGCAGGTGCCTGGCCTGTCCAGCCAGGCCCTGGGTAAAAACCGGCGGGTGTTCGCACAGCCACAGCTCGTCCGGTGTTTGCGGGTTGCGGCTTTGGGTGAAAGCCTGCATGGCAAGATAAGTGGGCGCATACTCTGCCCATCCGAGTTGGCGCAGCAAGGTTTTCACTGGCGTTTTATAAAACCACCTTCACCATGGGGTGCGTGGAGAGAGTGCGGTAGAGCTCATCAAGCTGCTCGCGGCTGGTGGCGTTGATGGTGATGGTCACGCCCAGGTAGTTGCCGCCCTTGCTTTCGCGCAACTCGATGGTGCTGGCGTCAAAGCCGGGGTCAAAGGCGCGCGCCACGCTGGTGATCGCATGCACAAAACCATCCACCTTGGCGCCCATCACCTTGATGGGAAAGCGACAAGGGTATTCAATCAGGGTGTCGGGATTGGCGCTGGGGTTCATCAGAGGCGCTCCTGGCCTTGCGATTCGCAATAGCGTGATTTGGCGGCCTGATAGCCTGCCCGCAACTCAGCAAAAACAGGCCCTGGACGGCCCTGGCCGACCGGCTGCTGGTCAAGACGGGTGACGGCCAGTACCTCTTTGCTGGCCGAAGACAGCAAGACTTCATCGGCGGCGAATACCTCTTCCCGTGAGATCTGGCGCAAGGCAAAAGGTATGCTGCGGGCTTGGCAGATTTCCTCAATCAGTCCGTATCGAATTCCTTCAAGCACCAGGTTGTCAGTGGGT
Source organism: Burkholderiaceae bacterium (assembly GCA_964228805.1). GTDB lineage: Bacteria > Pseudomonadota > Gammaproteobacteria > Burkholderiales > Burkholderiaceae_C > Hylemonella. The sequence continues at coordinate 13,180 of CAXRBE010000066.1, forward strand.
ACGCCGAGCAATTGGCCGTTTTTGACCACCCAGACATTGCTGGAAGAAGCCTCGCTCAGCAGGCCGCGACGAAACATGATGGTTTCGGAGGCGCCAGCGTCAACACTGATCTGCCGTGCAAATACGGCGCCCAGCAAACTGGTGCTCTTGATGTGGGCTTTCTCCCAGCGAAAGTCCTCATGGGTCACGCAGTGAACGCCGTCATGCAGCTGTTGCGCGCTGGGAGTGCTCATCTTGTTGCACATCACGAAAACGGTTGGCCTCAGATTAGATGGCATCGCATGGTCACGCAGGGCCACACCCCGGGTGACCTGGATATAAATCAGCTGGGTGGGCTCATCAGGCTGGGAGCTGACCAGGCGTGCGGCGATCTCCCGCCACTGCTGTGCCGAGTTTGGATTGTCGATGCGCAATTCGCTCAGGCTGCGCTGCAGGCGGGCCAGGTGGTGCTCAAACCGAAACAGGCAATTGGCATAGACAGGCACGACTTCGTATACCCCATCGCCAAAAATAAAGCCGCGATCCAGAACGCTGATCTTGGCCTCTGGCAAGCTGACATATTCACCATTCAGGTAACAGGGCAGGGAGGGGAGATCGGAAGCGAACATGGATAAATTATCTCGGGGAAACAGGGGCTGGCGGTGCAGGTCAATTGTCTTTTAAGTGTCAAATCACCAGGCGATGCCTGCGATTGCGAAAATCAGTTCTCGAAAGAGTGATGGCCTAGGGTTTCTATGTATAATCCGCCGCTGCTACAAACTGTAGTATTCCCCTTCATTGTCAGTGATTGTGCTCGGTACTGATATGTTGCACGCTTATGACGATGAACAGGACGATCATGTTGTAGCCCCCCTGACTGCCCAAGAGGCTCAGGCCTGGCGAGAAAAAAATCCCTCTGTTCCACTGTGGAGCGTGATTGGGTGGCAGGCTTTGTCGGGGGTGTTGACGGCATTGGCCGTTTGGGGGTTTTCTGGCCAAGGGGCATCGGCCTGGTCGGCGCTTTATGGCGCAATGTCGGTGACATTGCCCTCGGCCATTTTTGCCAGGGCTTTATTGGCAAAGCCGGCACCAACGCAAGCGATGGCACATGTCGTGCGTTTGCTGGGCTGGGAAGTGGTGAAGTTGTTGTTGTGTGCGGCCATGTTGTTGGTGGCGCCCAAACTGATTGAGAATTTGAGCTGGTTGGCCCTCCTGGCTGGCCTAGTTGTGGCACTGAAAGTTTATTGGTTGGTCCTGTTGGTACGGCCCAAACCGAGAAAAATTTGAAAGTTCGAAAGAGTTGAACCATGTCAGCACAAGCACATGCGCCCTCGGCCAGTGAATACATCGTTCACCATCTGACGCATTGGCAAAACAAGCCTCAGACTGAGATTGTTGACTTCTCCGTCTTCAATCTGGATTCGCTGTTTTTCTCCATCACCATTGGCGTGCTGTTCAGCTTTTTGCTTTGGCGCGTTGCGCGTTCGGTGACTTCCGGTGTGCCGGGCCGCCTGCAGGCGGCGGTCGAATTCCTGGTCGAAATGGTCGACCGTGAAGCCAAGAGCATTGTGCACAACGAGAACAGCCGCAAGCTGGTGGCTCCCCTGGCCCTGACAATCTTTGTCTGGATCTTCCTGCTCAATGCCATGGATTTGCTGCCGGTAGATTTACTGCCCGAAATCTGGTCATTCATCTACGGTGCAGCCGGCCTAGATGCCAGCCATGCTTATTTGCGAGTGGTGCCGACCGCTGATCTGTCCAGCACCATGGCCATGTCGGTGTCGGTGCTTTTCATCTGCCTTTTTTACAACTTGAAAATCAAGGGTGTCGGAGGCTGGGCCCATGAATTGGTCTGCGCGCCTTTTGGCACGAGCAAAAATCCAATCTATGCCCTGTTGCTGGGCGTGGTCAATCTGTCGATGCAGCTGATTGAGTTCGTCGCCAAGACCGTGTCGCATGGCATGCGATTGTTTGGAAACATGTATGCTGGCGAGCTGGTATTCATGCTCATCGCCCTGCTAGGTGGTGCATGGGCTTTTTCTTTCCAGCTCTCAGACCTGATGTTGCTTCTGCTGCATATTGTTTCGGGCTGGGCCTGGGCGGTCTTTCACATCCTGATCATCACGTTGCAAGCCTTTGTCTTCATGATGCTGACCCTGGTCTACATCGGTCAGGCGCATGACGCACATTGAGCTGGATTTCTTTCTTTTTTGTTTTTCTCTCGTCATTTAAGGAGTCATCATGGAAGTTATCGGTTTTGTTGCCTTGGCCGCTGGCCTGATCATCGGCTTGGGTGCGCTAGGCGCTTGTATCGGTATTGGCATCATGGGCAGTAAGTTTCTGGAGGCCGGCGCCCGCCAGCCCGAGTTGATGGGCGAACTGCAAACCAAAATGTTCTTGCTGGTTGGCCTGATCGATGCGGCCTTCATTATCGGTGTGGGTATCGCGCTGTGGTTCACCACCGCCAACCCGTTCCTGAGCCAGATTGCACGTTTGGTCAAGTAATAGCCAGCTGGCTCTACCTGCCTGAAGGGGATGCACTGTGAGTATTAATGGAACATTGGTGGCGCAAGCCATCGTCTTCGCCTTGCTCGTGCTTTTCACCATGAAGTACGTCTGGCCGCCGATCGCTGCGGCGCTGGACGAGCGCGCCAGCCGAATCGCTGAAGGACTTGCTGCCGCTGACAAGGCCAAGGCCGAGTTGGCTTTGGCCAACAAGCGGGTGGAAGATGAGTTGGCGAAATCACGGAACGAAACAGCCCAGCGACTTGCTGACGCCGATCGTCGGGCCCAGGTCATGATCGAGGACGCCAAGGCCCGGGCTACCGAGGAAGGCAACAGAATCATTGCCGCGGCCAAAACCGAGGCGGATCTGCAAATTGTCAAGGCGCGTGAAGCCTTGCGCGAACAGGTGGCGGCTTTGGCCGTTAAAGGCGCTGAGCAGATATTGCGCAAGGAAGTCAATGCTGCCCTGCATGCCGACCTGCTGGGTCGCCTCAAGACCGAGCTGTAAGAAGGACCAACATGGCTGAAATCGCCACCATTGCGCGACCTTACGCCGAGGCACTGTTCAAGGCCTGCTCGGCTGATCTTGAGGCTGCGGCCAAATGGATCGATGAGCTTGCTGCCGTTGCGGCAAACGCTCAACTGCAGCAATTTGCCAACGATCCAAATACATCTGCCCAACAGGTGTATGAGGTAATGACCGGTGTGGCCAAGGGCAACCTGTCCGACCATGCTCAGAACTTTCTGCGCACGGTCATTGATAACGGGCGCCTTGCTGTTTTGCCTGAAGTGGCAATCCAGTTTCGCGCCTTGAAAAATAGCAAAAGTGGAACATCGGAAGCGATGGTACAAAGCGCTTTCCCGATTGGGGCGGACTTGTTGGGCGAGCTCAAATCCGTGTTGGAGAAGCGTTTTGGCCGCAAGCTCGAGCTCAGCGTTGAGCTGGTGCCCGAGCTGATTGGCGGTATTCGAGTGGTGGTGGGTGATGAGGTGCTTGACACATCGGTCAAGGCTCGTCTGGAACAAATGAAAGTGGCTCTCACAGCCTGAAGGCCTCAAGCCGGGTTGTCAGCCTAAACTAGGAAAGAAGGAAAGAGTCATGCAACTCAATCCCGCAGAGATTTCTGAACTGATTAAGAGCCGGATTCAAGGCCTGTCCGCCAGCGCCGATATCCGCAACCAGGGCACCGTGGTCTCCGTGACCGACGGTATCTGCCGCATCCACGGATTGTCCGATGTGATGCAGGGCGAAATGCTCGAATTCCCTGCCGGCAGTGATGGGCAGCCTACTTTTGGCCTGGCCCTCAACCTCGAGAGAGACTCGGTGGGCGCCGTGATTTTGGGCGAATACGAGCACATCTCCGAGGGCGACACCGTCAAGTGCACCGGCCGCATCCTGGAAGTGCCGGTCGGCCCCGAACTGATTGGCCGTGTGGTCAATGCGCTGGGCCAGCCGATCGACGGCAAGGGCCCGATCAACGCCAAGATGACCGATGTGATCGAAAAGGTCGCACCGGGCGTGATTGCGCGTAAATCGGTGGATCAGCCGATGCAGTCAGGCCTCAAGTCAATCGATTCGATGGTGCCGGTAGGCCGCGGACAGCGCGAGCTGATCATTGGCGACCGCCAGACCGGCAAGACCGCCGTGGCGATCGACACGATCATCAACCAAAAAGGTCAGAACATGACCTGCATCTACGTGGCGATCGGACAGAAAGCCTCCTCGATCAAGAACGTGGTGCGTGCCCTGGAGCAGGCTGGCGCCATGGCTTACACCATTGTGGTGGCCGCCACTGCGTCTGAATCGGCCGCCATGCAGTATGTGTCGGCCTACTCTGGCTGCACCATGGGCGAATACTTCCGCGACCGTGGTCAGGACGCCCTGATCGTTTATGACGACTTGTCCAAGCAGGCTGTGGCCTATCGCCAGGTCTCGCTGCTGCTGCGCCGCCCGCCGGGCCGTGAAGCTTATCCGGGTGACGTGTTTTATCTGCACAGCCGCCTGCTTGAGCGTGCTGCGCGCGTCAGCGCTGACTATGTTGAGGCTTTCACCAAGGGTGAGGTCAAGGGCAAAACAGGCTCGCTCACTGCCCTGCCTATCATCGAAACGCAGGCTGGTGACGTGTCGGCTTTCGTGCCGACCAATGTGATCTCGATCACCGACGGACAGATCTTCCTGGAGACCAGCCTGTTCAATGCCGGTATTCGCCCCGCACTCAACGCCGGTAGATCGGTGGCGCGCGTTGGCGGCGCCGCCCAGACCAAGCTGATCAAGAGCCTATCCGGTGGTATCCGTACCGACCTGGCCCAATACCGTGAACTGGCTGCTTTTGCCCAGTTCGCCTCCGATCTGGACGAGGCCACCCGCAAGCAGCTCGACCGTGGCGCCCGCGTCACCGAGTTGCTCAAGCAGCCGCAATACAGCCCGCTTCCAATCAGCCTGATGGCCGCCTCCCTGTACACGGTGAACAAGGGCTATCTTGACGATGTGGACGTCAAGAAAGTGCTGCCTTTTGAGTCTGGCCTGCACGGCTACCTGAAGGACAAGCATGCTGCCCTGCTGAGCAAGATGGAGTCTGACCGGGCTATGGACAAGGACGCCGAAGCCGAACTGGGCGCTGCCATCGCTGCGTTCAAGAAAACCTTCGCCTGAAACCTACAACCTTGCGGGACAGATCGGAAGCGAAGCTAACGCTCTGTGCTCCACTGACTAGGAACTTATATGGCAGCAGGTAAGGAAATTCGCGGCAAGATCAAATCGGTGGAAAACACCAAGAAGATCACCAAGGCCATGGAGATGGTGGCCGCGTCCAAGATGCGCAAGGCGCAGCAGCGGATGCATGCTGCGCGGCCCTATTCGGAAAAAGTTCGCAATATCGCGTCCAACCTCGGCCGGGCAAATCCGGAGTACAAGCATCCGTTCATGCAGGTTAGCGGGGCCAAGTCAGCAGGTCTGATTGTGGTGACCACCGACAAGGGCCTCTGTGGGGGCCTGAACACCAATGTTCTGCGCACTGTGACCGCCAAGATCCGTGACTTGCAGGCTGCAGGCGTTTCAGTTCAGGCGGTGGCGATTGGCAACAAGGGCTTTGGTTTTCTGAACCGGGTCGGCGCCAAAGTGGTGGCCCATGCCACCCAGCTCGGCGACACCCCGCACCTTGACAAGCTGATCGGGCCAGTCAAGGTCTTGCTGGATGCCTATTCCCGAGGCGAGCTCAGTGCGGTTTATCTTTGCTACACCAAATTCATCAACACCATGAAGCAGGAGCCGCTGGTGCAGCAATTGCTTCCCCTGTCGGCTGAACAGATGCAGGCCGAGGCATTGGCCAGCGGCCCACAGCATGGCTGGGACTACATCTATGAGCCCGATGCCCAGGTGGTGATTGACGAGTTGCTGGTGCGCTATGTCGAAGCCCTGGTCTATCAGGCTGTGGCTGAGAACATGGCTTCGGAGCAGTCCGCCCGCATGGTGGCCATGAAGGCCGCCACCGACAACGCGGGCAATGTGATTTCAGAGCTCAAGCTGGTTTACAACAAGACCCGCCAGGCTGGCATCACCAAAGAATTGTCGGAAATCGTGGCGGGTGCGGCTGCTGTCTAAGCAGCGCATCGATCGGTAGGTTAGAGATTCAAATTATTGGAGCAAAAAATGGCTCAAGTGCAAGGCAAAATTGTTCAGTGTATCGGCGCCGTGGTCGACGTAGAGTTTCCACGTGACCAGATGCCCAAAGTGTATGACGCCCTCAAGATGGAGGGCTCTGCCCTGACCTTGGAGGTGCAGCAGCAACTCGGCGACGGCATAGTCCGCACCATTGCGTTGGGTTCATCCGATGGCTTGCGCCGCGGCATGATGGTGACCAACACCGGCAACTCCATCACCGTGCCTGTCGGCCCTGCCACTCTTGGCCGCATCATGGACGTCTTGGGCAATCCGATTGATGAGCGCGGCCCGGTGTCCACCAGCCAGACCGCCTCGATTCACCGCAAAGCTCCGGCCTATGACGAACTCAGCCCCAGCCAGGAGCTGCTGGAAACCGGCATCAAGGTGATTGACCTGATCTGTCCTTTCGCCAAGGGCGGCAAAGTGGGCCTGTTTGGTGGTGCCGGCGTGGGCAAGACCGTGAACATGATGGAGCTGATCAACAACATCGCCAAGGCGCACTCGGGCCTGTCGGTGTTTGCCGGAGTGGGTGAGCGTACCCGTGAGGGCAATGACTTCTATCACGAGATGATGGAGTCTGGTGTTGTCAACAGTGACAACCTGGGTGAGTCCAAAGTATCCATGGTGTATGGTCAGATGAACGAGCCCCCGGGCAACCGCCTTCGTGTGGCTCTGACCGGTTTGACAATTGCTGAATCTTTCCGCGACGAAGGCCGGGACGTGCTGTTCTTCGTGGACAATATTTACCGCTACACCCTGGCTGGTACTGAAGTTTCGGCGCTCTTGGGCCGTATGCCTTCTGCCGTGGGTTACCAGCCGACCTTGGCTGAAGAAATGGGCCGCCTGCAAGAGCGCATCACCTCCACCAAGGTCGGCTCGATCACGTCCATCCAGGCGGTGTATGTGCCGGCGGACGACTTGACGGACCCTTCGCCTGCAACGACCTTTGCCCACCTCGACTCGACGGTGGTGTTGTCACGCGACATTGCGGCGCTGGGCATCTACCCTGCTGTTGATCCACTGGACTCCACTAGCCGCCAGCTCGACCCGCAGGTGGTGGGAGAGGACCACTACACCACCGCCCGCGCGGTGCAGGGCACCTTGCAGCGCTACAAGGAATTGCGTGACATCATCGCCATCCTGGGCATGGACGAGCTGGCGCCAGAAGACAAGCTGACCGTGGCGCGTGCGCGCAAGATTCAGCGTTTCCTGTCCCAGCCCTTCCATGTGGCTGAGGTGTTCACTGGCTCGCCTGGCAAGTATGTGCCGCTGGCCGAGACCATCCGTGGCTTCAAGATGATTGTCAATGGCGAATGCGACCACCTGCCCGAGCAGGCCTTCTATATGGTCGGAAACATTGACGATGCCTTCGAAAAAGCCAAGAAGGTTTGATACCAAGGTTCAAGCGGAGCAACCATGAACACCATCCACGTTGATGTGGTCAGTGCTGAAGAGTCGATCTTCTCGGGCGAGGCGCGCTTTGTGGCCCTGCCCGGCGAAGCCGGCGAACTGGGCATTTATCCGCGCCACACCCCGTTGATCACCCGCATCAAGGCCGGTTCGGTGCGCATTGAAATGGCCGACGGCAATGAAGAGTTTGTCTTTGTGGCGGGCGGCATCCTGGAGGTGCAGCCCGATTGCGTCACCGTCCTGTCTGACACCGCGGTACGCGGCAGAGATCTGGACGATGAAAAAGCCAATGAGGCCAAGCTGGCTGCAGAAGAAGCCGTCAAGAACGCCAAAAGCGATATTGACCTGGCCAAGGCTCAATCCGAGCTGGCCATCATGGCGGCCCAGATCGCAGCCTTGCGCAAGTACCGTCAAAAGCGCTGAAGCCGCAGGCCGCGTCAAGGCGGCAGTTAGCTAATTCAAGCCCGACCACTGGTCGGGTTTTGTTTTTTAGCCCGAAGCTGCCTGGGTCAAGACAATGGCGAAATCCTCCTCGAAGGGTGGCACATGGCACTCGACCACATGTCCTGGAGCCACCTGCAATTTCAGCCCGGCAATATCGGCATGAACTGGCAGGGTTGCGCAGACCCGATCGACCAACACCACAGTGATGACATCATGGGCGCCCTTGCCCAACAGGTATTGCAAAGCCTTGTTCAATGAAAAACCCTGGTACAGCACATCATCAATCAGGACCACAGTGCGTTGTGACAGATCGATCGAGGCGTGCTCGGGCGCTTCGGTCAGCAGCGTCTTGGGGTGCAACAAAGTCAGGTCATCGGCATAGCGCTTGACCAGCAGGTCCAATCGAGCAAGGTCCACGCCGGCAAGGCGAGGACGCAGCCTGCTCAACAGGGCGTCTGCCAGAGGTGCGCCGCGACGGCGGATGCCCACCAGGGTGACAGCAGAGCGCCCATGCAGGCGTTGTGCCAGGCCTGCTGCCATGGCGTTGAGCACCCGCGCCAGCGCCTGCGTGTCGTACAACAGGACGGGTTGCTCGACGGGAGAAATCATGTTGGGCTTGTGAGTCGACACGGCGTCAGTGTCTCCCAACAGCGGGAGGGTGGCCAGTGGGTTGCCGACCAAGCTTGATGAGGGTCAAAAAGCGACAGAGACCAGGGCCAGGCGATGCCCTCAAGGCGATTGACCGGTACCCGGGCGGGCCGCTGCCGACCTTGTCTTGAGCAACTCAATGACCTCAGCGTCCTCCACTTGCGGAAAATGTTGATAGAACTGCCCGACTGCCTGAAAGCAGACCGGAGTTTCCAGGCATACGACCTCATCGGCCAGGGTTTGCGCTTTTCGCAGCGTGTCCTCCGGGGCCACCGGCACGGCGCAGATCAGGCGTTGCGGCTTGCGCTCGCGCAGGCCGTGCAGGGCGGCCAGCATGGTGGCACCGGTGGCCATGCCATCATCGACCACAATCACAATCCGACCAGCCGGATCGAAGGGCGAGTGCTTGGGTGAATACAGAGCACGTCTGTGCCGGATGGTCTGCAACTGGGCCTGCTTTTCTTGTTCGATGTAGCCCTCCTCTACGCCCATTGCATGAGCATGCGGGGCGATAAAGGTCCAGCCGCTTTCATCGACCGAGCCGATCGCCAGCTCGGGTTGGCCGGGCGCGCGCAGTTTGCGCACCAGGACCAGGTCAAAATCGCCATCAAGCTGCTTGGCAATCAGCTGCGCCATGGACACAGCACCGCGTGGAATGGCCAGCACCAAAGGTCGCTTCCCCCGATAGTTGGCCAGACGGTCAGCCAGTTGCGCAGCAGCTTGTAGGCGGTCTTGAAACATACTCAATGGCTCAGCGCCACAACCATGCGCCAGCCTGGGCAGAATTGCTGCGTCAAATGCGGAAAGTTTGCATAAGATCAAACGTCCCAATGGTGCAGGGGCTCAATTTTCCCCTTGGCGGAGCCTTGCGTTGTCTCATGCACCGCGCGCAAGGGGTTATCGCAACAGACCTCGGACATGAGCTTCAGGTGCCAGGCAGGCAGGGTGGCTGCGGTGGGCGAGGGCACCCAGGCCGTATTGGCGCCAGCCTGCGGGTGTGCAATTTTTTGTTGGAGCATGGCAGTTAGCAGGTGAGCTTGGCAGCAGTAAGTGCTGGGTACCAGTGACGCCACCTGGACCACCTACCCGAACATCAAGCGACTGCTCGACCCGATAACGCGGTGGCGCGTGCCGATACGCTCAAGACCAAGCACACCTTCAGGACCGTTGGAAGGACCGCCTCTGAGACCGATGCCTCAGGACGCCGGCGCGGCGCGGGCGGCAGTATGGCCTGCCCACCAGCGTTTGAGCCAATTGTTGGTGCCGCCCATCTCGACAATCTCCCGCAGACCTTCCGGCACCGGTGGCAGCTGCATCGTGGTGCCACGCGTGTGGTTGGTAAACCGGCCGGTCAGGTAATCGACCTCGATCTCATCGCCGGTGGCGCACGCTTCGCTGATGCCGGGGCAATCGATCAGCGCCGGCAGGCCCAGGCCGATGGCCTCGCGGTAAGCAAGAAAAGGCATCGATTCGCACACCAGCCCCAGGCCGAGCGCCTGCATCGCAATGTAGCCCTGCATCTTCGGCCCCATGCCGAAATTGCGCCCGGTGACGATCACATCTCCCGGGCGGCAACGTTCGGCAAAGCCGGGGTCGGTTTCGGCAAACAGGTGCGGCACGATGTCCTTGGGGTCGAAGCGCATTTCGGAAACGATGTGCATCGGCACCACGCCGCCCATGTGCGGCACGTCATGGCCGAGGCGATAGCAGCGGCCGCGCCGTACCCAGGAAAAAGACGGCGCAGCGCCGGGGGCGACATCGCTCATCTCAACTCTCACTGCGGCTTGATGCCGGCATCCTTGATCACCTTCGCCCACTTCTGCAACTCGCTGTTGATATGGGCGCCAAATGCCTCTGGCGAACTGGCGATGATTTCAGACCCATCATTGTTGAAGCGCGCCTTGATTTCCGGCCGGTTGAGGATGGCGGCAATCTCGCCATTGAGCTTGGCCACGATGTCGCGCGGTGTGCCGGCCGGCATCACCAAGCCGATCCACGCGGTAGCCTCAAACCCGGGCATGCCGGATTCGGCCACCGTGGCCACGTTGGGCAGCAGCGGCATGCGCCTTGCCCCGGTCACCGCGATCGGCTTGATCTTGCCTTCGCGGATCGAGCCCATCACCTGTGCCGGCGAAGTCGAGAGCATATTGAGCTGCCCCGACAGCAGGTCGACCATGGCTGGCGGGATGCCCTTGTACGGCACATGCACGTAGTCCAGCTTTGCCGCCATGCGCAGCAGCTCCATGGCAATGTGCGCCGAGGTGCCAATGCCTGAGTTGCCCATGCTCATGGTGCCCGGTTTCTGGCGCGCCAGCGCGATCACTTCATTGAGGTTGTTGGGCGGGAAAGTCGGGCTGGCAACCACGATCAGCGGGATCGCCGTGGGTTGAATCTGCGGTGTGAAATCCTTCAGCGGGTCATATGGAACCTTTGGGTGCAGGCTCGGATTGATGGAGTAAGTGGTCGTCACCAGAAGGATGGTGTAGCCGTCGGCTGGCGCCTTCACCGCCGCTTCGGTGCCGATCAGGGTGCCGGCCCCGGGCCGGTTCTCCACCAGCACCTGCTGGCCCCACTTTTCGGTGAGATGCTGGCCGATCAGGCGCGCCTGGATGTCGATGCCGTCACCAGCCGGGAACGGCACGATGATACGGATCGGCCGCTCTGGATACTTTGCTGCCGGGCTTTGTGCCTGCGCCGCACACACACTGGCCAGCGTTACGCCCAGAAGGGCCTGTACGATCAGACGCATTGTCTTGTTCAACATGATTACTCTCCAACTGAGATTGCGGGGGAAACCGGGAAAACGGTACGGGCATCGACAATCTGCCCGGCCACGGCAGAAGCGGCCACGGTTGCCGGGCTGGCCAGATACAGTCTGGCATCGCGCGCGCCAAAGCGGCCATGGTTATTGTTGGTGGCGGTCGAGAGCGAAACCTCGCCGGCATCGAGCGGGCCGACCACCGCGTCGTTGCAGGGTCCGCAGCCAGCCGGCAAGACCACCGCGCCGGATTCGAGAAGTACCTGCATCAGCCCCTCGCTTGCAAGGCGCTGGCTGGTTTCATCCGACCCCGGCACCACGAACAGGCGCACGCCGTCGGCAATGCGCCGCCCAGCCAGGTAACGGGCGGCGAGGGCAATGTCGTCGTACATGCTCGAGGCACACGAGCCGATGAAGGCATGGTCAATGCGCGTGCCAGCCACCTCCGATACCGGCACTGCGTTCTGCAGTCCGCCGGGCGTCGAGACCTGTGGCTGCAACGCAGCGATGTCGATTTCTGCTGCGGCTTCGTACCGCGCATCGGCATCTGAATACATCGCGGCAAACGGCCGCTGCGCCACATTGCGCGCATGCGCCAGCACAGACTCCGACGGCGGGAAAAACACTCCGTAGGCGCCCAGCTCGGTGGGGGCGCTGCAAAGGGCCACGCGCGCCGCCAGTGAAAACTGGTCGAGGTCGCCGGCAAATTCGAGGATGCGATAGTCTAGGTCAAACGGCAGAACCTGCCTGCGGATCAGCGCACCGATATGCGCGCCAAGATCGCGCGCATACACCCCGGGCCCAAGCGTTCCACGCAGTGTGAGCTTGAGTGTTTTAGGAACCATGATCCAGTTGTTGCCGGTGGCCAGCACGCGCGTGATTTCCATGCCCATGCGGAACGCCACCGCCCCAATTGCCCCGGCATTGGTGCAGTGGCGATCGTTGTCGAAATAGAACATGCCCGGCAGCACCATGCCACGCTCCATCGGAAACACATGGCCATGACCGCCGCGCCCGACATCGAAGAAGGTGCCGACGCCCCAACGTTTGGCCGCGCTGCGGTTGATCGAACCGTACTGTGCGGCGCGTGCGCTGCCGTACAGTACTTCGTGGTCCGTCACCATCACCACCTTTTCCGGTTCGGCCAACCGGTCGATGCCCAGCGCATCGAGCGCACGCTTCACGCTCGGCACCATGTTGTCGTGGATCATCACCATGTCCGGGTTCGGATAGACGATGTCACCCGTACGCACCGATGCGAGCCCACAGGCACGCGCGATGATCTTTTCCGCGCCGGTCATCCCGGCCATGTTGCGCTTCCCGACTGCCCCGGCAAATGCTGCTGCGTCATCACTTGACCTCGAACTCGCCGTTGATTTCCACCGGAATGCCATGCGGCAGTTCGGCCACGCCGATCGCCGTGCGTGCATGCTTGCCGTTCACCGGCCCCAGCAGTTCATAGAAAAAATCCGAAGCACCGTCGATCACGTTGGGCATGCGGTCAAAGCCTGGTGAAGCATTGACCATGCCAAACAGGCGTACCAGGCGCTTGATACGGTCCAGATCCCCCAGCTCCTGCTTGATGCTGGCCAGAATCGACAGGGCCACCGCGCGGGCGGTGGCATAGCCCTCTTCGATCGACACATCGGCCGGCACCTTGCCGCTGTGGCGTACCCCGGGCAGCGGCGGAAGGTCGCGTCCATGTCCGGAAACGAACAGGACGGAACCAATCTGCACACAACCGGTGCGGTTCGGGTTGGGAAACTTGAAGGGGGGCGGCAAGGAAAAGCCCTTCGCCTCAAGGCGTTTTTCGATCTCGCTCATTACCGGCTCTCCGGGGATAGAAATTCCAACCGCATGTAGCCAAGTATGACACGTGTTTTGATCAATCTGACCCCGTTGAAATCTACAGCTTGAGTACACGCAGCGGCTCAAAGGAGCGTGTGTCCAGAGCAAAACGGCTGAGCGGCTGACACGCCGATCGAGCTTGAAGTCCGATGCCGGTTGGGCCACCAGGATACGAGCGTAAAAACTTCAATGATGCGCGCGATCAGCGGCGCTCGCAGATGGAGGCCGCTTACTTGGCCTTGACCTTCAGGCGCCAGGCATGCAGCAGCGGCTCGGTGTAGCCGTTGGGCTGCGATACACCCTTGAATACGAGATCGCAGGCAGCCTGAAAGGCCATGGAGTTGTCAAAGTTGCCTGCCATCTTCTTGTAGAAGGGGTCGCTGGCATTCTGCTGGTCCACCACAGCAGCCATGCGCTCAAAGCTGGCGCGCACTTGCTGCTGGGACACCACCCCATGCAAGAGCCAGTTGGCCACATGCTGGCTGGAGATGCGCAGCGTGGCACGATCCTCCATCAGACCCACATTGTGGATATCCGGGACTTTGGAGCAACCCACGCCCTGGTCGATCCAGCGCACCACATAGCCCAAAATACCTTGGCAGTTGTTGTCGATTTCCTGCTGGATGTCCGCGGGTGTCCAGTTCGGTTTGGCAGCCACCGGCACGCTCAGCAAGCCTGTCAGCAGCTTGTCCTCCAGGCGCGGAAAATTTTTGGCGCATGCCAGCTTTTCTAACTCAAGCTGAATCGTCGCGACATTGACCTGGTGGTAATGCAGGGCATGCAGGGTGGCTGCGGTGGGCGAGGGCACCCAGGCCGTATTGGCGCCAGCCTGCGGGTGTGCAATTTTTTGCTGGAGCATGGCAGCCATCAGGTCGGGCATGGCCCACATGCCCTTGCCGATCTGGGCGCGACCCCTGAGGCCACAAGCCAGGCCAACCAGCACATTGTTTTGCTCATAGGCATTGATCCACGCGCTGCTTTTCATGGCGGCTTTGCGGATCATCGGGCCAGCGTACATGGCCGTATGCATCTCGTCACCGGTGCGGTCCAGGAAGCCTGTGTTGATGAAAGCCACCCGGCTCTTGGCCGCGGCGATGCAGGCCTTGAGGTTCACACTGGTACGCCGCTCCTCGTCCATGATGCCAAGCTTGACCGTGTTTTGCGGCAGCCCAAGCAGCGACTCGACACGGCTGAACAGCTCATTGGAAAAAGCCACTTCAGCCGGGCCGTGCATCTTGGGTTTGACGATGTAGATTGAGCCGGTGCGCGAATTGCGCACGCCGTGCTGGGTGAGGCCTTTGAGGTCATGCAGGGCGATGGCAGTGGTGATTGCCGCATCCATGATGCCTTCGGGAATTTGGCTGCCGTCTTCGTACAGGATGGCCGGGGTTGTCATGAGATGACCCACATTGCGCACGAACAGCAAGGAGCGCCCGTGCAGCCTGATTTCTTCGCCGTACGCGCCTTGGTAGATGCGGTCTGGGTTGAGGCGGCGGGTGAAGGTTTGGCCGCCCTTGCTGACTTCTTCGCTCAGCGTGCCCTTCAGAATGCCAAGCCAGTTGCGGTACGCATGCACCTTGTCATCAGCATCAACCGCTGCCACCGAGTCTTCCAGGTCGAGGATGGTGGACAGGGCGGCTTCCAGCATCAGATCGCTCACGCCGGCCGCGTCGCTGCGGCCAATGGTGGTGTTGCGGTCTATCTGGATTTCAATGTGCAGGCCGTGATTGCGCAACAGAATGGCCGATGGGGAGGTGGCACCACCCTGATAGCCGATAAATTTTGCGGGTTCGGCCAGTCCGTGGCGGCTGCCATTTTTGAGCGTCACCAGCAATTTGCCGCCTTCAACGGTGTAAGCAATCGAGTCAAGATGCGAGCCCTTCTCAAGCCCGGCGACCCGATCCAGCACATGACGGGCGTATTCAATGACCTTGGCGCCCCGCTTGGGGTTGTAACTCTTGCCGTCCGGCCCCAGTTTGCGGGCGCCCTGCGCCTCAGACAGGGCATCGGTGCCGTACAAGGCATCGTAGAGTGAGCCCCAGCGCGCGTTGGCTGCATTGAGCGCATAGCGTGCATTGAGAATCGGAACCACCAGCTGGGGCCCGGCCTGTACTGACAACTCGGCGTCCACATTGGCGGTATTGCATTGCACTTGTGCCGGCACCGGCACCAGATAGCCAATTTGCTCGAGAAAGGCGCGGTAGGCCGGCATATTCCTGATCGGGCCTGGCTTAGCCTTGTGCCAAGCGTCCAGCTCAGCTTGGAGGCGCTCGCGCTGGCGCAGCAACTCGCCGTTCCTGGGCCCCAGGTCGTACGCAATCGCGGCAAAACCCTGCCAAAAGGTCGCGCTGTCAATGCCGCTTGCAGCAAGCACCTCGTCTTCAACAAAGCGATACAAGTTGTTGGCAATTTGCAGGCGGTGTGCTCTTGTGCGTTCAGACATGCACGGCTCCTTCAGGCTTGAAAAAATTGAGTTGCTCATCGATCGTTATGAAAAAACACCAGCACATCGGTGAGAGTTTGTCCGATGCGGCTGGGTTGGGTTTGCAGCTCCTCAAAGGGCAACTGATAACGATTCACCCAGAGGGTCGGGTAGCCGTACCAGGTCGCAGCCAGGGCATCCCAGCTGTTGCTGCTGACAAAGACGATGTCGCTGGCCCGCAGCCCGGTGGCTTGCTCGCCCAATGCGTAAGCGGCGGGATGGGTTTTGTACTTGCGCACCGAGTCCACACTGATCACATGATCGAGCAGGCCATCCAGGCCGGCGCTGCGTACAGCGATGCCCAGCATTTGCGGGTCGCCATTGGAGAGGATGCCAGTCACGATTCCGCGCTGTCTGAGCGCCTGCAGCACTTCCCGGTTTTCCGGAAAGGCGCTCAAATGACGGTACTGGTTCATCAGCCGCTGCTCGGCTTCGGGTGTGAGCTCGAGCTGGAGGCGTTTGCAGGCATAGCGCAGACCGGCCTGGGTCAGCTCCCAGAACGGACGATAGTGCGCCCCATCATTGCTGGTGGTGACCAGCCGTGTGTATTCAATCTGCTTGTCGCGCCACAAGGCGGCCAGGGCCTGGCCATGGGTGGGAAACAATTGCTCAGCCAACAAGCCGACGCTGTAGACATCGAATAGCGTGCCATAGGCATCGAACAAGACGGCACGGGGCGTGGATTGGCGCTGGACACGGGATTTTTCCATCGCACTACTTTATTCCAAACATCCCTTTGAATTAAGAACAAATAAATCAATTTATTCGTGACTTAAAGTATCAAATGGCAACATTTTTTTTGCTGCCTGGCGTGATTTTTTGCCATATGAGATCTTGGCCGGCAAGGCCAAGGCAATCACGGCTTTGTGCAGGATGCTTTGAATCGAGGGATGCTGTTTCAGCCCAGCAGGCGGCCGACATGCGGCTCTTCGGCTATGCGCCAAAGACGCTGCAGTGCCAGCTGCATTTCGGCCTCGCCAGCCGCCTGGCTGTAGAGCGCCAAGCGTAGCGCCTTGTCTTGCAGCTCGGCACGGCTGAGTGTGTTGCCCGGGTCACCCTTGGGCTCGTCAACGCGCCCGTGCAGCACGCGACCATCCTTGGTTTCAACGCGCACCTTGCCTATCCAGCGTGCCGGATAAGCGGCATCGACTTCGGGGTCAAGCGCCATGACCACCTTGTCGCGAAAAGCGACCACATCGGCAGCAAGAAAATTTTGATCAAACTCTGCCAGGCCAGCGCGGCCCACCACCGCTACCATGGCCAGTACGGTGCCCATATTGAACTTGCTCTGGTGCACGGTTTGCGGATCGACCACCGGCCCCAAGACATCGATGGCAGCCTGATGCACCAGGGCAGTGACGCGCCTGACATCGCCAGCCTGCAACCGATTGGCAAGCAAGACCTGCTGCAGCGCGTCCGCGGCCGGGTGCGTATGGCGACAGGCGGCGTGATACTTGAACGAAGTTTCGGTGACCGTCCAGCGCGTTCCCAGACGATCGGTGAGCTTGCTCAGGTCGGCGTCCGAGGAGGTGCCCGCAGCAAGGCCCTGCGGGCCTTCCAGGATATGCCTGGCCCCGGTGAAACCCCCTTGCGCCAGATAGGCCGCACTCAGGCCCGCTGCCGCCGCGTGCGCGGTATGCAGCTGTTTGGAGTCAGCGGCATCGCGCAGGAATTCCCACAGGCCCGAAGACTGGGTGCCCGCAGAGCCGAAGGCGTTGAGCATCAGTTCCGGGCTCAGACGCAGAAGGTGGCCCACGGCAGCCGCAGCGGCCAGGGTGCCAGCGGTGCCGGTGGTGTGAAAGACCTTGTAATGAGATCGGCCCAGAAACTCGCCAACCCGGATGCCCACCTCGTAACCAACCACGCTGGCGACCAGAAAGTCCTGGCCGGAGCGGCCCAGGGCTTGGGCCACGGCTAGGGCAGGCGGGAATACCACGGTGGCAGGATGGAATACCGAGCCGTTGTGCACATCGTCCTGCTCAGCCACATGGGATGCCGCGGCATTGGCCATGGCGGCCATCAGAGGGCTGCTCATGCGTCGGTGCACCAGGATCTCGCTGGGCCCGTGCTCGGGCCCCTGGCTCTGCGCAAAAGCGGTCAGTATTTCGACAGCGCGCGCTCCCTTGCCAGCCAGAGCTGAGCCAAACCAATCGATCAGCAGGTCCTCGATGCGCCGGATCACCGGCTCGGGAATGTCCCTGAAATTCAGGGTGGCGGCAAATTCGGCCAGTGCTTGCGTGGGGTGGGAGGGGTGGTTCATGTCCGGCATCTGATGTTGGTGCTGAGGGGGTCAGGCGTCCCTCAAGTCGATGATCGACTTCTGGCAAGGTGCAACAAGGGCGTGACTGATGTGGTCCACAGCTCTCAAAAGCTCCTGGGCAGGCCAAGCATGTGCTCGGCCACATAGGAAAAAATCAGGTTGGTGGAAATGGGGGCCACCTGATACAGACGGGTCTCACGGAATTTGCGCTCAATGTCGTACTCGCAGGCAAAGCCAAAGCCGCCATGCATTTGCAGACACACATTGGCAGCCTCCCAGGAGGCTTTGGCAGCCAGGTACTTGGCCATATTGGCTTCGGCGCCGCAGGGCTGGTGGGCGTCAAACAGGGCGCACGCTTTCCAGCGCATCAAATTGGCGGCTTCCACTTCAATGAAGCTCTCGGCGATCGGGAACTGAACACCCTGGTTCTGGCCAGTGGGGCGACCAAAAACCACCCGGTCCTTGACGTATTTGCTGACCCGATCGACAAACCAGTAACCGTCGCCAATGCATTCGGCCGCAATCAGGGTGCGCTCGGAATTGAGGCCATCAAGGATGTACTTGAAACCCTGACCCTCCTGGCCGATCAGGTTGTCTGCCGGAATTTCCAGGTTCTCGAAAAACAGCTCGTTTGTTTCATGGTTGACCATGTTGGGGATCGGCCGCACGCTCAGGCCGGATTTCTCGGCGGCGCGCAGATCGACCATGAAAATCGACATGCCTTCGCTTTTTTTCTTCACCTCGGCCAGTGGCGTGGTGCGGGCCAGCAGGATCATGAAGTCGGAGTGCTGAACGCGCGAGATCCAGACCTTCTGCCCATTGACCACATAGCGGTCGCCCTTTTTGACGGCGGTGGTCTTGATCTTGGTGGTGTCGGTGCCGGTAGTCGGTTCGGTCACCCCCATGGACTGCAGGCGCCATTCGCCCGAGGCAATCTTGGGCAGATAAAAATCTTTCTGGGCCTTGGAGCCGTGTCGCAGCAAGGTACCCATGTTGTACATCTGGCCGTGGCAGGCGCCGGCATTACCGCCGCAACGGTTGATTTCCTCCATGATCACCGAGGCTTCAGCCAGGCCCAGGCCCGAGCCGCCATATTCCTGCGGAATCAGTGCGGCCAGCCAGCCGGCCCGGGTCAGGGCTTCGACAAACTCCTGCGGGTAGGCCCGGGCGGCGTCAATCTTGCGGTGGTATTCATCGGGAAACTGGGAACACAGATCCCGGATGGCGTCGCGAATCTCCTGGTAGGTGTCAGTTGGGTTCATTTGCTTGCTCAGTCTTTCAGGCCAGCCTGGCCTCGGCCTGCATGGTCAGGTGGCCTTGGTGGTCGCGCCCCCAGAGTGAAGCGGTCGCTCCTCCAATACGGCCGCATACGCTGAAAGGGTGGATGTCAAAAGTTGGTCGCAAGGCCTTAAAGGAAAACTCTGCCACCCGGGCCAGGGGCTGGTTGCGCCGAAGCAGATCCAGCAAAAGCGTGGCAATCAGCGGGCCATGCACCACCAAGCCCGGGTAGCCCTCCACCCCGGTCACATAGCTGCGGTCGTAATGAATGCGGTGGCCGTTGAATGTCAGCGCAGAGTAACGAAACAACAGCACCGGGTCGGCCTGGATCAGGCGCTCAAACTGTTCGTCTCTGGGCGCAACTATCGGCGCGGGCACCGGTGCATTGGGCTGGGGCGCGTCGCGGTACACAATGTCATGTTCCTCGCTCACGGCCAAGCCCTGCGCGCCTCTGTATTCATGGCGAACGCAAACAAACACCAAGGTGCCGCTGCGGCCGCTCTTGATCGTCACATCCTTGATGGAGGAGACCTGGGTGGCGGTTTCGCCCACGCGCAGTGGCTGGTGAAACTGCAGCCGCCCGCCGGCCCACATGCGCCGGGGCAGCGGCACCGGCGGCAGGAAGCCGCCACGCTTGGCATGGCCATCGGCCCCGATATCGCGTGCCAAAGTCTGTGGAGTGAAGTAGATCCAGTGCCATAGAGGTGGCACCGGGGTGCCCGCTTCAGGTGCGGGATCGTCACGGTCCAGGGTGGCTGACAGGCTGGCCAAGGGGGCGGCGCTGATAAAGTCGCTGTGGGTTTGGCTGCGGCCGACCCAGCTGCGCAGGTGCTGCAGGTCCAGCTCCTGGCTCAAGGTTGGCGAAGCGGGCGTGGGGTCAGTCATGGTCAGGGTTTCTGTATTCAGCGCAGACACCAGGGCAGGCGCTGCTGTGCTGGGCCTGGCGGCATCCGGGTGCCAATTATTGCCGCAATTGACAGGCATGCCACGCATAATGCCGTGCCATGGACAAACTCAAGCAGCTTGAATCCTTTGTCTTGGTGGCCACCCGCGGCTCGCTCACTGCGGCCGCTCAGGCCGAAGGCGTGGCCCCCGCCATCATCGGGCGACGGCTGGATGCGCTGGAGGCGCGCTTGGGGGTCAAATTGCTGGTGCGCACCACCCGTCGCATCACCCTGACGCATGAGGGCAGCGCCTTTTTGGAGGACTGCCAGCGTCTGCTCACGGATCTGGCCAATGCCGAGGCCAGTGTCTCCACCGGCGGGGTCAAGGCCACTGGGCATTTGCGCGTGACAGCGCCAGCCGGATTTGGCCCCCGGCGCGTGGCCCCCCTGGTACCCAAATTTCACCAATTGCACACGGATGTAACGATTTCGCTGCACCTCAGCGACCGGGTGGTGGACATTGCGGGTGAGGGCTTCGACTGTGCAGTTCGTGTCGGCGACATGCCTGATTCTTCGCTGGTGAGCGTGCGCCTTGCCGACAACCGGCGCCTGTGCGTGGCCACGCCAGAATTTTTGAAAATAAATGGCACGCCGACCCATCCTCAGGATCTGGCACGTTTTGATTGCCTGGTTTTATCCAGCGATGCTTCGCAGACGCGTGGCTGGGCCTTTCGGATGCCTATGTCCGAAGGTGGCGAGGTGTTCCACTTTCGACCTCATGGGCCGATGGATTGCTCTGATGGCCAGGTCCTGCATGCCTGGTGCCTGGCTGGGCATGGGATTACCTGGCGCAGCCTGTGGGAGGTGGAGGCTGAAATCAAGTCAGGCCAGCTGCAGGAGGTGTTGCAAGAATTTGCGGCGCCACCCAACGGCATCTATGCAGTCATTCCCCAGCGCAAGTACTTGCCGCTGCGGGTACGGCTGTGGCTCGATTTTCTGAAACACCATTACAGCCAGCCCAGTTTCTGGCAGGCCTGAGCTCTGCCCCAATAGACTGCAGTGACGGGCAGTCATGCCGATTTTTCATGCGGGCAGGCCAGCGCCGCCCCTTAAAATCAAAGCCATGCAGTCAGTCAAACATGAACTGCTCCAGGCCTTGTCCGCCGTGCTGGAGCAGACCTTGAGCGGCGCCGCAGAGCGTGCCGCATTCGAGTCACCCAAGGTGGCCGCCCATGGCGACTTTGCCACCACGGCTGCCTTGCAGCTGGCCAAGCCGCTCGGTCAGCCTCCGCGCCAGGTGGCCGAAGCGCTGAGTCTGGCCCTGCAGGCAAGCCCGGCTTTCCAGCGCTGGGTCGACAGCGTGGCGATTGCTGGCCCCGGCTTCATCAATATCAGGCTCAAGCCTGCAGCCAAGCAGCAGGTGGTCAAAGAAGTGCTGGCCCAGGGGGCGCAGTATGGGGCGCAAGCCTCAAGGGGCCAGCGCATGATGGTTGAATTCGTCTCGGCCAACCCCACCGGTCCCCTGCATGTGGGGCACGGGCGGCAGGCGGCCCTGGGCGATGCAATCTGCAAGCTTTACGCCACCCAGGGCTGGGAGGTCTACCGCGAGTTTTATTACAACGATGCCGGGGCTCAGATCAACACCCTGGCCCAGAGCGTACAAGCGCGCGCGCGCGGCCATAAACCCGGCCACCCAGCCTGGCCCCAGGCCGCCTACAACGGCGAGTACATTGCCGACATCGCAGCCGATTTCATGGCCAGGAAAACCGTCAGGTCCGACGACCGTGAGTTCACTGCCAGTGGCGATGTCGACGACCTGGATGGCATGCGCCTGTTTGCCGTGGCCTACTTGCGCCACGAACAGGACCTCGATCTGCAGGCTTTCCAAGTTCAGTTCGACAACTACTACCTTGAATCCAGCCTCTACACCAGCGGCCGGGTTGATGCGGCAGTAGACCGCCTGCGCCAGGCGGGCAAGACCTATGAACATGAGGGCGCCCTGTGGCTGCGCACCACCGAGTATGGTGATGACAAGGACCGCGTCATGCGCAAGGGTGACGGCAGCTATACCTATTTCGTGCCTGATGTGGCCTACCACATCACCAAGTGGGAGCGCGGCTTTCACAAGGTGGTCAATATCCAGGGCACCGACCACCACGGCACCATCGCCCGGGTGCGCGCCGGCCTGCAGGGCCTGGGCCTGGCCATTCCCGAGGGCTTTCCCGACTATGTGCTGCATACCATGGTGCGGGTGATGCGCGGTGGCGAAGAAGTGAAGATTTCCAAGCGGGCTGGCAGCTATGTGACCTTGCGCGACCTGATCGAGTGGACCAGCAAGGATGCGGTGCGCTTCTTTCTGCTCAGCCGCAAGCCCGACACCGAGTACACCTTTGATGTCGATCTGGCGGTGCAGAAAAACAATGACAACCCGGTCTACTATGTCCAGTACGCACATGCCCGCATCTGCTCGGTGCTGGCGTCCTGGGGTGGGGATGTGGCCGACCTGGCCGAGGCTGATTTGTCTGCGCTGGACAGTGTGGCTGCCCAGGCCCTGATGCTGCAGCTGGCCAAGTACCCAGAAATGCTCACCACCGCGGCCCATGACTTTGCGCCTCATGATGTGACCTTCTATCTGCGTGAGCTGGCGGCCAGCTATCACAGCTATTACGATGCAGAGCGCATCCTGGTGGACGATGCGGCCCTCAGGCGCGCCCGGCTGGCGCTGGTGGCGGCAACGGCGCAGGTGCTGCACAATGGCTTGGCGGTGCTGGGTGTCAGCGCGCCTGAAAAAATGTAATCCGCGGCAAGGGCAAGGAAGTGACAGGACGGAACAATCACATGAAACAGCAAGGAGGCGGTACCTTTTTGGGCCTGGTCCTCGGCCTGGTGCTGGGCTTGGCCATTGCCTTGGTGGTGGCGGTTTATGTGACCAAAGTACCGATCCCTTTCGTCAACAAGGGGCAAAGCCGCACCCCCGAGCAGGATGCGGCCGAAGCCACCAAGAACAAGGGCTGGGATCCCAATGCACCGCTGCAGGGCAAGGCGGCGGCCAAGGCCGGTGAAATCCTGCCCAATCCAGCCAAGCCCGCGCCAGCTGGCGAACCGGCTGCGCCCAAGCCCGAAAACAAGCCGGCGGTTTCTGCCGACCCCCTGGGTGAACTGGCGCGCGCGCAGTCTGGCGCGGCGGCCGAGCCTTTCATTTATTTTGTGCAGATCGGCGCGTACCGCACGCCAGAGGATGCGGAGAGCCAGCGGGCCAAATTGTCCCTCTCGGGGGTTGAGGCCAAGGTGCTGGAGCGCGAGCAAGCCGGTCGCATGGTGTACCGGGTTCGCGCCGGCCCTTTTGACAAACGCGAAGAAGCCGAGAAAGTCAAGGCCCGCATTGAGGCGGCTGGCCATGAGTCAGCGTTGGTGCGGGTCCAGCGCTGAGCGGCCGATATTTGTAACGAGGTCCACAAGGAGAGCCAGACATGGAGCGTCGAGATTTTTGCCAAGCCCTTGCCATGCTGGGGCCGCTGGGCCTGGTGGTGTCGCCTGTCATGGCGCAGCGGGCACAGCTTCGTGCGGGAGAGGACTACCTGGTGCTGGACACCCCCGCTGCCGTGGAGGCACCGGCGGGCAAGATCGAGGTGGTTGAATTTTTCTGGTACAGCTGCCCCCATTGCAATGCCTTCGAGCCTAGCTTCGAGGCATGGCACAAGCGACAGCCCAAGGATGTGGCAGTGCGCCGTGTGCCAGTGGCATTTCGCAAGGACTTTGAGCCGCAGCAGCGACTTTTTTACACCCTTGAGGCCATGGGGCTGATCGAAAAACTACATGCCAAGGTGTTTTATGCAATTCATGTCGAGCGCCAGCGCCTGGATCGGCCCGAGGCGATCGCCGACTGGGCGGCCAAGCAGGGCGTTGACAAGCAAAAGTTCAGCGAGCAGTACAACTCGTTTACCGTGGCCTCCAAGGCGGGCCGAGCCACTCAGCTGCAAAATGCCTACAAGGTCGAAGGTGTGCCTGCCCTTGGGGTAGCCGGTCGTTTCTACACCGACGGCACCTACGCCAAGAGCATGGAGCGCGCACTGCTGGTGGTGGATCAATTGGTCGCCAGTGTGCGGGCCCGCTGAGCGCTCGGGCCCGTGGCGGGCCGCTACAATGCCGCTCAATAATGAGTAGCAAGATTCATGCCCCAATGAGACTGCCTTTTACCCTCTGCCTGGGAGCCTGTCTTGCTCTGGTGGGGGGCTTTGCCGCTGCCGAGAAAGCAGACCGCAACAAGCCGATGAACATCGAGTCGGACACCTTGCGTTATGACGACCTCAAGCAACTCAGCGTGTTTACCGGCAGCGTGGTCCTGACCAAGGGCACCATTCTTATCCGTGGTGCTCGCATTGATGTGCGGCAGGATCCGGAGGGTTTCCAGTATGGCGTGGTCACGGCCGAGCCCGGTAAATTGGCTTTTTTTCGCCAGAAGCGTGAGGGCGTGGATGAGTACATCGAAGGCGAGGGTGAGACCATTGAATACGATGGCCGTGCTGATTCGGTGAAATTCATCAAGCGGGCGCAGATGCGGCGTCTGCGTGGCGCTACCCTTGCTGATGAGGTGACTGGCGACACCATCCACTACGAGGGGGCCAGCGATGTGTTCAGCGTCGATGGCGGTGCGGCCCGGGCCGGTGCAGGACGCGGGCGGGTGCGTGCCCTGTTGACACCAAAGCCTAGCGACAACGCAGCGGCGCCGGCAACTGTACCTGCACCTGCGCTTCGACCCAGCAACGCGCTGGGTGGAAATGCCAAGTGAGCGGCCCACAGGCAATGTCCCCGGTGGAGCCCGAGGACAGCCGGCTTGAGGCACTACACCTGCGCAAGAACTATGGCAGCCGGGAGGTTGTCAAAGATGTCTCGCTCTCGGTTCGCAAGGGCGAAGTGGTCGGGCTGCTCGGCCCCAATGGCGCAGGCAAGACCACCTCCTTTTACATGATTGTCGGCCTGGTGCGCGCCAGTGCGGGTGACATTTTCATCGATGGAAAGCCGGTGGCGCATATGCCGATCCACCGCCGCGCCCAACTGGGCCTGAGTTACCTGCCCCAGGAGGCATCGATTTTCCGCCGGCTCAATGTTGCAGACAATGTGCGGGCCGTGCTGGAACTGCAACGTGATGCCAAGGGCAAGCCTCTGGGCCATGTCCAGATCGAGCAACGCCTGAGCCAACTGCTGCAGGAACTGCGTGTGGACCACCTGCGAGATTCGCCTGCGCTGGCGCTTTCGGGTGGCGAACGCCGTCGGGTGGAAATAGCGCGCGCCTTGGCCACCCAGCCGCGCTTCATTCTGCTCGATGAGCCCTTTGCCGGCATCGATCCGATCGCGGTGATAGAGATCCAGCGCATCATCCGCTTTCTTAAGGAGCGAGGCATCGGCGTGCTGATCACGGACCACAATGTGCGCGAGACACTGGGCATTTGCGACCATGCCTACATCATCAGCGAGGGGCAGGTGTTGGCCCAGGGTACTCCGGCCGAGATTGTCAACAACGCCGATGTGCGCCGGGTCTATCTCGGTGAGCACTTCAAGATGTAATGCCCGGACTTTCGCTTCGGATCTCCCAGCATCTTGCGCTGACGCCGCAGCTGCAGCAGTCAATCCGCCTGCTACAGTTGTCCACCCTGGAATTGCAGCAGGAAGTCGAACAGATGCTGGTCGACAACCCCTTTCTGGAGGCCGAGGCTGATTCCTCGGCCGAGGAGTCTTTTGGCCTGACGCGAGCCGATGCCGTACCCGACGCCGATGAACCCGGGCCAACGGAGGAATGGCTCAGCGATCAGCCCGATACGCCCGATACGGTGGAAAGCCCGTCGATGCAAGACTGGGAAGGCGACGGCAGTGTGGAAATGTCGCTGGAAGACAGCGAGTGGGGCGGCGAGGCGCCGGCCAGCAAGTCCAGCCAGGGCGAGGATGAGCATGCTGATGCTGCAGAGCTTTCGCACTCACAGGAGTCACTGCAGGACTTTCTGATGCGCCAGGCGCTAGCGCTGCGTCTGAATGATGAGGATCGCGCGGCGTTGAGCTTTTTGATTGGCTCGCTCAACGAGGATGGTTATCTGGCCGAATCGCCCGACGAGCTGGCCCACAGCCTGGCGGGTGATGATGAGCAAGCGCTCGAGGAGCTGCAGCACCGCTTCATCGTCGCCCTGGGCCTGTTGCAAAGTCTGGAGCCAGCGGGGGTGGGTGCGCGCAATCTGGCCGAATGCCTGACCCTGCAATTGAAGGCCCTGTCCATGTCCGGGCCGGCTACCGAGGCCCTGCGCGCCCTTGCCTGCTGCCTGTGCGCCCAGCCCATGGAGCAACTGGCGCGCCGGGATGTGCGCCGCCTGGCACTGTCCTGCGACAGCAGCGAGGAACTGGTGCGCCAGGCCCTCGCGCTGATTGCCCGCCTTGAACCCAAGCCGGGTCGTCGCTTTGCCAATGTGGAGCGCAACATCGTCGTGCCCGATGTGCTGGTCACCCGTCGTGGAAGCGGCCCGCAAACCCGATTTCGCGTCCAGATCAATCCGGAGGTGATGCCGCGCCTGCGCGTGCATGAAATCTATGCCCAGGCCCTCAAGGGTCACAAAGGCAAGGAAGGCCAGTCAGCCGCCCACGCCGGCTTGAACCAGCGTCTGCAGGAGGCGCGCTGGTTCATTAAGAACCTGCAGCAGCGCTTTGACACCATTCTTCGGGTCAGTCAGGCAATTGTCGAGCGGCAGAAGAATTTCTTCCTGCATGGTGAACTGGCCATGCGGCCATTGGTGCTGCGCGAGATTGCTGACGAGCTGAGCCTGCATGAATCAACCATCAGTCGCGTCACCACGGCCAAGTACATGGCCACGCCGTTTGGCACCTTCGAGCTCAAATATTTCTTTGGCTCCGGGCTGGGCACCGAGGCGGGGGGTAGCGCATCCAGCACTGCGGTGCGCGCCTTGATCCGTCAATTCATTGCCGCAGAAAATCCCAACAAGCCCCTGTCTGACAACCAGCTCTCGGCCATGTTGAAGGAGCAGGGCATCGAATGTGCCCGTCGCACGGTGGCCAAGTACCGCGAAGCCCTCAAGATCGCGCCCGCCAATCTCAGGGTCAGTCTTTGAATCAGATCCCCTTGTTTCTGCCCTGCGCTGCCGGTGCGCAAGAGTTTCTCGCCCAAGAGGCTCGGCGCATCACGGCTTGTCCGGTTGACGCCTTAGTGCAGCAACGGGGCGGTGTGCAACTGCTGGCGGCCTGGCACGATGCACTGCGGCTCAACCTGCATAGCCGCCTCGCCCAGCGCGTGCTGGTGCAGTTGGCACAGCAGGCCTATCGAGCTGAGGATGATGTGTATGCGGCTGCCCGGGGCGTGGCATGGGAGCACTGGTTCACGCCGCGACAAAGCATCAAGGTCGAGGTCACCGCTCAACACAGCCCCTTGAAAAGCTTGAACTTTGCGGCACTCAGAATCAAGGATGCGGTTTGTGACCGACTGCGCGAACTGCAAGGCGCCCGCCCCGATGTCGACACCCGCTGGCCCGATGTGCGCCTGTATGCGCACCTGAGCAGCGACATGCTCACCCTCTATATCGATACCTCGGGCGAGCCCCTGTTCAAGCGCGGCTGGCGCATTGACAAAGGGGATGCTCCCTTGAAAGAAACCCTGGCCGCAGCCATGTTGGCAGCCAGCGGCTGGGCAGATGATACCCAGCACCTGCGCCCGCTCTACGACCCCTGCTGCGGCAGCGGCACCATCGTGATTGAGGCAGCCCAGATCGCCTGTAATATGGCCCCGGGCCTGCAGCGCAAGTTTGCTTTTGAGAAGCTGTTGCCCTACCAGGCGGATGAATGGCGGGCACTTAAAAACGAAGCATCAGCCCAGGTGAAGAAACCCGCCAATCCGGTGGTCTTTGGCAGCGATGTGTCGCACCGCATGGTCGACTTTGCGCAGCGCAATGCCGAGCGTGCCGGGGTTGCTGGCGTGGTGGAGTTGCGCGGCGGCGATGCCTTGCAGCGCATGCCACCCACCGAACTGCCCGGTGTGATGCTGGTCAACCCGCCTTACGGCGAGCGCATCGAGGCTGGCGGCTTTGCTGGGCGGGCGCGCTCGGGCGCACGCGAGTTGCCTCAGGTTGGCACCGAGGGCGATTTTTTCAGCAGGCTGGCCACGCACTGGAAGAAGAACTATGCCGGCTGGACAGCCTGGGTGCTCACGCCTGATCTGAAGCTGCCAGGGAAAATGCGTCTCAAGGAGTCGCGCCGCGTGCCCATGTGGAACGGCCCCCTGGAGTGCCGTCTGTTCAAGTTTGAGTTGGTGTCCGGAAAAATGGGGCCCATTCAGCCGGCGGCTCCTGCGCATGTGCTCTGATCAGGTTTTTGCAGTCAACCAAACGCTGCGACAGACGCTGGTGATCGATACCAATATCGTGCTCGACCTGTTTCTGTTTGATGATGCGCCGGTATTGCGCACTGCACTGCAGCGGGGGCAGGTGGCATGGCTGGCTACGCCCGACATGCGCGAGGAACTGGCGCGAGTGCTAAGCTACCCGTCGATTGTTTTGCAACAGGCCAGATTTCAGCGTAGCGCACAGCAGATACTGCAAGGCTTTGACGACAATGCCCGGCTCATGCCCGTGCCGATGCGGGCCAGCATCCTGTGCGAAGATGCCGATGACCAAAAATTCCTTGATCTGGCGGTGGCGCACCAGGCCGCATTGCTAAGCAAGGATCAGGCACTGCTCAGGCTGGCAAAGCGCCTGTCTTGCCAGGGCGTGTCGGTTAAAGCGAAATTTTCTGACCTTTCTGCAACATTGACCTGCCAGACCGCGCCATGACACTGTCAGCCATACCCTCTTCGGTCAAGCCTATGGGGCCTGAGGAATTTGACCAGCTTGAAGAGATTCTGGACGATCTGCGCAAGCGCCAGGCCCAAACGCCGCAATGGGAGTATTGCGAAGGCTTCATGGCGGCTCTGATCTGTTGTCGCCGCCTGATCATGCCAAGCGAATATTTGCCTGTACTGCTCGGCAGTGGCGATGGACAGGAACCTGCAGCTTTTCTCGATCAGGACCAGGCCGCCCAGTTCATGTCGCTCTGGATGCGCCGCTGGAATGAGGTGGCCGCTGCCCTGAACAACGATGCGGTGGAATCGCTGGACGATCCAGCCTGTTACCACCCCGAGGTGATCGATGTGCGCGCCATGGTGGCGGCCCTGCCGCCCGCTGAGCGGGCCATGTTCGATGCTGAGGAACTGCCCTCATTTGCCCAGGTGTGGGCGATGGGGTTCATGGAGGCAGTAGATTATTGGGAGCAGGACTGGGCGGCACCTCGCAACAAGGAAGAGGCGCAGTGGCTGCAGGAGGCCTTGCAGTCGATTGCCGCCCTGCTGGAGAATGACCTGGATACGCCCACCATTTCTCCTTTTGATGAGCACGACCCACCCTCCATGAGTGCGGCGCGTCTGGAAGACTTTGGCGCGGCGATCTGGGCGGTGTATGAATTGCGCGAACTCTGGCGCAGTCTGGGGCCAGCTGTGCAGCCTGTGCGCAAGGAGGCCTCGCCCGGGCGCAATGAGCAGTGCTGGTGCGGCAGCGGCAAGAAATACAAAAAGTGCCACGGGGCCACCTGAGCCCGTCATTCGGTCAACGCAAGAAAGTGCGCAAGGCTGCTGCCGTCTCTTCGGGTTGTTCCTCCGGGATGAAGTGTCCGGCAGCCATGGTCTGGCCGCTGACCTGGCGGGCACACTGGGCCTGCCAAAGATCGAGTGGGCGAAACAGCTTGTGCACCACCCCCCGTTCGCCCCACAAGACCAGCAGATCACAGGCCAGTTTGAGGCCGTGGGCCCGACTCTCCCTGTCGTGGGTCAGGTCGATGCTGGCGCTGGCTCGGTAGTCCTCGCAGGCACCATGGATGGCAGCCGGTGTGCAAAAACAGCGCTCATATTCAGACAACGCAGGCGCCTCAAAAACACCCAGCCCCTGACTGCCCCAGCCGCCCAACTTGGCATGCAGGTAGTCGCGCGCGCAGCCGCCAATCATTTTTTCCGGTAGCGGCCAGGGCTGAATCAGGTGAAACCAGTGGTAATAGGCGCTGGCAAAGCGCATGTCGGTCGAGTTGTACATGTCCAGGGTGGGCGCAATATCGATCACGCACAGCTTGCGAACCTTTTCCGGATGATCCAGCGCCATTCGATGTGCCACCCGGCCACCGCGGTCATGGCCGCAAAGGAAAAATTCGGCGCATTCAAGCTGGTCCATCACATCGACCAGGTCCTGGGCCATGGTGCGCTTGCTGTAGTTGGCGTGGTCGGGCAGTCCGGCGGGTTTGTCCGAGTCGCCATAGCCACGCAGATCTGGCAACACCAGCCAATAGGTATCGCCCAGCAGGCGAGCCACCCGGTGCCACATCACATGGGACTGCGGAAAGCCGTGCAGCAGCAATAGCGCAGGTTTGCCAGCGCGCTTGGCTGCAGGCACGCGGGCGTGAATGTTCACCCCATTGACCTCAAAACAGCGAGTCACAAATCCGTCAAACCAGCTCATGCGGTCAACTCCACCAGGCGCTGCAGGGCGTGCAGCACGGTGGCCGTGCGCACCTCGGTGCGCTGGCCAGGAAACTGCTGCCTTTCACTCCACACCCGCTGCGGCAGGGCAAAGGCAAACCAGACCGTGCCAACGGGCTTGTCCGCGCTGCCGCCGGTGGGCCCGGCAATGCCGGTGACGGCCACAGCCACTTTGGCGCGCGAATTGGCCAGGGCACCTGCAGCCATGGCGCGTACCACCGGCTCGCTCACTGCCCCATGCCTGGCAATCAGCTGGGGATCCACACCCAGCATCTCTTCCTTGGCCGCATTGGAGTAAGTAACAAAGCCGCGATCAAACCAGTCACTCGAACCGCTCAACTCGGTGCAGGCGCTGGCAATCAGGCCGCCAGTGCAACTCTCTGCGCTGGCCAGCAACCAGTGGCGGGCTTTGAGTTGTTCGGCCAGTTGCAGGGCCAGGTCATTGCATGCGGGCATTGGCGCTTATGGATGGTCTTACAGGGTAACTACTAGCTCGACGGCGTATGGCGGTCCACCACAATGAGGCCGAATCAATCAGGACGCTCGCATGCCGCGTGCATCCAATATAGCAGTCAACCCAGCCCTTGCAATTCACTATGTAAAGGAGACCTTTATGAGCGATCCACAAAACGAGATTCAAAGAGAGCCAAAACTGCTGATTCCTCAGCTCAAGCCTTTTTATGATGCGGTCGAGCCCTTGTCCTGGTTGCTGATTCGCCTGACTGTTGGCCTGATGTTGTTGCCCCACGGAATTCCAAAATTGCAGGCTGGTGTGTCAGCCACTGCGGCAGGTGCCCTGGTCAAGCGTGGTATTGCACCTGCCGAGCCGCTGGCCGTTGTGCTGATCCTGCTTGAGACAGTGGGCGGTCTGTGTATTGCCCTAGGCTTGTTCACACGTTTTTTTGCTGCGGCCGTCACCATCGAAATGGGGGTGATCGTCTATCACTACCTGCCCAAGTTTGGCTGGACCGGGCCTGGCTATGAATACCCGCTGATGTGGGGCTTGCTGATGTTGGCCATCGCCCTGCGCGGCGGCGGCCCCTTTTCGCTTGACCGCCGCCTTGGCAAGGAACTCTGAGCAGTCCTAGGCTGGGATGTGAGGAGCTCAGGGCGGCTACGCCGGCAACGTGCGCCAGCCTGCCAACACCAAGAGCGTGCACGCAGCGGCAACCAGGTCGTCAATCAGAATGCCCAATCCGGCGCGTTGCCATTTGGGCATCGAGCGGGCAAATGAGGGGTCATGAAACAAACGGTCGGCCCAGCCAACCGGGCCAGGCTTGACCGCATCAAAAAAACGAAACAGGCCAAAGGCGGCCAGCTGTTCGGGCAGGCTGGCTGGCATGATCAGCCACAGCACCAGCCAGAAGGCAAGGATCTCGTCCCACACAATCTGGCCCGGATCGACCCGATCCAGGTTGCGCGCAGTCACGCTGCAGGCCCACCAGCCCAGAACCAGGGCGGCCCCAAGCAGCCAAGCCCAGCGAGCCTCACTCATCCAGGGCATGAACACCAGATAGGCCAGCCAGGCCCAGGCTGTGCCCACCGTACCAGGCGCTTTGGGGCTGAGGCCAGCCCCAAAGCCCATTGCGATCAGGTGCGCTGGGTGAGCCAGCAGAAAGCGGACGCTGGCTATGCGGGGCTGGGCGTCGGCGGGGCCGTCGGTTGGCGCGCTCATCTGAAATGGTCAAAGGCGGCAAAGTGCCCGCTGAGCAGCTGCCCATGCCCATCGATCAGGCGCAGGCCGGCTTGGGCCTCAATGCGGCCGATCCGGGTGACTGGCACGCCAGCCTGTCGGCCAGCGCTCTGCACCTGCGCGCTGGCGGAGGCAGACGCGGTGAACAGCAGCTCGTAGTCGTCGCCGCCAGCCAAAGCGAAATCAAGTCGCCGCTGCCCTTCGATCTGGGGGCTGGCCAGCAAGCCCGACACCTTCTCGGTGTCAAGGGTGGCGCCCACGCCCGAGGCCTGCAGGATATGGCCCAGATCTCCCACCAGGCCATCGCTCACATCAATGGCTGCGCTGGCTACGCCACGCAAGGCCTGGCCCAGCGCGAGGCGCGGGGTGGGCCAATCCAGGCGCTGTTTCGCAGCCTCGAGGGCCGCGGGCGGCATGTTGATCTGGCCCCGCCGGGCTTGCAGTGCCAGACAGGCATCGCCCAGGGTGCCTGACACCCAGACCTCATCCCCCGCCCGGGCGCCTGAGCGCAATAGGGCAGTGCCATTGGGTGTCTGGCCAAATACCGTGATGCAGATATTGAGTGGGCCGCGGGTGGTGTCGCCACCGATCAGATGGCAGCCATGTGCATCTGCCAGGGCAAACAGGCCCCGGGAAAAAGCAGTCAGCCAGGTCTCATCGGCGGCTGGCAATGCCAGCGCCAGGGTGAAGGCCAGTGGGGAAGCGCCGCAGGCGGCCAGATCGCTCAGGTTGACCGCCAGGGCCTTGTGGCCGAGCGCGGCTGGATTGACATCAGGGAAAAAGTGCCGGCCCTCGACCAGCATGTCACAGGAGATCGCCAGCTGCATGCCGGCAGCCGGCTGCAGCAGGGCGCAGTCGTCGCCAATGTCCTGCACCACCTGCGGGCCCGCCCTGCGGCCGGGGCGCTGAAAGTAGCGCCCGATCAGCTCAAATTCACCCATGGCCATGTGCCAGACGCAATCAGTGAAGGGTGCGCGCGCTGCCGCCCCCGCCCCCGTGGCTCAGGGCATCGAGCACAAACATGGGAATATCCACCTCAAAGCGCTCACCGTCTTCGGCGACAAAGAAATAACTGCCGTGCATGGTGCCGGTGGGGGTGCGCAGGCGGGTGCCGCTGGTGTACTCAAAAGTCTCTCCCGGCCGCAGCAAAGGCTGCTGGCCCACCACGCCCAGGCCCTTGACGCGCTCGGTGTTGCCATGCGCATCATTCACATTCCACTGGCGGGAAATCAGCTGGGCGGCGACTTCGCCGGTATTGCTGACAGTCACGGTGTAGGCGAATGCATAAAGCCGCTGTTGCGGATCGGACTGTTCAGCCAGGTGTCGCGGCTGAACTTCAACATGAATCTGATACTTGGCCATGGTGCGGCTGAAGCGTGGACAAGCCCCAATGCTAACTGCGAAAATAAGCCCATGAGCACCACCTACCGAATTGCCCCTTCTATCCTTTCAGCCGATTTCGCCCGTCTGGGCGAAGAACTGCGCGCGGTCATTGCCGCGGGCGCCGACTGGATCCATTTCGATGTGATGGACAACCATTACGTGCCCAACCTGAGCTTTGGCCCCATGATCTGCCAGGCGCTCAAGCCGCACGCCAAAACACCGGATGGCACTCCCGTACCCATCGATGTGCACCTGATGATTTCTCCGGTGGATGCGCTGGCGGGAGCCTTCATCGACGCCGGCGCCGATCTGGTCAGCTTTCACCCGGACGCCACTGGCCATGTGCATCGCAGCATTCAGGCCATCAAGGCGCGTGGCTGCCAGGCCGGTCTGGTGTTCAACCCGGCCGAACCGCTGGATGTGCTGGACTGGGTGATCGAGGACATAGACCTGATCCTGATCATGAGCGTCAACCCCGGCTTTGGTGGCCAGGGATTCATCGACAGCGCCTTGCGCAAAGTGGAAGCCGCGCGTAAACGCATCGATGCCAGCGGCCGGGACATCCGGCTCGAAGTGGACGGCGGCATCAAGGCCGCAAACATCCGTCGGGTGGCCGATGCCGGAGCCGATACCTTTGTCGCGGGCAGTGCGATTTTTGGTCAGCCTGATTACAAGGCGGTCATCAACGCCATGCGTGTTGCCCTGGCCTGAATCGCAAGGGATTTGCAATACACTTGGTCCATGTTCATCCATCGGACCGACATCACAGGTTGCAGTGACCGGGGAGCATGGCCCTGGCGCCACTGTGCGAGGGCGCTCGCCTGACGCATTTCTTGGCCGCCCGGCTGAATCGGGTGGCGGCTCGATGAACTTGACGGGTCTGGCATGTCTGGACTTGCTCGTACCGGATGATTCTCCTGTGATGACCGAAACCGAATTCAATCAGCTGGCCCGCCAGGGCTATAACCGAATACCCTTGCAGGCCCAGGCCTTCGCCGATCTGGAGACCCCGCTGTCGCTGTACCTCAAGCTGGCCTATGTGCAGGACGGGGGCCGTTATTCTTTTTTGCTCGAATCGGTGGTGGGCGGTGAACGTTTCGGCCGCTACAGCTTTATCGGGCTGCCCGCGCGCACTTTGCTGCGCGCCACTGGCTTTGGCGATCAGGCCAGGACCGAAGTGCTCACCGATGGTGTGGTGGTCGAAACCGCGGCGGGCAATCCGCTGGACTTCATCACCGCCTATCAAAAACGTTTCAGGGTGGCTTTGCAGCCCGGCTTGCCGCGCTTCTGTGGCGGCCTAGCCGGCTACTTTGGCTACGACACGGTGCGCCACATCGAGAAGAAGCTGGCCCACACCTGCCCGCCCGACACCCTGGGCAGCCCCGACATCCTGCTGCTGCAATGCGAAGAGCTGGCGGTGATCGACAACCTCTCGGGCAAGCTGCACCTGATTGTTTATGCCGATCCTTCACAAGCGGATGCTTACGCCACGGCGCTGGCTCGGCTGAGCGCACTGCGCGAGCGCCTCAACGCCCCGGTGCAGGTGCCACCGGTGCAGGCTGCGCCCCATGCCGCGCAGCAGCGCGACTATGCCAAGCCAGACTTTCTGGCTGCGGTCGAGCGGGCTAAGGGCCTGATCCAGGCGGGCGACTTCATGCAGATCGTGATGGGCCAGCGCATCAGCAAGCCCTACACCCAGAGCCCGCTCAGCCTGTACCGTGCGCTGCGCGCCCTCAACCCCAGCCCCTACATGTACTACTACCACCTGGGCGATGTGCATGTGGTGGGCTCCTCACCCGAAATTCTGGTGCGCCAGGAAAAGACGCCCGAGGGCCGGCAAAAAATCACCATCCGGCCGCTGGCCGGCACCCGGCCCAGGGGCGCCACGCCCGAGGCGGACAAGGCGGCCGAGCTCGAATTGCTGGCCGACCCCAAGGAGCGCGCCGAGCATGTGATGCTGATCGACTTGGCGCGCAATGACATCGGCCGCATTGCACGCATCGGAAGTGTCAAGGTGAGCGAGGCGTTTGCGGTCGAACGCTACAGCCATGTGATGCATATCGTCAGCAATGTCGAAGGAGAGCTGCTTGATGGCATGGGCAATATGGATGTGTTGCGCGCCACTTTCCCGGCCGGCACCCTGAGCGGGGCGCCCAAAGTGCATGCGATGGAGCTGATCGATCAGCTCGAACCTGTCAAGCGCGGCATTTATGGCGGCGCCTGCGGCTACCTCAGCTATGCCGGCGACATGGATGTGGCGATTGCCATTCGCACTGGTGTCATCAAGGACGGCATGCTGCATGTGCAGGCTGCCGCGGGGGTGGTGGCCGACTCGGTGCCCGAGCTGGAGTGGCAGGAAACCGAAGCCAAAGCCCGCGCGGTCTTGCGTGCCAGCGAGCTGGTGGAAGAGGGGCTGCAATGACGAAGCACATTCGCCTCCTCATGATCGACAACTACGACTCCTTCACCTACAACATCGTGCAGTATCTTGGTGAACTGGGCGCCGAAGTACAGGTGCATCGCAATGACGAAATCTCGCTGGCTGAGATCGATGCCCTGCTCGAATCAGGTCAGATGGACCGGCTGGTGATCTCGCCCGGGCCCTGCTCTCCGGCCGAGGCGGGCATATCAGTGGCCGCCATTCGCCACTTCGCGGGCCGTGTGCCCATTCTGGGCGTGTGCCTGGGCCACCAGAGCATTGGCGCGGCCTTTGGCGCCAGGGTGGTGCGTTCGCAGCAGCTGATGCATGGCAAGACCAGCGTGATCACCACCACGCAGGAAGGTATCTTTTCCGGCTTGCCCAGACAGTTCACTGTCAACCGCTACCATTCGCTGGCCATTGAGCGGGACAGCTGCCCGCACGAGCTGAAAGTTACAGCCTGGACCGACGACGGCGAGATCATGGGCATCAAGCACACGGCGCTGCGGATTGAGGGCGTGCAGTTTCACCCCGAGTCAATCCTGACCGAACATGGGCATGCCCTGTTGAAAAATTTTCTGGAACAAGCCTAAGGAGGCAGCCATGCCACATACCCACCAGATCACCCCGCAGGAAGCGCTGCAGCGCGTCATCGAGCACCGCGAGATCTTTCATGATGAGATGCTGCATCTCATGCGTCTGATCATGGGCGGCGAGATGTCGCCTGCGCTGATGGCCGCGTTGATCACTGGCTTGCGCGTCAAGAAGGACACCATCGGCGAAATCACGGCCGCAGCCCAGGTGATGCGCGAGTTTTCCACCAAGGTGGAGGTGGCTGAGCGGGCCCATCTGGTGGACATTGTCGGCACCGGTGGTGATGGTGCCCACACCTTCAATATTTCTACCTGTGCCATGTTTGTGGCCGCTGCAGCTGGCGCCAAGGTGAGCAAGCATGGCGGGCGCAGCGTGTCCAGCAAGAGCGGCAGCGCCGATGTGATGGAGGCCCTGGGTGTCAATATCAACCTCAAACCCGAGGCCATCGCCCAATGCATTGCCGAGACTGGGGTGGGCTTCATGTTCGCCCCCAACCATCACCCGGCAATGAAAAATGTGGCGCCAATCCGGCGGGAACTGGGCATCAAGACCATCTTCAACATCCTGGGGCCGCTGACCAACCCGGCTGGAGCGCCCAATATCCTGATGGGGGTGTTTCACCCCGACCTGGTGGGTATTCAGGTGCGCGCGCTCCAGCGCCTGGGCACCGAACATGCGGTGGTAGTTCATGGCAAGGATGGCATGGATGAGATCAGCCTGGGTGCGGCCACCTTGGTGGGTGAGCTCAAGAACGGCCAGGTCAGTGAGTATGAAATTCACCCGGAAGACTTCGGCCTGGCCATGGCCAGCACCCGCATCATCCAGGTGCAGACACCTGAGCAATCGCGCGACCTGTTGCTGTCGGTGCTGGCGGGCAAGCCGGGGGCGGCCAGTGACATTGTGGCGCTCAATGCCGGTGTGGCGCTCTATGCGGCCAATCTGGCCGAGAGCATGGCGCAGGGTGTGGCCAAGGCGCGCGAGGTGATCGCATCGGGTGCGGCCAAGGCCAAGCTCGAGCAGCTGGTGACTGTCGCCCATCGACTGGGCCAGGCATGAGGGGCGCTGGACATGAGTGACATCCTGAACAAGATTGTGGCAGTCAAGCGCGAGGAGGTGGCGGCTGCCCTTCGGAAAAAACCTTTTGCTGATATGCGGGCTGACGCCGAATCACGCCTGCTCAC
>CAXRBE010000067.1:0-15030 GCA_964228805.1 Burkholderiaceae bacterium
ATGATCCAGGGCTCCAAATGAAAAACCCCTGACTCTTTCGATTCAGGGGCTCGAAGGTTTCGGAAAAAGTCAGGCGTATTCTGCCAGGGCAGATTTCATTTTTTTCAGCGCGGCCACTTCAATCTGGCGGATGCGCTCGGCACTCACCCCGAACTCGGCTGCCAGTTCGTGCAGGGTCATGCCACCAGTGGCGTCGTCGTTGACCTTGAGCCAGCGCTCTTCCACGATGCGACGGCTGCGGGCATCAAGCACCTGCAGGGCGGCGTTCAGGCCATCGCTAGCCAGGCGATCGCGCTGGCGCATCTCCAACATGGCAGTAGGTTCGTGGCTGGCATCGGCCAAATAGGCGATCGGGCCAAAGCTGTCCTCGCCGTCCTCGGTCGGGCCAGGGTCGAGCGCCACATCGCCGCCTGACAGGCGGGTTTCCATCTCGATCACATCCTCGCGCTTGACATTGAGCTCATGCGCCATGACTTCGATTTGCTGCTCGCTCAGGGTCTCGCGGTGGCTGGCTCCATCGCTCGCTTCAGCCTTGAAGCCCTGTTTCATCGAGCGCAGGTTGAAAAACAGCTTGCGCTGGGCCTTGGTGGTGGCCACCTTGACCATGCGCCAGTTTTTCAGGATGTACTCGTGGATTTCGGCCTTGATCCAGTGCAGGGCATAGCTGACCAGGCGCACACCCTGCTCGGGGTCAAAGCGCTTGACCGCCTTCATCAGCCCAACATTGCCTTCCTGGATCAGGTCGCCATGTGGCAGGCCATAGCCCAGGTACTGACGAGAGACCGAGACCACCAGACGCAGGTGCGAAAGAATCAGCTGACCTGCGGCATCCAGATCGCCGTCTTCGCGCAGGCGCCGGGCGCAGTCGCGCTCCTGCTCGGGGGTGAGCATGGGCATGCGATTGACCGCTGTGATGTAGGCGTCCAGGTTGCCCAGCGGCGGTACCAAGGACCAGGGGTTGGCCACGGCCAGGGAGGCAGCGGAAAGTCCAGTTTGAGTTGTCATACCAGATCTCCTTTCGACACAGTGTGTATGTTAGCACTCTATTGAGTCGAGTGCTAGTCAGGAGTTCCGATCAACCGTAAAAAAGTCTGATTTGACCTGTCTGGAGTGGGTTTTTCAGGGATTTTCTAGTGTTTTTTGGACATTTCAGGTCCCGACCAGCCCGCCATCGGTTCGCCGGATTGCCACCGTGGCCGAGCGCGGTCGCCCGCCCAGGGGCCAGTTGGAAAACCGGGTTGGCTGGCTTGGGTCGCTGACTTCTGCCGGCGTCTCCCCCGGGTGCTGGATATTGATGAACAGGGTCTTGCCATCGGGCGTCATGGTCGCGCCAGTGATCTCGCAGTTGACCGGCCCGGTCAGAAAGCGCCGGATTTCGCCGCTGGAGGGGTCACAGGCCAGCATCTGGTTGTTGCCAATGTTCTTGAAGGCGCCCTTGTTCATCTCGGTGGCCGAGGCGTCGGTCTGGATCCAGAGCACCCCGCGTGCGTCGAGCATCAGGCCATCGGGGCAGGCGAAGATGTCGCCCTTGATATTGCCCCGGTCCTCGGTCTTTTCATTGGCCGGGTCGCCAGCCAGCACCAGGTGGTCCCAGCGCAGGGTCAGGCTGTCGAAGTCGCCGCCCTCGCGCCAGCGGATGATCTGCCCCATCCTGTTGTTGGCGCGTGGATTGGCCGCATCCACCCCAGGTTGGCCAGGCCGGCCGCGGGCACTGTTGTTGGTCAGGGTGCAATAGATCTCGCGTTTCGCCTGGTCGATGGCAATCCATTCTGGCCGGTCCATTTTGGTAGCCCCCAGCGCATCGCTGGCCTGGCGCGCCTTGATGACTACCTCACCCTGGTCGGCAAAACCGTTGGCAGCGTTCAGAGGACCCTGGCCGTGCACCAGCGGCAACCATCGACCGGTCCCATCGGCATCAAAGCGTGCCACATAGAGGGTGCCATGGTCGAGTAGCCCGCGATTGGCTTGCGCTTGCGTCAAGCCCGCACCTGCGGAAGCAATGCGGTCGCGGCTGACAAATTTGTAGATGTACTCAAAGCGGGCGTCCTCACCTGAGTAAACCACCGCGCGGCCATCCTCGGTCACTGCCACCCAGGCACCCTCATGGGCAGCGCGGCCTAGGGCAGTGCGCTTGATCGGGGTGGATTGCGGGTCCATCGGGTCCACCTCCACCACCCAGCCAAAGCGGTTGGGCTCATTGGGATTCTTGACTGCATCGAAACGCGCATCATGCTCGGCCCAGCGAAAGCGCGACTTGGCCGACAGGCCCCAGCGCTTCTGGTGCGCATCAGGGCTGGTGCTGGCAATGAAGTAATTGTGGAAGTTTTCTTCGCCAGAAAGGTAGGTGCCCCAGGGCGTCAGGCCGCTGGCGCAGTTGTTGAAAGTGCCCAGCACGGTGCGTCCGGCCGGATCGGCAGCGGTTTTCATCATGGCATGCCCGGCCGCCGGCCCGCCCAGGGCAAAGGGCGTATTGGCAGTAATACGCCGGGCATAGCGGCTAGGGCGCACCAAATGCCAGTGCCCATTTTTCTGCTCGATCTCGATTACCGCAATGCCATGCGCCGCCTGTGCCTTCTTCACTTTTTCCGCGGTCCAGGGCTTCATGCCATCCTTGTGCAGCAGGCCATCATCGGTGTACTCATGGTTCATCACCAGCAGGCCACGGCGCTCGCCGTCCAGCGGGTAGTAGTGCATGCCATCATGGTGCATGCCCATCTGCAGTGCCTGCTCGGCCGCGCTGCTGGAAGCATCTTCCTTCAGGGGCGGCATGGCTGCACCCGTCACGCCAATCGGCTCGCCCCAGGGGGCCAGCACCTGGGCGCTATAGCCATCGGGCACCACCAATTTGTCAGCACTGGAAGCCGGGATGGCTTTGAAGCCCAACTTGGGGCCGCCACCCAGGCTGGCACAAGCTGTCAGAGATGTCAGTGCGCTGGTGCTGACCAGGCCCAGACCGCCCTTGATGATCAGGCGCCTTGCCGGGTCAGACACCTGGTGGATGCTGAGGTTGCCGGAGCGATTGCTGTCTTCCATCTGGTCAAAGTCTTTGGCCACGGCTGCTTCTCCTTGTCATGAACAGCGCATTATGCAAGGCTCAGCCGAGCAGCGCTGAAAGCCAAGGTCTGTCTGGCGCCAAGGCAGAATCTGGCATCGGAAACAAACAGAGGAAGAAATCAATGCAGGCTGTCTATTACGACAAAAAGGGCCCGGCTGGTGAGGTATTGCAATGGGGCGAATTACCCAAGCCCGAACCTCAGGCGGGCGAGGTGCGGGTGCGGCTGCATGTGTCGGCGGTCAACCCATCGGACACCAAGGCCCGTGGCGGCTTTCGCAACCAGTGGGCCATGCCCTTCCCGCGCATCGTGCCGCACCAGGACGGCGCCGGGGTGATCGACTCTGTGGGGCCGGGCGTGGACGCCGCGCGCCTGGGTGAGCGGGTCTGGGTCTATGAGGCCACCCTGGGCCGTGCCTTTGGTACCTGCGCCCAATACACCACGGTACCGGCGCACAAGGCCGTGGCCTTGCCCGAGCAGGCCGACTTTGATGCCGGCGCCTGCATGGGCATTCCGGCCATGACCGCGCATCGCTGTGTGCTGCAGGACGGCCCGGTGCGCGGTCAGACCGTGCTGGTGCAAGGCGGCGCCGGGGCGGTGGGTTTTTATGCAGTGCAAATCGCCAAACTAGAAGGTGCGCGGGTGATTGCCACCGTCAGCCGGGAGGAGCAGGCCCGCCAAGTGCGCCTGGCTGGCGCCAACCATGTGATCAACTACAAGACCGAAGATGTGGTGGCCCGGGTGCGCGAGATCACCGGTGGCGAAAACAACGTGGACCGGGTCGTCGAGGTCGCCCTGGCGCCCAATATCGAGATTGATGCGGCAGTACTCAAACCCAATGGTGTGGTGGCCACCTACGCGTCCGACGCTGATCAATCGCCCCGCGTACCTTTCCCCGCCTTGCTGGCCAAGCACCTGACCCTGCGCTTTGTGCTGGTCTATGCCATGCCGCGCGAGGCGCATGATGAGGCTGCAGCCTATATCAGCCAGGCCCTGCTGCAGGGACGCTTCAAGCACCAGGTGCATCGCCATTTCGGTTTTTCACTGGAGGAGGTGGTGGCTGCACAGCTGGCCACCGAAAGCATGTCCCATGTGGGCAAGGTGCTGATCCGCATCGCCTAGCTTGAGCGCTGCCCATGTGGATTGACACCCACTGTCATCTCGATGCGCCCGAGTTTGCGCACGATGTGCGCGCAGTGCGTTCGCGCGCATGGGACCTTGGTGTGACTCACTGCGTCTTGCCGGCGGTGAAGGTGGCTGATTTCGAGCGGGTCCGCGCGCTGGCCCATGAGTTTGGCGACAGCTACGCCCTGGGCATACACCCGCTGTATCTGGTCCAGGCTGAGGAACAGGATCTGGCCCGGCTCGACGCGGCCTTGACCGCGCAGCGCGATGATCCGCACCTGGTGGCGGTGGGAGAGATCGGGCTGGACTACTTTGTGCCCGCACTCTGCCAGAGTCCCTTGCGTGAGCGGCAGGAGTTTTTCTACTTGGCGCAACTCAAACTCGCGCAAAAGCATGGCCTGCCCCTCATCCTGCATGTGCGACGCTCGGCTGATCAGTTGCTCAAAGGCCTGCGCCAGGTGGGTGAGGGCCAACCCTGGCAGGGCATTGCCCATGCCTTCAACGGCAGCCTGCAGCAGGCGCAGGCGTTCATTCAACAAGGTTTCAAGCTGGGTTTTGGTGGCGCCCTGACATATGAGCGGGCGAGCAGGTTGCGGCAACTGGCAAGAGAACTGCCGCTGGAGGCCATGGTGCTTGAGACCGATGCGCCCGACATGCCGCCGCACTGGCTTTACACCACCGCCGAGCAGAGGGCGCTGGGCCAGGCGCAAGGGCGCAACGAACCGGGAGAACTGCCGCGCATTGGCTCTGAATTGGCCGCCATTCGAGGGCTTTCTCCTGAAGCTTTGGCTGAAGTGTGTGGGAGGAACGCGAGAGAAGCATTGAAGAAGCTGGCTGTGCTTGCTGGCCGATAGCTAATTTGCGCTTAGCGTTTTCTTTTGCCGGGTTTTCAAGCCAAGTTTTTTTAACCCCCCACTCAACCCCCCGCCCTTCTCTACCCCCGCCGGGGTAGAGAAGGGGGCCTTCATTTGACCAGTACGAATGATGGAGACTTCTACGGCGGCAAAAGAATGAAGTGGGGAAAAATAGCTCGGCCTGGCCCACAGCCTTTTGTTTCAGCCAATGCGTTGGCGCATGAAACTTAATCCTCAGCCTCGTAGAAGCCTGATCGACACGAAGCAACAAAATGAAAGCTCCCTTCTCTACCCCGGCGGGGGTAGAGAAGGGCGGGGGGATGAGTGGGGGGCGAAAGGGATGAGTGGGGGACAAAAAAATGAATGAGTGGGGGCAAGAAAAGTGAGTGGGGGGCGAAAAAACGATAATTCATTCCTTGGTGAACAAAAAATATCTCAACCTCCCAGAAGTCCACTTCTCCGACGAAGGTCGTATTCGCCATCTGCATCTGGGCTCAGTCTGGATTCAGGGATCCATGGACATGGACCATCCCACCGCTTTGGTCCATGAATACATCCGCCGCATGCAGTCCTGGCTGCTGTTTGTCGAGCCTGATCAGGTGAGCCAGTGCCGCGCGGTGCAGCTGGGCTTGGGTGCGGGCTCGCTCACCAAGCACTGCGCCAAGGTGCTGCGACTGCAGCAGACCACCGCCGTTGAGCTCAACCCCCAGGTGCTGGCTGCTTGCCGTGGCTGGTTCAGATTGCCGGCAGACAGCGCACGCATGCGGGTGGTGCTGGCCGA
This sequence comes from Burkholderiaceae bacterium, assembly GCA_964228805.1. Classification (GTDB taxonomy): domain Bacteria; phylum Pseudomonadota; class Gammaproteobacteria; order Burkholderiales; family Burkholderiaceae_C; genus Hylemonella. The sequence goes on from CAXRBE010000067.1 coordinate 5,814, forward strand.
TGCAGCCCGGGAAATCCAGCAGCCGCATTGGTGGGGCACGGTCGATGCGCTGCAGGTGGACCTGTACGACCAGGAGGCTGCAGCCCCGGTGCTTGACAGCCCTGGCTTTTATGCCGATTGCCGTCGCCTGTTGAGCGAGCAGGGCTGCATGATGGTCAATCTGTTTGGCCGCTCATCCAGTTTCGTGCGCAGTGTGGCGCGCATCAGTGCTGCGTTCGGCAAGGAGACCATCTGGTCCTTCAAGGCCACCCGCGAAGGCAATACGGTGGTGCTGGCGCAGCGTACACCCAGCCGGCCCAAGCGCGCGGTGTTGGCCGAGCGATCGGCCATCATCCAGTCGCGCTGGCAACTTGATGCCGCCAAATGGGTTGCAGGGCTCAAGCCAATTGTTTGATGATGACGTCCAGACCTCACGCCGCTCATGGCGGCAGTTTGAGTATTCTTATTCCAATCAAATTTCCGCGCCCTCCCGCATTGCCTTGGCCAACAGGCTAGACAAGAGAGAAAAGAGAGAAATGAGGACGCCGGCGCCGTCAGTTAAGGGTAAACACCTAAGGTCAAAACACCGTCATAGGTGGAACCCACATACCTGCTGGCTCACTTTTCATAGCAGAATCCGCAGGTTTGGCTAGTTTTCTCTAGGAGACTGTTTGTGAAAATCAAAAGTGAAAAAGATTTCTACTCCGGGCTGATGTTCCTGGGGACCGGCGTGGCCTTTGCCTGGGGCGCCACCAACTACAACATCGGCACCGGTGCCCGCATGGGTCCAGGCTATTTTCCCCTGTTGTTGGGCGTGATCATGATGATTCTCGGTGCCATCATCACCTTCAAGGCCATGGTGATCGAAACCGAAACTGGCGACAAAGTTGGCGCCTGGGCCTGGCGGCCTCTGGGCTACATCATCGGCTCCAACATTATTTTTGGCATCCTGCTGGGTGGCCTGCCCAAGATTGGCATTCCATCCATGGGACTGATTGCTGCCATTTATGGCCTGACGTTTGTCTCGGCCAAGGCTGGCGACCGTTTCAATCTCAAGGAGGTGCTGATCCTGGGCACCGTCTTGTCCATTCTGAGTTACCTGGCCTTCATCAAACTGCTCAACCTGCAGTTCCCGGTCTGGCCCGCTTTCATTTCAGGTTGAGGAGAACAAGAACATGGACCTGATCAATAACCTTGCCCTTGGTTTTGGTGTCGCCTTCACATTTCAAAATCTGCTCTATGCCTTCATCGGTTGCATGCTGGGCACCCTGATCGGGGTGTTGCCTGGTGTGGGTCCGGTGGCCACCATTGCCATGCTTTTGCCAGCCACCTATGCGCTGCCGCCAGTGGCGGCGCTGATCATGTTGGCCGGCATTTACTACGGCGCCCAGTACGGCGGCTCCACCACTGCCATCCTGGTCAATCTGCCGGGCGAATCGTCCTCGGTGGTGACCATCATCGATGGCTACCAGATGGCGCGCAAGGGCCGGGCCGGGCCTGCGCTGGCTGCCGCCGGACTGGGCTCGTTTTTCGCCGGTTGTGTGGGCACCCTGATCTTGGCAGCCTTTGCAGCCCCGCTGACTGAGGTGGCCTTCAAGTTTGGCCCAGCCGAGTACTTTTCGCTGATGGTGCTGGGCCTGATTGGTGCAGTGGTGCTGGCCTCGGGCTCGCTGCTCAAGGCGGTGGGCATGATCATTTTGGGCCTGTTGCTGGGCCTGGTGGGTACCGATGTCAACTCCGGCGTGGCGCGCTACTCCTTTGACATTCCAGAGCTGACCGACGGCATTGGCTTCATCGTGGTGGCCATGGGCGTGTTCGGCTACGGCGAGATTATTGCCAACCTGTCGGTCAAGGAAGAGCACCGCCAGGTCTTCACCGGAAAGGTCGAGCATCTGTATCCAACCAAGGAAGACTTCAAGCGAATAGCGCCTGCGGTGCTGCGCGGCACTGCGCTGGGCTCGGCGCTTGGCATTCTGCCGGGCGGTGGTGCGCTGCTGTCGGCCTTCGCTGCCTACACCATCGAGAAAAAGACCAAGCTCAAGCCGGGTGAAGTTCCGTTTGGCCAGGGCAATATCCGTGGTGTGGCGGCGCCCGAGTCGGCCAACAACGCCGGCTCGCAGACCTCCTTCAGTCCGCTGCTCACTCTGGGCATCCCGCCCAATGCGGTGATGGCGCTGATGGTGGGTGCCATGACCATCCACAACATCCAGCCGGGCCCGCAGGTGATGACCAGCAACCCCGACCTGTTTTGGGGTCTGATTGCCTCCATGTGGATTGGCAACCTGATGCTGGTGGTGCTCAACCTGCCCTTGATCGGGCTGTGGATCAAGCTCCTGACCGTGCCCTACCGCTGGCTGTTCCCCTCGATTGTGCTGTTTTGTGCGATCGGCGTGTACTCCACCAACAACAATGTCTGGGACATCTGGATGGTGGCGATCTTCGGGGTGATTGGTTACATCTTCATCAAGCTCGGAGTCGAGCCCGCGCCGCTGCTGCTGGGCTTCATCCTGGGGCCGATGATGGAAGAAAACCTGCGTCGGGCCTTGCTGCTGTCGCGCGGGGCCTGGAGTGTGTTTGTAACGCGGCCCTTGTCAGCCGGTCTTTTGGCGGCCGCCGTGCTGCTGCTGATCATTGTGTTGATGCCCTCGATCAAGGCCAAACGCAAGGAAGCCTTCGTCGAGGAATGATTCTCGACCTGCGCTAGAAAAACGGCATCTCAGGATGCCGTTTTTTAATTTATCGGGGTCAGATTCCAATTAACCCTGCCCGACCCTGAGGCACTGAATGTTGGCGGGTCGAAGTCAGCCCTGGGAGAGCGTGGTCAGACTCCGCACATCAGCCATTGAACCAAGCTTCCAGCAAGCCTCGATCACCTGATGTGTGCGTGCCGCACCCAGCACCGGGTCGGACAGGTCGTGGAACTTGGACTCGAGCTTGGCGTCGGTCATCGGGTTTTGCAGAGAGCCAATCGCATGCTCGACAAACACATGCACTTTGCGGCCGTCTTTCAGGATGGCGGTCACATCGGCACTGGCTTCATCGATGCGGTCATCAACCACCGCCACCACCTTGCGACGCAGCGCCACCATATCGGGCCGGTTGACGATCTCATCGGCGTACTGGTCTTCGCCCGCCTTGCCAAAGATCAGGCCACAAGCGCAGCCGTGGTAGACGCTGAACTTGCCCTGCAGGCCGTCGGCGGGCTCTTTCTTGCCAGTGAGCTCCAGCACCAGCGAGTGCACCCTGAGCTCGATGCGTTCCACCTGCTCGGCGGTCACACCCTGAGCGCGCAACTGGGTGCAGGCATCGATGCTGGGGTGGATCACGATGCCGCAGGCAAAGGGCTTGTAGGTGTTGAACGAGATCTCAAAACGTTGACCCAGCTCGTCGGTGATCTCGTTCCAGGCGTATTTGGTGGAAATGGTCTGGATCATGCCGCGCGGCGCTTCCAGTGCCCTGGGGCTGGCAGTAAAGCCCTGGCTGGCCATCAGCGCCGACACCAGGCCGGCGCGCGCAGCGCCGCCAGGGTGAAAGGGTTTGGTCATGGTGCCAAATTGCTCGCGCATGCCCACAGGCTGTGAGGCGGCAATGCCCAGCGCCATGGCGGTCTGCTGCGCATCCAGCCCGAGCAGGCGGGCACAACCTGCTGCCGCGCCCAGCATGCCGGTGGAGCCGGTGATATGCCAGCCGCGGTCGTAATGCTCGGGGTACATGGTGTTGCCCACCCGGCACGACACATCGATGCCCAGCACCAGGGCGTCGATCACCGCGCGGCCGGAAAGCCCCTTGTGCTCGGCCAGGGCCAGCACTGCGCTGGCCACCGGCCCGGCTGGGTGGATGATGGTCTTGAGGTGGGTGTCGTCAAAGTCGAAGGTGTGTGAGCTGATGCCATTGATCAGGGCTGCGCTACCCATGTCCACCAATTCCTTGCGCCCGGGCAGGCTGGCTTGCGGGGCGGTCTGCAGCATCTGGGCAGCCGCCAGTGCAGATGTGGCCGCCTCATGATGTGCCGCGCCGATGGTGCAACCCAGCCAGTTGAGAAAGGTGCGGTGCGCCTCGTGATCGACCGCATCGCTCCAGCCACGGGACTGATGGCCAGCCACATAGTCGGCCAGAATCTGGGTGATGGGCGGGGCCTGATGGTCGGCAGTGACCTGGGTATTGCGGGCCATGAAAACTTTCTTTGTCAGTTGTCGAGATTGATATTGCGGGCGCGTGCCAGCTGGGTCCAGCGCTCGATGTCGGCGCGGACAAACTGGGCAAAAGCTTCAGGTGACATGGGCATAGGCTCCACCGCTTCCACTGAGAGTTTCTCGCGCAAATCGGGTGCGCCCAGCACTGCATTGAGGGTTTCATTGAGCTGCTTGACCACCGGCGCGGGCATATTGGCTGGGCCCACCACGCCGTACCACTGCATGGCATCAAAGCCCTTGAAGCCCAGCTCATCCAGTGTGGGCAGGTCTTTGAATTGCGGGTGGCGGCGGGTGCCGGTCACCGCGAGCGGGCGTACACGGCCAGAGCGGATATGGGGCACCGCAGCAGCCAGGCCGGGAAACATGGCCTGGGTCTGGCCACCGATCAGATCAGTAAAGGCCGGTGCCACGCCGCGGTAGGGAATATGCACCATGAAGGAATTGACCTGCTGCTTGAACAGCTCCATGGTCAGGTGGGTGAGCGAGCCCGCGCCGGCCGAGCCATAGCTCAAGCGTCCCGGATTGTTGCGCAGGTACTCGGTGAGCTCTTTGACCGTCTTGACTGGCAGCGAGGGGTTGACCACCAGCACATTGGGAGTGCCACCGATCATGCCGATTGGGGTGAAGTCGCGGATCGGGTCGTAGGGCAGCTTGCGTGTGGCCGGACTGGTGCCGTGAGTGGCCACATAGCCCTGCATCAGGGTGTAGCCATCGGCAGCGGCCTTGGCGGTGTTCTGGCTGGCAATCACGCCGCCGCCGCCGCCCTGGTTGTCCACCACAAAGGTCTGGCCAAGTACCTTGCCCCAGCGCTCGGTCACGGTGCGCCCGATCATGTCGGAGCCGCCGCCAGCTGCTACCGGCACGATGTAGCGAATCGGCTTGCTGGGGTAAGCCTGAGCCCAGACCAGGCCAGGCAGCGTCAGCAGCGCAGGCGCGGCATTCAGCAGGGTGCGTCTTTTCATGATCTTTTTTCCTCATCTATTCCTATGGCTTGAACAACTTGCCATGGCGGCTTGAAGCGTGCCGGATTATTCCACCGGACGTGACTGAAAGCGCATGGAGAAATCGATCGCCTTGATGTCCTTGGTCAGGGCGCCCACTGAGATCCGATCGACCCCGGTCTGGGCCAGCGCCTGCACCGAATCCAGGGTCACCCCGCCCGAGATCTCCAGCACCGCGCGGCCCCGGGCCAAGGCCACCGCCTGATGCAAGGTATCGGCCGGCATATTGTCCAGCAGCAGCATCTTGACACCAAGCTGCAGCGCCTCCTCCAGTTGCTTGAGGGTTTCCACCTCAACTTCAATGAAGTCAGCCTTGGCAGCCATAGCGCTGGCTGCGCGGTAGGCCGCGCTCAGTCCGCCAGCGGCGGCGATATGGTTTTCCTTGATCAGCACTGCGTCATACAGCCCCATGCGGTGATTGACGCCACCGCCGCAGCGCACCGCGTATTTCTGTGCCACCCGAAGGCCTGGCAGGGTCTTGCGGGTGTCGACAATGGCCGCGCGGGTACCTCGCGCCGCCTGCACATAGCGGTCGGTCTGGGTGGCCACTGCGCTGAGCATCTGCAAAAAATTCAGGCTGCTGCGCTCGGCAGTTAGCAACTCGCGGGCCGGTCCTTGAATCTGCACAATCACCTGGCCCGGGGTGCAGCGCTGGCCATCACTCAGCAGCCAGCTTGCCTTGGCCTGCGGTGCAACCTGGCGCAGGACCTCGTTCACCCAGGGCTGGCCGCAAATCAGCGCTTCTTCGCGGCAGACAATGCTGGCGGTGGCCTGGCGCACAGGGTCGACCAGGCTGGCGCTCAGGTCGCCGTTGCCCACATCCTCAGCCAGTGCGCGCCGCACATTCTCCCGCACAGCTTCTTCCATATCCGCTACATTCATGTTGTGGCAATCCTTGCAGCACCGCAAAAGCGCCATTATCGCGGCTGACACGCTTCTGACCTGCCTGCCATTGCTGCCCCCACCCCAGACATGCTGCATCTTTCCAAGAAGTCTGGCCCGCCGCCGGTCCTGATCATCAGTCCGGCGCTGGCTGGCGACAACAACGGCAACTGGCAGACTGCCTGGCGCTGGGCGAAACTGCTGTCGGCTCACTACCCGACCCGCATCCTGCGACATTGGCAGGCCAAGGATGGCTCGGCCCTGGCCATGCTAGCCCTGCACGCCCGTCGCTCAGCCGACTCGATTGCCGCCTGGGCCCAGGCTTATCCGCAGCGCGGGTTGGCTGTGGTGCTGACCGGTACCGACCTCTACCGCGACCTCGCGCATGACCGCCAGGCCCAGACCTCGCTGGCGCTGGCGCAGCAGTTGGTGGTGTTGCAAACCCTGGGTGTGCAGGCCTTGCCGGCAGCGCATCAAGCCCGCGCGCGGGTGATCTACCAGTCCACCACATCGCGCCGGACCCTGAGCAAGACCCATCGTCACTTGCGGGTGGTGATGGTGGGCCACTTGCGTGAAGAAAAAATGCCGCAGACCCTGTGGGCGGCAGCCCGTTTGCTCAGGCCTGAGGAGGGCATCCTGATCGACCATATTGGCGCCGCGCTGGATCCGCTGCTGGGCCTGGAGGCGCGCGCCACCATGGCCGCCTGTCCGCATTACCGCTGGCTGGGGGGGCAGGCACACGAAGCCGCGCGCCAGCGCATCCAGCGCGCGCACTTGCTGGTGCATTGCAGCCGCATGGAAGGCGGCGCCCATGTGCTGATGGAGGCGGTGTGCAGTGGCACGCCCGTGCTGGCCTCGGGCATCGACGGCAATCTGGGCATGCTGGGCGAGGATTACGCGGGCTACTTCCCGCTTGATGATGCGGCTGGACTGGTCGAATTGCTGCGCCGCTGCCGGCGTGAGGGGCAAGCTGCTGGCAGCATGCTGGCGCGCTTGCGGGCACAATGCGGGCTGCGCCAGCCCCTGTTTGTACCGGCTGCCGAACAGGCAGCCCTGCTGGCACTGATTCACGACCTCACTGCTTCATGAATGCACCCATGACCTTCCAGGCCGAGCCTCGCCTGACCTCTCTGTCCCATGGCGGCGGCTGCGGCTGCAAGATCGCCCCGGGCGTGCTGTCCGAAATCCTCAAGAGCGGCAGTGGCCTGCCGGTGCCCCCCGAATTGCTGGTGGGCATAGAAACAGCCGACGATGCTGCGGTCTATCAGCTCAATGACGAGCAGGCGCTGATCGCCACCACCGATTTCTTCATGCCGATCGTTGACGACCCGTTTGACTTCGGCCGTATCGCCGCCACCAATGCCATCTCCGATGTTTATGCCATGGGTGGCAAGCCGATCATGGCGCTGGCCCTGGTGGGCATGCCGATCAGCGTGCTGTCTACCGACACCATTGGCAAGATCCTGGCCGGCGGCCAGGCGGCGTGCAAGACCGCCGGTATCCCGATTGCCGGCGGCCACACCATTGATTCGGTCGAGCCCATCTATGGCCTGGTGGCGCTGGGCCTGGTGCATCCCAAGCGGGTCAAGCGCAATGCCGACGCACGCGCTGGTGACCGCCTGATCCTGGGCAAGCCACTGGGCGTGGGCGTGCTGTCGGCAGCGCTGAAGAAAGACCAGCTCGATGCCCAGGGCTATGCCCAGATGATTGCCAACACCACCAAGCTCAACACGCCCGGCCCCGAGCTGGCGGCGCTGGAGGGCGTGCATGCGCTGACCGATGTCACCGGCTTTGGCATGGCCGGTCATGCGCTGGAGCTGGCGCGTGGCGCGGGCTGCACTGTGTGCATCGACTGGGCCCGCGTGCCCCTGCTCGATGGGGTGCGCCAATTTGCCGCCCAGGGCCTGTTCACCGGCGCCTCAGGGCGCAACTGGGCGGCCTATGGCCATGAGGTGATGCTGCCCTCCGGCTTTACTGATCAGGACCAGGCCCTGCTGACCGACCCACAGACCAGCGGCGGCCTGCTGGTGAGCTGCTCACCCGGGAGCGTGGATGCGGTGCTGGCTGTGTTCCGTCGCCATGGCTTTGATGCGGCCGCCGAGATTGGTCAGATCAGCAGCACAGGCAGCAGCCGGCTGGAGATTTGCTGAAGATGTGAAGGGTGGTGTTGAAGACTTGCGTCGCGCATGGTGGCTGACATCAAACTGATGCTGCTACAGGGCAAATATATTCTGGTCGGGAATGCGCCCGGCGGCGCAGTAACTTTCTCTTGCTTCGCCAAGAGAAAGTCACCAAAGAGAAGGCGAGCCGAAGACAGGGCCGCTGCGCGGTACCTTGCGCTGCTCGCAGCAAGCGGGGTCGGGCTGAACTCGCTGCGCTCAAACAACGCCCGCCCTGATCCGCCCGCTGCTGCGCTGCTCAGCCCTGCCACACGGCATAGAAATACGGACAGCCAGAGCCAGCTTGGTTAAGCATGTTAGGAGCTGGATACCGTAACCAGGTCTGGCATGCGCCAAAAGGAGCAATTGCAGTTTCCCCGCCGTCATGAGGAGGCGAGTAGCGCAGAAAGCGACGGGAAAACAAGCGCAGATGTTTGAGCCCGCAGGGCGAGTTTCTGCGCTTGCCGTCGATTTCGAGCAACGCAGCGTGCCCGCGCAGCGGGTCGACGAATCCGGCTCGCCTTCTCTTTGGTGACTTTCTCTTGGCGAGGCAAGAGAAAGTTACTGCGCTGCCGGGCGCACAACCCGGCAATGCGAGCCACGCCTGCCAAATCAATCTTAAGTCCAACTCGATCGCGCCATCTCGGCGAAGCAAGAAAAGAAAGTGAGTTCACTGCCGGGCGCACAACCCGACCAAGGGCTTCAACACCCCCGCCATGTGCTGCGCGAGCAAAGAACTAGCCCAGCAGCGCCAGGGAAAACTCGCGCGCGTAGACGGGTTCGAGATCCTCAAGTTTCTCGCCCACGCCAATGACATACACCGGCACCGGGCGCTCGCGGGCAATGGCCGCCAGCACCCCGCCCTTGGCGGTGCCGTCGAGCTTGGTCACGATCAGGCCGGTTAGCTGCAGGGCGTCGTCGAAGGCGCGTACCTGGGCCAGCGCATTCTTGACGGTGTTGCCGTCGATCACCAGCAGCACCTCGTGTGGTGCGCTGGCCTCGG
>CAXRBE010000068.1:0-14682 GCA_964228805.1 Burkholderiaceae bacterium
CCCGCTGGATGTGGCGCGCCTGGGCGAGATCGTACAGGTGGCCTTCAGCCAACGGCGCAAGCTGCTGCGCCATACCCTCGGGCGCTGGCTGGAGGAGCGGGGCCAGGCAGGCAACTTCGACCTGCAGCGCCGCGCCGAGGACGTGCCGGTGAGCGAGTACCTGGCCTTGGCCCAGGGGTCATGAAAAAAGCCACTGCTGGCAGTGGCTTTTTTGAGCCAGGGCCTAGGGAGGGTGTTCAAAACTCGCGCCGCTCGCGGCGCTGCTTTTGCGGGTTGAGCCGCAAGGCGCAACACCCAAGGCAAGCCTGGACGGCTTGCCTGGTTTTGCAACGCCGCGGATCGCCCACAAAACCGCGCGCCACCAAAGGGGTTCGGCCAAAAACGGGCCCTGTGCCCACCAAACCGCTTGCGTGTGCCTACGGGCACACGACGCGCGGTGTTGGCGATCAAATCATCCCGTTTTTGGACTCGAACGCGCATGGCGGGAGTTTTGAACACCATCCCTAGCGCACCAGGGCCTGCGGAGGCGCCTGCTTAAGCCGCGCTCAGCCAATAACCGGCATTGAAGGGGCTGCTCATGCGCAGGGCCAGAGGCGAGACATCAAGCAGCTTGTCGGTCGGCATCTTTTCGCCCGGCTCATCAGTGATGTCAATGCTGGCGGCGGCAGGGCTTGCGTCTTGAACCCCCGCTGAGGCTTCGCTCATTCGCTCTGACGGGCTGGCTTGCGCCGAGCGGGCCACGGAGAATGAATAGAAGCAGCGGAAAGGCACTTTGCGCTCATTCCAGTAGTCGGCCGCGTCACGGAAGATATCGAGCAGCTGCTCGCGCACTTCCTTGTCGAACTTGGCATTGGTAGGGATGTGCTCCAGCACGGCAATAAAGCCCAGCTGGGTGCCAGACTTATGCAGAGGATCGGTCAGGCAGTCGTACAGGGCATCAAAGTTCTTGCCCACATTGGACGGCAACATAAACTGCTGCACCAATAGATCGAGCACGTCCTGCTTGGACTGGGCGCTGGCCAGGTTGGCATAAAGAAAATGCTGCCCCAGGTTCTGAGCAGCTTGCTGCAAGTCCTGCACGCGAAATGCGCGAATGGACTGGACAATATTTGACCTTACATTACGAAGCGGCATATCCATCCCCGTGACACTTTCCAAGTTTACAAAACCAACTCATGGGGCGATCCGGCGAAAACTCGCGTAGTGATCGACCGTGTAATAACAGACCTCTGGCTGGCGCGAAACGCCTCCACACACAATACGTTGCACCCCCCGATTGCGAGCACCTGGCGCCGCCACCGTGTATTCCTTGTAGTAGCCGCGTTTTTCGGCAGGAAGCAGTCGCTCCCGATTGCCAAAAACCGTACCGTCCTTCTCGTACGGAAACGGACCGCCTTTTTCAATCAGGCGGTAGGTTTCACGGGCTGTGGGCGGCAACTCGGATAAAGCCACCGTTGCAATACCCGACTCTGGGGCAGGTGTTCGGGCCGGGGTCAGCGAGCTGAACACCAGGCCCAACGAAAGCAGAAAGCAGGTAAGTACTAACTTGACTTTCGCGGCACGTACCATGAACTAAAGCACCTCGGGTATTGCAGACCAACACGAAAAGTCCGCAACGACGCGAGTTTCGCAGATTGGGCCCAAAAAAGCAAGTGGCCCCAAGCGGATTGGGGTTGCCAGCAGCAGCTGGTACTGGCCCGCTGTAAGAGCTTGTTAGTAAGCGCTTGCCACTACATTATCAACGGCCGGCATTGGCATCGGCCACAGTCAGGGCGGTCATATTGACAATGCGCCGCACAGTGGTGCTGGCAGTCAGGATATGCACCGGCTTGGCGGACCCCAGCAGGATTGGGCCGATGGCAATATTGCCACCGGCCGCCGTCTTGAGCAGGTTGTAAGCGATGTTGGCGGCATCGATATTGGGCATCACCAGCAGGTTGGCCGATCCGTTCAGGGTGTTGTTGGGCATGAGCTCCTTGCGCGCGGCTTCATCCAGGGCCACATCGCCATGCATCTCGCCGTCTACCTCCAGCCAGGGCGCCTCAGCCCGCAGCAACTCCAGCGTCTGGCGCATCTTGACTGCGCTGGGCCATTGGCTGCTGCCAAAGTTGGAGTGGCTCAGCAGGGCCGCCTTGGGCAGCAGACCAAAGCGTCGCATTTCCTCGGCTGCCATGATGGTGATCTCGGCCAACTGCTCGGCGCTGGGGTCGTAATTGACATGAGTATCGACCAGGAACACCTGCCGGTTGGGCAGCATCAGGCCGTTCATGGCGGCAAAGTTGTTGACGCCCGCTCGCTTGCCAATCACCTGGTCAATGTAGTGCAGGTGCATAGAAGTATTGCCCCAGGTGCCGCAAATCATGCCGTCGACATCGCCCTTGTGCAGCAACATGGCAGCGATCAGCACCAGGCGGCGTCGCATCTCGATCTTGGCCATGGGAATGGTGACCCCGCTGCGCTCGGTCATGCGGTGGTAGGTCTGCCAGAAATCGCGGTAGCGCGGATCGTCCTCCACATTGACCACGTCGTAATCCTGGCCACTTCTGAGGCGCAAACCAAACTTCTCGATACGCTGGGCAATCACCTCTGGCCGACCGATCAGCGTGGGCCGAGCCAGGTGCTCATCCACCACAATCTGGGCGGCACGCAGCACACGCTCATCCTCGCCTTCTGCATAGGCCACGCGCTTTTTGGCAGCAGTCTTCACAGCAGTGAAGATCGGTTTCATGATCGTGCCCGAGGCATAGACCAGGCTTTGCAGGCGTTCGCAGTAAGCGTCCATGTCGGTGATCGGGCTTTGCGCCACGCCGCTGTCGGCGGCAGCTTGGGCCACCGCGGGCGCAATCTTGATCATCAGCCGAGGGTCAAAGGGCTTGGGGATGAGGTAGTCGGGGCCAAAGGAAAGCTGCTCACCGGCATAGGCCGCGGCCACCACTTCGCTTTGCTCGGCCTGGGCCAGCTCAGCCATGGCCCGCACCGCGGCGATCTCCATCTCATCGGTGATGGTGGAGGCGCGGGCATCGAGGGCGCCGCGGAAAATATAGGGAAAACACAGAACGTTGTTGATCTGGTTCGGGTAATCGGTGCGCCCGGTCGCCATGATGATGTCACTGCGCGCGGCACGAGCCTCGGCCGGATCGATTTCCGGGTTGGGGTTGGCCAGAGCAAACACAATGGGCTTGGCCGCCATGCGTTTGACCATCTCGGCTTTGAGCACCCCGCCCGCAGAAAGCCCCAGAAAAATGTCGGCACCCTCAATGACTTCGCCCAGAGCGCGCGCGGCGGTCGCTTGCGCAAACACGCGCTTGGCGTCGTCCATCAGCTCGGTGCGGCCCTCATACACCACGCCGGCCAGATCGGTCACCCAGATGTTCTTGCGTGGCAAGCCCATTTTCACCAGCAGCTTCAGGCAGGCCAGCGCGGCAGCGCCTGCGCCTGATGTGACCAACTTGACGTCTTTGAGTTCTTTGCCAGCCACCTTCAGGCCATTGATCAGGCCAGCGGCCACCACGATGGCTGTGCCGTGCTGGTCGTCGTGGAAGACCGGGATCTTCATGCGCTCGCGCAGCTTGCGCTCCACATAGAAGCAGTCCGGCGCCTTGATGTCTTCCAGGTTGATGCCACCAAAGGTGGGCTCGAGCGCAGCAATGATGTCGACCAGACGGTCCAGATCGTGTTTTTCGTCAATCTCGATGTCAAACACATCGATGCCGGCAAATTTCTTGAACAGAACGCCCTTGCCCTCCATCACCGGCTTGGACGCCAGCGGACCGATGTCGCCCAGGCCCAGCACTGCAGTGCCATTGGTGATCACGGCCACCAGGTTGCCGCGGCTGGTGTACTTGTAGGCGGCAGCAGGGTCCTTGGCGATCTCCTCGCAGGGCACGGCCACACCGGGCGTGTAGGCCAGCGACAGGTCGTGCTGGTTGGTCAGCTGCTTGGTGGCGGCAATGGAGATCTTGCCGGGCGTAGGAGATTGGTGGTAATCGAGCGCGGCGCGACGCAGGGCATCACGCCTTTCATTCGGGGTCGTCATAAAAAAACTCCTGCGAGAGCAGTCTTGTAGCAGGGACGCACAAGGCGCCTTGTTCGGTCATTCGTCAAAGGGGGCGTATTTTAGGCCTGCATCAAGGCTTCTATTTCCAAGGGCTGCACTGGCACGCCTCGTGTGATCAGCTCACACCCCTGCTCAGTGACAAAAGCGTCGTCCTCGATGCGGATACCAATGTTCCAGAACTCGGGGGGAATGCCCTCGCTGGGACGGACATAGAGCCCAGGCTCGATGGTCAGGGCCATGCCAGGGCGCAGGATGCGGCTGGGACGGTCCTTGATGAGTTCTCCGCTCAGCGGGTCCTTGCGTTCGCTCACCTGACCCAGCTCGCTCGGCTCGACATAGCTGCCGCAGTCGTGCACATCCATGCCCAGCCAGTGGCCGGTGCGGTGCATGTAATGGGCAAAGTAGTGGCGGTGCTCAATGGCATCTTCGAGCGTGCCATGCTGGTCCTGGTTGAGCAGCTTGAGGTCGAACATGCCCTGGGTCAGCACCCGTACTGCGGCTTCATGCGCATCAGTGAAGCGTGCACCCGGGCGGGTGGCGGCAACCGCCGCATCTTGCGCGGCCAGCACCAGCTCGTACAGGGCGCGTTGTGGCCCGCTGAAGCGCCCGTTGGCAGGAAACGTGCGGGTGATGTCGCTGGCATACCCGTCGAGCTCGCAGCCGGCATCAATCAACACCAGATCGCCAGCCCGGATGGGTGCAATGTCTGCGCGGTAGTGCAGCACGCAGGCATTGGCGCCAGCGGCCACGATCGAGCCATAGGCGGGATATTGCGAGCCATGGCGACGAAACTCGTGCAGCAGTTCAGCATCGAGGTGGTATTCGCACACCGGCAGCCCATTGCGCAGCATGCGCGCGGATAGCTGCATGGCACGGATGTGTGCCCCGGCGCTGATCTGTGCTGCGCGGCGCATCACATCCTGTTCGTGGGCATCCTTGAACAGTCGCATTTCGTCCAGAATGCTGCACAGATCGCGTTGGTTGTCAGGGCAGAGTGCGCCAAAGCGCACTCGGGCCCGTACCGATTTGAGCCACCCATCGATGCGACCCTCCAGCCCGGGGTGGGTGGCAAAGGGAAACCAGACCGTGGCCTTGTTCTCCAGCAGCTTGGGCATGCGCTGTTCAAGCTCGGCGACCGGATAGGCGGCGTCCACCCCCAGAGTGGCCGTGGCAGCCTGCGGCCCAAGGCGAATGCCGTCCCAGATTTCGCGCTCCAGGTCCTTGGGGTTGCAGAACAGGGTGCTTTGGCCTTCACTGTCGACCAGAAGCCAGGCATTGGGCTCACCAAAGCCACTCAGGTAATGAAAATAACTGTCAAAGCGAAACAGAAACTCACTGTCACGGTTGCGCTGCCGCTCCGGCGCGGTGGGCACAATGGCCAGCGCGTCCGGGCCCAATTGGGCAGCCAGACGGGCACGTCGTTGGGCGTAGAGCTCAATATTCATGAAGCAGTTGTTATTCGTTCAGTTGGGCCAGCCGCCCCGGGGTGCCGACATCGGCCCAGGCCCCGGTGTAAAGCTCGGCGCTGACCTGCCTATTGTCCATGGCCCGACGCAACAAGGGGGCCAGAAGGGCTTTTATCCCCAGTGGATTGCCAGGTTCGATATCGCACCAGGGCGCGTCAAACAGCTCGCGCCGGTACAAAGCAATGGTGCTGAAGGTGTAGCGGGGCCCCTGATGTTCAGCGCTTAGGTTGAGCGCCAGGCCCTGGTCCGACAGGCCAAAATCCCCACCAGGGTGGTGCTCTGGATTGGGCACCAGCCACAGGTGGGCCAGCCTGTTGCCGGCGGCAAAACGCGCCACGGCGGCCGGGTCAAATTGAAAGTTGGGGGCAAACACATCGGCCGCCAGCACCCAGAAAATCTCACCCAGGCGAGGCAGCGCGCGTACGATGCCGCCGGCGGTCTCCAGCGCAGCGCCAAAGTCCTGACCCTCGTGCGAATAGTCAATCGACAGCGGCCGGCCCAGCGCCTCAGGCGCGGGGCCGAAATAGGCCGGAATCTGTGCCCCCAGCCAGGCGGTGTTGATCAGCAAGTCGGTAAAGCCACTATGGGCCAGGGCGTTGACCTGCCAGCGCAGCAAGGGTTGCCCGCGCACCAGGAGCAGGGGTTTGGGCTGTGTGTCGGTCAGCGGGCGCATGCGCTCGCCCCGGCCTGCGGCCAGCAGCATGGCTTTGATGGGGCGCGCACTTGTCTGCACAGACCGCACTGTAGAGCATGGCTGGGCAGGTATCAGACTTGGCGCCGGTAGAATCTTGGCTTTTCCCAAACCCCAGCCCCTCCCCAGCAGCCCACCATGGCAAAAACCCGACAGATGGCCAACGCGATTCGCGCCTTGGCAATGGATGCAGTGCAACAGGCCAACTCAGGCCACCCGGGCGCGCCCATGGGCATGGCCGAGATGGCGCTAGCCCTGTGGGCAGAGCACCTCAAACACAGCCCGGCCGACCCGCAATGGTTTGACCGCGACCGCTTTGTGCTGTCCAACGGCCACGCCTCCATGCTGCTCTATGCCCTGCTGCACCTGAGTGGCTACGCCCTGCCGATGCAGGAGTTGAAGAATTTTCGCCAGCTGCACAGCAAGACCGCCGGCCACCCCGAGGTGGGCCACACCCCCGGGGTGGAAACCACCACCGGACCGCTGGGCCAGGGCATGACCAATGCGGTGGGCATGGCGCTGGCCGAAAAACTGCTGGCAGCCGAGTTCAACCGCGAAGGCCACACCATCGTCGACCACCACACCTATGTGTTCATGGGTGACGGCTGCATGATGGAGGGCATCAGCCATGAGGCGGCGGCGCTCGCCGGTGTCTGGAAGCTCAACAAGCTGATTGCTCTGTACGACGACAACGGCATCTCGATCGATGGCCAGGTCAGCCCCTGGTTTGGCGACAACACCGCGCTGCGTTTCACTGCCTACGGCTGGAATGTGATCGGCCCGATCGATGGTCATGATGTGGCCGCGGTGAGCGAGGCCATCGCGCGAGCCAAAGGCTCGGACAACCAGCCCACCCTGATCATCTGCAAAACCGCCATTGGACATGGCTCGCCCAATCGGGCCAATACCGCCAAGGCGCATGGCGAGCCTCTGGGCGCGGAGGAAATCAAGCTCACTCGTGCGGCCCTCGATTGGCCGCACGAGGCCTTTGTGGTGCCGCAAGAGGTGGCCGACGCCTGGAATGCCGTGGCGCGTGGCAGCGCAGCGCAGGCGGCCTGGGACAAGAAGTTTGCCGCCTATCGGGCCACTCATCCTGCGCTGGCGGCCGAGTATGAGCGGCGCATGCGGGGCGAGTTGCCCAAAAACTTTGCCCAGGTGGCCGTGGATGCTGCGGTATCAGCCCACAGCAAGGCCGAAACCGTGGCCACCCGCAAGGCCAGCCAGCTTGCCCTGGAGGCGTTCACAGAGGCCTTGCCCGAGTTGCTGGGCGGCTCGGCCGACCTGACCGGCTCCAACCTGACCAACACCAGCCACACCCCCAGCCTGCGCTTCAACGCAGATGGCAATGGCAACGGCGGGCGCCACATCAACTACGGGGTGCGTGAGTTCGGCATGGCTGCGGTCATGAATGGCGTGGCCCTGCACGGCGGCTTCATCCCCTATGCCGGTACCTTCCTGACTTTCAGCGACTACTCGCGCAATGCCATTCGCATGGCTGCGCTGATGAAGCAGCGGGTGATCCATGTCTTCACCCACGACTCCATCGGCCTGGGCGAGGACGGCCCGACTCACCAGTCGGTGGAGCATGCCGCCAGCCTGCGACTGATCCCCAATCTGGACGTCTGGCGCCCAGCCGATACCGCCGAAACCGCCATCGCCTGGGCGGTCGCGCTGGAAAACCGCCAGCAGCCCACTGCCCTCTTGCTGAGCCGGCAAAACATTCCCTACGCCGCCAAGCATGATCTGGGCAACATCAGCCGCGGCGCCTATGTGCTGTCAGAGCCAGCCGACCTCGGGCAAAAAAAGAAAACTCAGCTGGTGCTCATTGCCACCGGTTCCGAGGTGTCGCTGGCGCTCAGGGCGCAGGAAGAACTGGCTCGCCGTGGCATCGCGGTGCGAGTGGTCTCCATGCCCAGCACCACCACCTTTGACAGGCAGAGCCTGGCCTATAAGCGCAGCGTGCTGCCAGAGGGCCTGCCGCGGGTGGCGGTCGAAATGGGCGTGACCGATGGCTGGTGGAAATACGGTTGCGCCGCGGTGGTTGGCATCAACTGCTACGGTGAATCGGCCCCTGCTTCGGTGCTGTTCAAGCACTTTGGCTTCACGCCGGAAAATGTGGCCGACACGGTGCAGGCGGTGCTCGGCAAGTGATACATGGCCTTGGCCAAGTGGCCTAGGGCGGAAAATTTTTTATTCTGGAGAACCCATCATGACCATCAAAGTAGGCATCAACGGCTTTGGCCGAATCGGCCGCAATGTGCTGCGTTCAGCGGTGCAGAATTTTCCTGACATCGAGATTGTGGGCATCAATGACCTGCTCGAGCCGGACTACCTGGCCTATATGCTCCAGTACGACAGCGTGCACGGCCGCTTCAAGGGCGAGATCAGCGTGTCGGGCAACACCCTGCTGGTCAACGGCAAAAAAATCCGCCTGACCCAGGAGCGCGACCCGGCCAACCTGAAATGGGCAGATGTCGGCGCTACAGTGGTGATCGAGTCTACCGGCCTGTTCCTGGACAAGGCCACCGCCGAAAAGCACCTGACTGCCGGCGCCAGCAAGGTCATCATGTCGGCCCCGTCAAAAGATGACACCCCCATGTTTGTCTTTGGTGTGAACGACAAGAGCTACGCTGGCCAGGCCATCATCAGCAACGCCAGCTGCACCACCAACTGCCTGGCCCCGGTGGCCAAGGTGCTCAATGACAAATGGGGCATCAAGCGCGGCCTCATGACCACGGTGCACGCGGCCACCGCCACCCAAAAAACCGTCGATGGCCCGTCCAATAAAGACTGGCGCGGCGGGCGCGGCATCCTGGAGAACATCATCCCGAGTTCCACCGGCGCGGCCAAAGCCGTGGGCGTGGTCATCCCCGAGCTCAACAAGAAGCTCACCGGCATGAGCTTTCGCGTGCCCACCAGCGATGTCTCCGTCGTTGACCTGACGGTGGAGCTCAACAAGGAAGCCGACTACAAGGACATCTGCGCCGAGATGAAGGCCCAGAGCCAGGGCGCCTTGAAGGGCATCCTCGGCTACACCGAGCAAAAAGTGGTGGCCACCGACTTTCGCGGCGAGACCTGCACCAGCGTGTTTGACGCCGAGGCCGGCATCGCCCTGGACAAGACCTTCATCAAGGTGGTGAGCTGGTACGACAACGAGTGGGGCTACTCCAACAAGTGCCTGGAGATGGCGCGCGTGGTGGCCAGGTAAGCCAGGCCAATTTCAGCCCAGATGCTTGGCCACAATTCCGGCCAGCTCAAACATATTGATCTGGTCCTTGCCAAACAGGGGCTTGAGCTTGGCATCGGCGTTGATGGCGCGCTTGTTCTGAGCGTCCTGCAGTCCCTGGGCCTTGATGTAGTCCCATAGCTTTTTGATGACCTCGGTGCGTGCCACCGGCTCGTTGCCAATCACGGCGGCCAGAATTGGGCTGGGCACTTTGCCGGCAGCGGCCTTGCGCGGGGCTTTGGCCTTGGGGGCACTCGCCTTTTTTGACGGCGCCTTTTTCGTCGCAGCCTTCTTGGCCACAGGGGCTGTGGCTGCGCCAGACGGGCGGGCTGTGGTTTTGCGCGGGTATTTGGAGGGCTCGAACTCGAAGCTCACCTTGCCAGCCTCGGCGTCCCAGGCCAGCCTGGCCTTGAAGGGCCGTCGGGTGCGCATGGAGACAAATTTTTCCAGCAGGTCGGTTTTGCCGGTGGCCAGAAGCTTGCGCATCTGCTCGCGCTCCACAGGCTGCTGCAGAATGATCTGGCCGCTTTTGAAATCACAACTCGGGGTGGGCTGATCGGGGGTGGGCACCGATTTGGCGCAGACATAGCTCTTGCCCTGTTCATAGACCGGGGCGCCGCATTTGGGGCAGGTGCCTAGCGACTCCTGGGCAGAAAAATCGACCAGCTCACCGGTCTGGGCCGCGTCGTCCTGGCCAAAATCGAACTCGAGCTTCCAGTTCTTGTCTTCTTCGCTGAACTTGAGCGCGATCTCGGCAGTGAAGGGCCAGCCCGCTTTGGAGCGAAAGCCCTCCAGTGGGCCTATTTTCTTGTCGCGCAAAAAGGACTCCACTTCGGGCAACTCGAAGGCGCGGCCGGCCGGGATCTTGGTGAAGGAAAAACCGCAACCATCCGAATCGCCCCGGCTGCCGGTGCAGGTGTAGCGCCTGTAGTTTTCCTTGACCACGCCGCCGCAGTTGGGGCAGGGCGTGTGCAGAGTGGCGTAGTCACCCGGCACGCTGTCGCGGTCGTACTCCTTGGCTTTTTTCACGATGTGCTCGGTCATCGCAGCGATCTCGCGCATGAAGGCTGCGCGCGAGAGGCGGCCATGCTCCATCTCTGAGAGCTTGAACTCCCATTCACCGGTGAGCTCGGGTTTGGACAGCTCTTCCACACCAAGCCCGCGCAGCAGGGTCATCAGCTGGAAGGCTTTGGCGGTGGGAATCAGCTCGCGCCCTTCGCGCAGCATGTACTTTTCGCCCAGCAGGCCCTCGATGATGGCGGCTCGGGTGGCCGGCGTGCCCAGGCCTTTTTCATGCATGGCCTCGCGCAGCTCGTCATCCTCGATCAATTTGCCCGCGCCCTCCATGGCGGTGAGCAAGGTGGCCTCCGAATAACGGGCGGGCGGCCGGGTCTTGAGCCCCTTGGCCTGCACATCTTCTGCATGCACCTTTTCATTGGGCTGCACCGGCACCAGGGTCTTGTTGCTGCCTTCGCCAGGTGCCAGCTCATCGTCGGCTTCCTTGCCGTAGATGGCCAGCCAGCCGGGCTTGACCAGCACTTTGCCTTCGCTTTTGAAACTGTGTCCGGCCGCGCGGGTGATGCGGGTGGTCACCTGGTATTCGGCACTGGGGAAAAACACTGCCAGGAAGCGGCGCGCCACCAGATCGTACAGCTTCTGCTCGGCCTCGCTCAGGCCGCTGGGCGCCTGCAGGGTGGGGATGATGGCAAAGTGGTCGCTCACCTTGGCGTTGTCAAAGATGCGCTTGTTGGGCTTGACATAGCCGCCCTGGATGGCTGTGGCCGCATGAGGCGCCAGGTGTTTGAGCTCGGAGCCGGCCAGCATGGTCATGGTCTGTTTGGCCACCGCGAGGTAATCCTCAGGCAGATGGCGCGAATCGGTGCGCGGGTAGGTCAGGGCCTTGTGGCGCTCGTACAGGCTTTGGGCCAGGGACAGGGTGGTCTTGGCCGAAAAACCGAACTTGCCATTGGCCTCGCGCTGCAGGCTGGTCAGGTCAAACAACATGGGAGATGCCTGAGTGCTGGGCTTGCTTTCCTCGCTCACGCTGGCGCTCTGCCCCTGAGTCGCCTGGGCAATCGCCTGGGCTTGCTGCTCTGACCAGACCCGGTCGGCGCGCTGCTCGGCGTCGTCATCTGATTTGCGCCAGGCGGGATCGAACCACTTGGCTGGGTAAGAGCCAGCCTTAGCCTGGAAGCTGGCGTGCACTTCCCAATAGTCGCGGCTGACAAACTTGCGGATCTGCTCCTCGCGTTCAACCACCACCGCCAGGGTAGGGGTCTGCACTCGGCCCACGGTGGTAAGGAAAAAGCCGCCATCACGCGAGTTGAAGGCGGTCATCGCTCGCGTGCCGTTGATGCCGACCAGCCAGTCGGCCTCGGAGCGGCTACGTGCCGCGTCGGCCAGGGGCTGCATCTGCCGGTCGGTGCGTAGATGGTCAAAGCCGTCGCGGATGGCCTGGGGCGTCATGCTCTGCAGCCACAGGCGCAGCACCGGCTTGCCCAGGGGCTTGCTGCCGCTGGCGTACTGTTCAATCAGGCGGAAAATCAGCTCGCCCTCGCGACCGGCGTCGCAGGCGTTGATCAGCTGGCCCACATCCTTGCGCTTGGCCAGTTTCACCACCGCATTGAGCCGGCTCTTGGTCTTGTCCACCGGCTTGAGCTCGAAATGAGGCGGAATCACCGGCAAATGGGCAAAGCTCCATTTGCCTCGCTTCACATCGTACTGCTCTGGTGCCTGAATCTCGACCAGGTGGCCCACCGCGCTGGTCACCACATAGCGTTCGTTTTCAAAGTGGTCATCGTGCTTGTCGAACTTGCCCGCCACAGTGGTGAGCGCGCGCACGATGTCCTGGGCCACGGATGGCTTTTCGGCAATCACCAGGGTTTTGCTGGAATCCCCACCTGTTTTCATAGCTGCACTTTTCATCTGACTACAATCCACAGTTCTCGCGCGCGCGCACGCGCACGCACACATGCGAGCGCGCCCGCGCGCGCCCATACGAGTTCACCTTACCAAATTTTTTTGCCGTGTCAAAACCAGCCATCCCCAATTCCACTCGCCGCATTCAAACCCGTCGTTCAGGCGTCCACGGCAAAGGCGTGTTCGCAGTGCAGGACATTCCCAAGGGTGAGGTCATCATCGAGTATGTGGGCGAGGTAATCAGCTGGAAGGAGGCGCTGCGGCGCCACCCGCACAACCCCGCAGACCCCAATCACACTTTTTATTTTCATGTGGATGAAGACCATGTGATCGATGCCAATGTGGGCGGCAATTCTGCCCGCTGGATCAACCACTCCTGTGCGCCCAACTGCGAGCCAGACGAAGTGGATGGCCGGGTCTTCATCAAGTCGCTGCGCAAGATCCGGGCTGGCGAGGAGCTGAACTATGACTACGGCCTGATCATCGATGAGCCCTATACCAAAAAGCTCAAGGCCGACTATCCCTGCTGGTGCGGCAATAAGAGTTGTCGCGGCACCCTGCTTGCCCCGAAGCGGCGGCGTTGAAGCTGGCCTTGCCTGTGGCGTCTGAGCTCAGCGCCCCGAATGTCTGGCCGGCCGAAGCGATCTGGCAAGCGGTGGCCCCCGGACTGGCGGGCTTCACGGTCGAGATCCTGCCCAGCATCGACTCCACCAACACCGAGCTGATGCGACGCGCGCGCGCTGGATTGGTCGATCCGGTGCTGCTGGTGGCGCAGCTGCAGACCGCCGGACGCGGGCGCCTGGGGCGGCAGTGGCTTGGTGCGGCGGGCTCCGCACAGGCCTTGACTTTTTCCTTGGGCTTGCCCCTGCGGGTGGCCGACTGGTCAGGCCTGTCTTTGGCGGTGGGCCTGAGCCTGGTGCATAGCCTGCACCCTGACCTGCGCCTGAAATGGCCCAACGATCTGTATCTGGACGGTCGCAAGCTGGGCGGCATCCTGATCGAAACGCTAAGCGTGGCCAATCTGCGCTATGTCGTGATCGGGGTCGGCCTCAACATCGGGCCGCGCGACGCTGCTGGCTTGAGCACGCCCGCGGCCTGGCTGCGCGAGCTGGCACCCGAAGTGGACTCGGCCCAGGCCCTGCTGCGGGTGGTGCCGCCCCTGGTGAGCGCGATCCTGGCCTTTGCGCAACATGGCTTTGCGCCTTTGCGCAGCGCCTATCTGCAGCGCGACGCCCTGGCCGGCGCTGAGGTGCAGCTCAGTGATGGCACATGTGGGCGCGCTGCGGGCGTGGACGAGCGGGGCGCACTGCTGGTACAGACCAGTGCGGGGCTGCGTCGTGTTGACAGCGCCGAAGTCAGTGTTCGCCCAGGGCCGGCGTCTTCTGCCTGAAAATCAGGGGCCATGCTAAGGCTGTTTGTCCTGCTGCTGCTCCTGCTCAACCTGGCTTATCTGGCCTGGTCGCAAGGGGCCTTGCTGGCCTACGGCTTGGGGCCAATGCCACAGTCCGAGCCGCAGCGTCTGGGGCAACAACTTCGCCCCGAGCAAATCCGCCTGCTCACGCGCGAGCAGGCGCAGCAAGCCGAGGCCTCCGCCAGAAGGCTGCGCTGCATGCAGGCCGGACCCTTTGGCGAGAAGCAGTTGGCCAAGCTGCTTGCAGCGCTGGAGCCGTGGCCAATTGGCTCCTGGCGCGTGCAGGCGGCTTTGATGCCGCCCCAGTGGCTGGTCTACCTTGGCCGCTTTGATGGCCCCGCTGAGCTAACGCGGCAACAGGCCAGGCTCAAGACCCTCAAGCTCGAGAGTGAGCCTGTCCTGGCGCCAGAACTGGCGCCAGGCTTGTCGCTGGGCAGTTTTGCGACCCAGGACGGAGCTGAGCTGGCCCTGGCCGAGTTTGAGCGCCGCGGGCTCAGCAAAATGCGCGTGGTGCAGGAAGCCTCTGCACAGCGAGGCGCTGCTTTGGTGCTGCCACTGCTGGACGAAGCCCTGCAGGCCAGGCTGGATGAGCTGCGTCCGGCGTTGGCCGGAAAGGCGCTGCGCCCCTGCACCAATTAGGCCGGTTTTCAATATTTAGTGCCCCCAAAGGGGCCCAAAGCCTGTGGTTCAGCCCGCCGCGTAGACTTCCAGGCCCAGGGCAATGACCGTGGCGACTTCCGCCCCCACCGACTGGCGCACCTCGGCCTCGGTCTGCAGCACCGCCTTGCGGAAGGCTGCCAGCCAGGCCCGCCCGCTGGGCGTGAAGCGCACCTGCTTGGCGCGGGCATCGCGCGTATCTGTTTCGCGTGTCACCAGGCCCCAGGCTTCGCACTGATCAACCAATTTGCCCAT
>CAXRBE010000069.1:0-5304 GCA_964228805.1 Burkholderiaceae bacterium
GTTTCTACAATGAGACCCCGGCCATGGAGGCGGTGCGTGCCCGTGCGGGCCAGCTGCTCGATGGCGAGGCTGCCATGGCACTTGGCCTGGTGACCAGCGCCCCGGACGATATCGACTGGGCCGACGAGACCCGCATCGCGATTGAGGAGCGGGTGGCCATGAGCCCCGACGCCCTGACCGGCATGGAAGCCAACCTGCGCTGTAACGGCGCGGAGAACATGTGGACCCGTGTCTTCGGCCGCTTGACCGCCTGGCAGAACTGGATTTTCCAGCGTCCCAATGCCGTGGGCGAGAAGGGCGCGCTCAAGGTCTATGGCAAGGGCGACAAGGCTGCCTTCGACTGGAACCGCGTTTAACTCGATCAGGTTGTGCGACGTGAACCAGGTGGCTCGTCGCAACCCAACTGCTTCCACCGCATTGTTTGACTTGCACTGAAACGGAGACCGTTATGTCCTCTATCAACTACAGCGAAAAGATCCCCAACAACGTCAACCTGGCCGAAGACCGCGCTTTGCAGCGCGCGCTGGAGAGCTGGCAGCCTGACTTCATCAACTGGTGGGACGATATGGGCCCCGAAGGCACCACCGATGCCAGCGTCTACCTGCGTACCGCAGTCAGCGTGGACCCGCAGGGCTGGGCCCAGTTTGGCCATGTCAAGATGCGCGACTACCGCTGGGGCATTTTCCTCAACCCCGGCCAGCAAGACCGCAAGATTCACTTTGGTGACCACCTGGGCGAAGATGCCTGGCAGGATGTGCCTGGCGAATACCGCGCCAACCTGCGCCGCATCATCGTCACCCAAGGCGACACCGAGCCCGCCTCGGTGGAGCAGCAGCGCCACCTGGGCCTGACCGCACCCAGCATGTACGACCTGCGCACCCTGTTTCAGAGCAATGTGGAGGAGGGCCGACATCTGTGGGCCATGGTCTACCTGCTGCACAAGCACTTTGGCCGTGACGGCCGTGAAGAAGCCGATGCATTGCTGCAGCGCCGCTCGGGCCAGGAAGACAACCCGCGCATCTTGCAAGCCTTCAACGAGCAAACGCCCGACTGGCTGAGCTTTTTCATGTTCACCTACTTCACCGACCGTGACGGCAAGTTCCAGCTCTGTGCGCTGGCCGAGTCGGCCTTTGATCCCCTGGCACGCACCACCAAGTTCATGCTGACCGAGGAAGCCCACCATATGTTTGTCGGTGAGTCGGGTGTGGGCCGGGTGATCAACCGCACCTGCCAGGTGATGAACGAGTTGAAGACCGACGACCCCAAGAAGCTGCGCGAAGCCGGCGTGATCGACCTGCCCACTCTGCAGCGTTACCTGAACTTCCATTTCAGCGTGACGATTGACCTGTTCGGTGCGGACGAGTCGTCCAACGCTGCCACCTTCTATTCCACTGGCCTGAAGGGGCGCTACGAAGAGGGTAAACGTACCGATGACCACCAGTTGCGTGGCCAGACTTACCGTGTGCTCAATGTGGTCAATGGCCAGATGGTGGAAAAAGAGGTTCCCATGTTGAACGCCTTGAACGAAGTGCTGCGTGACGACTACATCAAGGACTCGATCGCCGGCGTGGAGCGCTGGAACAAGCTGATTGAAAAAGCGGGCATTCCCTTCCGCCTGAAAACACCGCACAAGGCTTTTCACCGCAATATCGGCGCGCTCTCCGGCGTGAAGGTGTCACCCGAGGGCCAGGTGGTGTCTGAGGCCGAGTGGGCTGCGCGCCATGACGAATGGCTGCCCAGTGGCGCCGACCGCGCCTTTGTCGCCAGCCTGATGGGACGGGTGGTCGAGCCGGGCAAGTTTGCCAACTGGATTGCGCCGCCGGCCATGGGCATCAACCGCCAGCCGGTGGACTTTGAATACGTTCGGTTCAACTGAATCGTGCAGACCAGCTAGCCGATCGACCTACCACCTTGGCAATGAATAGGAGAGCACCATGGGCGCTTCTGACAGCGGGCTGATCAAGCAACACCTGATCGACCCTGAGATCTGCATCCGTTGCAATACCTGCGAGACCATGTGTCCAGTCGGTGCGATCACGCACGACAGCAACAACTATGTGGTCGATGCAGAGAAATGCGACTGGTGCAACGCCTGTATCTCGCCCTGTCCAACCGGTTCGATCGACAACTACCGGACCATGCCACGTGTACGTGCCTATAGTCTGGAGGAGCAGCTCAGCTGGGGCAGCCTACCCCAGGAACTCAGCCCGGATGAGTTGCGTGCAACTGGGGAGGTGGTGGACCAGACGCTGCCCTTGGCAGACCAGCCGCCTTCTGAGGGGCAGGCAGATGCCAAGGCGGTCGCCCTGAGTAGTTCAGCGGCCAGCACCATGACCGATGCCAAGCCGATGGTGAATTACGGCGCCAGTTTGCCGCCCTGGTCGGCTGCCCATGCCTATACCAATTTATATGGCCCCAAGGCGGCGCAGAAAACCATTCAGGCTACGGTGACCGGCAATGTACGGGTGACCGAGGTGGGCAAAGAGTACGACACCCACCATATCGTGCTGGACTTTGGCAGCATGCCTTTTCCGGTGCTGGAGGGCCAGTCGATCGGTGTGGTGCCCCCTGGTAGCGACAGTCAGGGACGGCCGCACCACGCGCGCCAGTACAGCATTGCCAGCCCGCGCAATGGCGAGAGGCCGGGCTACAACAACCTCTCGCTCACTATCAAGCGGGTGCTGGAAGATCACCAAGGCAATCCGGTGCGTGGCCTGGCCAGCAACTATATGTGCGATCTGCAGGTGGGTGACAAGGTGCAGGTGATGGGGCCGTTTGGCGCCAGCTTTCTGATGCCCAACCATCCCAGGAGCAGCATTGTGATGATCTGCACCGGCACAGGCAGTGCACCGATGCGCGCCATGACCGAGTGGCGCCGCCGACTGCGCGCTTCGGGCAAGTTTGAGGGTGGCAAGCTGATGCTCTTTTTTGGCGCCCGCACCAAGGAGGAATTACCTTACTTCGGTCCCTTGCAGAACCTGCCGAAGGACTTCATTGATATCCAGATGGCCTTCAGCCGAGCTACTGGCCAGCCCAAACGTTATGTGCAGGATTTGATGCGCGAGCGCGCTGCCGACCTGGCCCCGCTGCTGCAAGATCCCAATACATATTTTTACGTCTGTGGCCTCAAGGCGATGGAAGAAGGGGTGCTCGCTGCGCTCAGGCAAGTGGCCGAACAGGCCGGGTTTGATTGGGAGGCGACTGCCGCGTCCTTGCGCAGTGAAGGTCGCTTGCATCTGGAAACATACTAGGTCAGCCAAGCCAGCGTTTTCGCGTCTGCAAAATTTATTTGCAGGCCAGAAAGCCAAAAAAACTAAGCTACAATTCCCGGCTTCGCAGCAAGCATTTCAGCCTCTATGACTGGGTGTGAGCGGGGGGGTCGTTAGCTCAGTTGGTAGAGCAGCGGACTTTTAATCCGTTGGTCGCAGGTTCGAATCCTGCACGACCTACCACCGAAAACAATAAAATCAAGGACTTATAGCCGAGCATGGCTTGAGTCCTTCTTCTATTTTGGGCCGTGTAGTGCTCATGTAGTGTTCAGCAAAATTCCCACTACACAGGCCCCAAATGCCTGTCTCGCCCAGGCAACGCCACCTCTGACCTACACCAGAACTACCTCTCGACGTCAAGAGGTTTCAAGCTTTCACTGCCATGAACACCTGATTCCAAGGCGCAAGGGTGATGAGGAGAACCCAAAGGGGGAGTTAGAGATCTCTTTCCCCGCCAAGTCGAACCCACTGTCCTGCTCGGCTCGTTGCCACGCGCGAAATGCCTTCACAAAATCCCATAACGCGCAAAGACATCGGCCAATTTGTCGCCGCGCTGCAGGTCCCTGAGCGTGTTTCGCTCTCCAGAAATCTTCTTGAAGGCCATCTCCAGCACTTTTCGCTCGACCGCCTGCGGGATCACCACCACCCCGTCAACGTCGCCGACCATTAGGTCGCCCGGTCGGATGTGCACGCCCGCGCATTCGATCGGGATATCCACCGCCATGATGCGCGCCCGGCCCTTGCTGTCGAGCGGGGCGATGCCGCCATGAAACACGGGAAACTTCATGGCCCGGATGGCGCGCACATCACGCGTGCATCCGTCCATCACCGCGCCGGCCGCACCGCGAGCCCGGGCCGCGGTCGACAGCAGCTCGCCCCAGGGGCCGATACGGGCCGAGCCCGAGCACGCAAAGACGGCGATCTCATCAGGCTTGAGGCTGTCAACAAGGGCAATCTCAAGCTCATAGGGATTGCTGCCCTCTTCGTGATGCCAGACCTCCATGAAGGAGGCAGTGCGGGCGCGGCCCACCAGAATCAGCGTGTCGTCCAGGGGCCGGATATGCGAGGACATGGCCTGCTGTCGGTGGCCCACGGCGTCAAGCGCATCCGAAATCACCGAGGTAAAAAGCTGGCTGCGTATTTCTTGGAACAGCAATGCATCGCCGCTGAAATGATCAGTCATAAGCTGTCTCCCCTGAAGAGGCCTTCCAAACGGCCAAAACCATACGGCACCCTTGGCCGATGATGCTGCAAAACTGCCGCTTCTGCAAGAAAATACCGCAATCCTCTCTTACTTATGCAGCTAATCTCAACCATGCTGACCTTGGGCCCCAGGGCGATCAGACCTTTGTGACAAGCTCGTTCCACAATAAATTTTCTATACACGGAGTAATTAAAGATGAACACCGAGTCCATTGTCAGTGCCGAAGGAGCCGCCGTGGGTGGCGCAGGAAACGCCATGCCCATGCCAACCAAATTCACCAACGTAGCAGATGAGCGCTTGCACCGTAAACAAATGCTTGCGGGGGCGTTCCGCATTTTTTCTCGTATTGGGCTCGATGAGGGAGCAGCCGGACACATCACGGTGCGAGATCCGGAGTTCCCAACCACGTTTTGGGTGAATCCATTTGGCGTGCATTTCAGTCAAATCAAGGTCAGCAATTTGATTCGTGTCGATCACCAGGGCAACATCGTAGAAGGTTCGCATCCACTGAATCGTGCCGCGTTCGCTATTCATTCGCGCATCCACGAAGCTCGCCCTGACGTGATCGCTGCCGCGCACACGCATGGCATCCATGGACGTGCCTTCTCCATGCTGGGCAAGACGCTGTCAATGATTAGCCAAGATGCCTGCGCGTTTTATAACGACCACGTGCTCTACGACGACTACGGCGGCGTGGCGCATGAATTGGACGAGGGTCTGCGCATTGCAAAAGCGCTGGGTAGCAACAAAGCTGTCGTCCTGCGTAACCATGGCTTGCTTACGGTGGGCGGCTCAGTGGAGTCGGCGGCATGGTTTTACGTCAGCATGGAG
>CAXRBE010000070.1:0-3945 GCA_964228805.1 Burkholderiaceae bacterium
CCGTGGCGGCACTGACCGCTATGGATTCCGGAGAGGTATCGCAACTGGTCAAGCAATACTGGAAGCTCGACCCTGCCGCTGGCGCCAAAGTCGTCAAGGACGATGTGCTGTTCGCGCGCGGCTGGTCATGGCCGACAGAGAAAGATGCACTGGCAATCCTGGAGTCCTCCAAGTACATGCAAGACAACAAGCAGATCGAGAAAGCCCTGACCTGGGATCAGGTACGCGCAGCTTTCCGTCGCAGTGCGCCATTGGTCAAGACTGCCTATGACAAACTTGGCATGAAGCCTGCCGCATCAGAATTCATGCGCAAGGACGTGGCTGATCTGCGTGGTCGTCCTGTCTGGGAAATCGACAAATGGGGCACTTGATTTTTTAGGCAATTTTTAACTGGAGATCGTATGAAAGTCGGTTTTGTCGGGCTTGGAGTCATGGGCGCGCCCATGGCGCTCAATGTGTTGAAAGGCGGTCATGAATTAACGGTTTATGACCTGAATCCTGCGGCAGTCGAATCGCTGGTCAAGGCCGGTGCCAAGGCTGCAAAAAATGGCCGCGAGGTCGGACAGGCAAGCGAGGTGGTCGTCACCATGTTGCCCGAGCCTCACCATGTGGATTCGGCCATCCTGGGAGAGGATGGCATTGCCAAGGGGCTCAGGAAAGGTGGTGTTGTGATCGAGATGAGCACGATCGATCCGAACACCTCGCGTCGAGTTGGTGATGCCCTGAGAGCCATGGGCATGGAACTCGTTGACTCACCCGTGGGCAAGACCAGCGAGCATGCGATTTCCGGTACCCTGACCTTGATGGTGGGCGGCAATCGAGCGGCCATTGATTTTGTGACGCCGGTTCTCAAGTGCATGGGCACTGACACTTATTTCTGCGGCGGACCTGGCACTGGTCACGCCATGAAGATGACCAACAATCTTTTGGCCACTGCAATCATGATCGCCAATATCGAGGCGCTTTCTATCGGCGCCAAGAACGGATTGACGCTGGAGTTGATGCAGGAGGTGATGAAAACTACCATGGCCTGGAATCAGCAATTCGCTGTGGCCATGCCCAAGAAGGGTTTTGTCGGTGACGACAGCCCAGGTTTTGCCATCCGACTGGCCTGTAAGGATGTACGCCTGGCATGTGAGGCGGCAGAACAGATGGGATCGAAGGCACTGGTTGGCAGAGCCGCTGTGGCAACTATGGAGCGCGCGATCGAACTAGGGTTGGGGGACCGTGACACCGCTGCGCTGCAATTCCTGCGAGAGAAAGAGCTGGGAATCAAGATTCGCCAGCAGCCCATTAAGAAAGCGGCCTGACACCGAAAGCCATGCCTGCCTACATCATCAACGACATGGCGATCACAGACCCGCAGGGGTTTGAGGAGTACAAGAAGTTATCGCCCGCCACGGTGACGGCCTACGGTGGGCGCTTTCTGGCGCGGGGCGGCGAGATGGAGTATGTGGAAGGCGATTGGCAGCCGCGTCGGCTGGTGGTGCTGGAATTTCCAAGCATGGACCAAGCCAAGGCCTGGCTGGAATCGCCCGAATACGCGCATGCACGCCGCCTGCGTCAGATATCCGCCAAGTCGCGAATGGTCATTGTCGACGGCATTGCTTCAAGCTGAGTCAACCAGCCTATGAACTTGACTGCCGTACCACCCAGGTGCGGCAAGCGCTCAAGCTTGACGACTGGCTGACGGCAGGCCAGGCAGCTCACCATGCTCGCCGACTGCCGGCGCGCTTCGCAGTGTCATTTCATCCTGCCAGGGCGCAACAAAAGCAGGCGCTGGCATTTCCACCATACGTCCTCTGACCTGCACCTGGCGTGTACGCAACTGCGGATGGTGAATCAGGTCGAGCACAGAGTTGATTGAGCCGAAAGGCGTTTGCGCCTCAGTCAAACGGTCAGCTACCGCGCCGTAAGTCAGGCGACCGATCACTGACTGAATCAGGTCCTCAATTTGCTCGCGATGCTGCCCACGAGCCACGCCATTGGCAAACTCGGGGGCTTGGGCAAGATCAGGCTGAAGCAGCACATACTGACAGAATGCCAGCCATTCGCGGTCATTCTGAACTGCCAGCACCACCTCACGCCCATCGCTGCAGGTGAACGCCCCGTAGGCTGCGATGCTTGGGTGTCGCAAGCCAATGCGCTGTGGAGCCTCGTGTCCATACCTGGCCTGCAGATAAGGCACGGCCATGAGTTCTGCGCCCGCATCAAAGAGCGACACCTTGAGGGCACTGCCCATTCCGGTGCTTGCGCGCAGCAAAAGTGCTTCCAGTACAGCCTGAGTTGCGTTCATGCCTGCAGTGATGTCACAGATGGAGACGCCAATTCGCCCCCATGGGCCAGGCGCGCCATTGACCGAGACCAGGCCACTTTCGGCCTGCACCAGCAGGTCATAAGCCTTGAGGTCATGCATCGGTCCACTTTCGCCATAGCCAGAGATATCACAGGTGATCAGGCTAGGATGCTGCTCGCGCAACATTGTTGACCCCAAGCCCAGCCGTTCAGCCGCCCCAGGAGCCAGACTCTGGATAAAGACATCGGCCTGGCCAATCATGCCCAGCATCTGCGCGCGTTGTTCTTGATTGCGTAGGTCAAGCACCACCGATTCCTTGCCCTGGTTGATCCAGACGAAATAAGAAGATTCGCCGTACACCTCGCGGTCGTAGTCGCGCGCGAAATCACCTTCGGGGCGCTCCACCTTGATGACACGCGCGCCTGCCTGGGCCAGCCTGCTGGAACAAAAGGGCGCCGCTACGGCATGCTCCAGCGAGACGACCAGTATGCCCTCAAGCGGTTTTGTTTTCATCAAATATCCTTAAAGAGTCTCACCAGGCTCAGGCAGATGGCCTCGCCCACACAGAAAGTTCATCAGCTTGGCCAAGGAGGGCAACGCGGCCCTCTCCTTGCGCACGCACAGCAGCATCCTGCGCTCAGCCCAGGCATCACCAAGAGGCTGCACTGTCAAGTCAAGGCCTTTGGCCAAAACTCTGGCGGCCTGCTCAGGCAAGAGCCCCAGGCCCAATCCCGCCTCGACCATATGGCAAATCGCCTCGAAGCTCCTAACCTGGGCACGCACCTGCAAGGTACGCTCTGCGATCACCGCCTGGGCCGCCACTAGGCGGGTCATGGAGGAACCACTTTCAAGGGCGATGAGGTCATCGTCCAGGATGTCCACAAAATTCAGATGTTCAAAGGCTGCCAGGGGATGGTCC
This sequence comes from Burkholderiaceae bacterium, assembly GCA_964228805.1. GTDB lineage: Bacteria > Pseudomonadota > Gammaproteobacteria > Burkholderiales > Burkholderiaceae_C > Hylemonella. The sequence goes on from CAXRBE010000070.1 coordinate 3,216, forward strand.
TTGCGCATGACCACCGCCAGGCGGTCGGCGCAGTAGGGGCGGGTTTCTAGGCTGTCGACCACTGTTCCTTCAACCACAATGCCCAGATCAGCCTCGGCGCCTTGCAGGGCACGCACGATATCCTCGCTCCAGAGTTCTTCCACCACCACTTGGACATCAGGATTGTGGTGGGCAAAGGCGGCCAGGTCGTTGGGCAGGCTGTCGGTAATGACCGAAGTATTGGCCAACAAACGCAATGCCCCCTTGCGGCCATTGGCGTGGTCGCGCATTTCCGCCTGCATCTGGTTGAGCCCGACCAGCAAAGATCGCGCATGCGGCAAAAGCGAAGCGCCCGCGGCGGTCAAATCAACGCCCCTGGATGAGCGCTCCAGCAGGGTTGTGCGAAAGCGTTGCTCGAGCAAGGCCATCCGCCGGCTGGCAGCAGCCAAACCGATATGCGAGGCTTCGGCCGCTTTTGTCAGGCTTCTAAGCTCGGCGGCGCGTACAAACAAGGCCAGTGAATCAATGTCAGGAAGCATGGTCTGAGTTTCCGGGCTCGAAAAAAAGATTTATCAGAAGCAGAGCATAAGGCCCCACCACCAACTCAGTTGGCATTCTTCTCATCGCAGGCCAAGGGTTATGAGCCATTGTCTCTTGGTAATTCTGCCAAGACTGGGCATCTAGCAAGGAGTATGTCCCACCGTAGGACCAGGTCAATACGCAAGGCTTGTCTCCCAGATTGGCCAATAAA
>CAXRBE010000071.1:0-4960 GCA_964228805.1 Burkholderiaceae bacterium
AACTCGCCCAGCGCGCGCGCCGAAATGGCACAAGGTACTCCCACGTGCTCGGCCGCCGCAATGGCCGCCAGCGCGTTGAGTTGGTTGTGCACTCCGCTCAGTGACCATTGCACCTGCCCCACGGGCTGGCCCTGCTGCAGCACGGAAAAGTCCTGTGGCTCGCCCTGGGCATTGAAATCACTTACCGCTGCGCCAAAGCTGCGCACCTCGCTCCAGCAACCGGCATGCAGCACCCGCGCCAGACTTTCTTCCAGCCCATTGACCACGATGCGCCCCTTGCCCGGCACAGTGCGCACCAAATGATGGAACTGGCGTTCAATGGCGGCCAGGTCATCATAAATGTCGGCGTGGTCAAACTCCAGGTTGTTCAGGACGGCCGTACGCGGGCGGTAATGGACAAATTTGCTGCGCTTGTCAAAGAAGGCAGTGTCGTACTCGTCGGCCTCAATCACAAAAGCCTGGCCGACGCCCAGGCGCGCCGAGACACCAAAGTTCATCGGCACCCCACCCACCAGAAAGCCAGGCTGCAAGCCGGCGGCCTCCAGGATCCATGCCAGCATGGAGGTGGTGGTAGTCTTGCCGTGGGTGCCGGCCACTGCCAGCACATGACGCCCATGCAGGACTTGATCGGCCAGCCACTGGGGGCCACTGGTGTAGCGCGCCCCGGCTTCCAGGATGGCCTCCATCAAGGGAAACTTGGGGCTGCCATCGGGCAGGCGAGCGCGGCTCACCACATTGCCAATGACAAATACATCGGGTTGGAGCGCCATTTGGTCTGCACCAAAGCCCTCGATCAGCTCAATGCCCAGCGCATGCAACTGCTCGCTCATGGGCGGGTAGACACCGGCATCACAGCCGGTGACCCGGTGGCCGGCTTCGCGCGCCAGGGCGGCCAGCCCGCCCATGAAAGTGCCGCAGATGCCAAGGATATGAAGATGCATCGCCCGATTCTAGGTTCGGATCGGGGCACAATCCTGGCATGAGCACCTCACGATCGCGCCAAGGCGCTAGCAATGATGTGCATGGAGCTTATCAATTGAACCTGCATGAGATCGCTGCAGTGGCCGCTCGTCTGGTGGTGGAGGAGGGCCTGGAATATGGGCCGGCCAAGCGGCGGGCTGTCAGACAGCTCGGCCTGCCAGCGCGCACTGCATTGCCTGACAATGAAACAGTGGAAGACGCGGTGCGCGAGCATATCGCGCTCTTTTGTGCTGACACCCAGCCCACCGAGCTGCGCGCGCTCAGGCGGTGTGCCCTGCGCTGGATGGAGCGACTGGCCGAATTTCGTCCCCATCTGGGTGGGGCGGTCTGGCATGGCACGGCCACCCGCCTGTCCGACGTCTATCTGCATCTGTTCTGCGACGATGAGAAGGCAGCCGAGATCGCCCTGCTCAACCTCGGCCTTGCCTACGAGGCGCGCACCGTCCACGGACTGCATGGCCATCCGGCCGAGGCCCTGAGCGTGCACGACGCCTGCCCGGAGTTGGGTGAGCCGGTCGGGGTGCACCTGCTGGTGCATGATCTGGACGAATTGCGCGGCGCCCTGTTGCCGGACGCGCGCAAGCGCACACCACGCGGGAATCTGGCCGGAGTGCGTCGATTGCTGGCGGAGGATGACCATGCAGGACATGAGCAGGCAGCCTGAGCAGGCTCCAGCCACAGGTCGGCGTGGACTGATGGCCGCCATGGGGCTGCTGGCGGCCCTGGGCGGCGCCGGCCTGGCCTGGTGGCGTCTGATGCCTCGATCATCCGAGCCCGGAGCCGAGGCCGAGTTCTGGCGGCTTGAATTTGAAACGCCGGCAGGCCAACCACTGCCTGTGGCCAGCTTCCGTGGCCGTCCCCTGCTGGTGAATTTCTGGGCCACCTGGTGCCCTCCCTGCATTGAGGAACTGCCCATGCTGAATGACTTTTATGCTCAAAATTCAGTCAAGGGCTGGCAGGTGCTGGGTTTGGCGGTGGACCAGCCCAGCGCGGTGCGGGGGTTTCTGGCCAGGCGTCCCTTGCAATTCCCAATTGCGATGGCTGGCCTGGGCGGGGTCGAATTGAGCAAGTTGCTTGGAAATTCTGCTGGCGGCCTACCTTTTACAATCATTTTCCGAGCAGATGGCAGCATTTTCGACAAAAAAATAGGAAAAGTGTCCAGCCAGAACCTGGCCACCTGGCGTGACTTGAAGTAAGATCAGCGCAAGAGTGTGGCCACCCCCTGGCTGGCCGACAACAATGCAGTACCTCAAATAAAACCTGAAATGGTTTTAAAATCCCCCAATTCACATTGATTTGTTATTATCTTTCTCTATTAGAGGAGAGATCATGGATTTGCGAAAACTCAAGACCCTGATTGATCTGGTCTCCGAGTCGAATGTGTCGGAACTGGAAATCACCGAAGCCGAAGGCAAGGTGCGCATTGTCAAGGCTGCCCACGGGGTGCTGCAGCCCGTATCCCAGGTCGTTGCGGCGACACCTGTCGCTCCCGCGCCTGTGGCCGCCCTTGCCCAGCCTGCGTCGGCGTCTTCGGCGGCATCGCCGGAGCAGGCTGCACCAGAGAACCGGCACACCATCAAGTCACCCATGGTGGGGACTTTCTACCGCTCTTCGGCGCCCGGCGCCAAGCCGCTGGCTGAGGTCGGTCAGGCGGTCAAGGCGGGCGATACGCTGTGCATTATTGAGGCGATGAAGATTCTCAACGAAATTGAGGCTGACAAGTCCGGCACGGTGACCCAGGTCCTGTGCGAAAACGGCCAGGCCGTCGAATACGGTCAACCTTTGTTCATCATCGAATAAAGGGCCTTCATGTTCAAGAAAATCCTGGTGGCCAATCGGGGCGAGATCGCCTTGCGGATCCAGCGCGCCTGCAAAGAGCTGGGAATCAGGGCGGTGATGGTGTACTCGGAGGCTGACCGTGAGGCCAAGTACATCAAGCTGGCGGAAGAGGCTGTCTGCATCGGGCCAGCACCCTCGGCACAGAGTTACCTCAATATGCCAGCCATCATTTCTGCGGCCGAGGTGACAGATTCCGAGGCCATTCACCCGGGCTATGGCTTTCTGAGCGAAAACGCCAACTTTGCCGAGCGGGTGGAACAGAGTGGTTTTCAGTTCATCGGTCCCACGCCAGAGTCGATCCGCATCATGGGCGACAAGGTGTCGGCCAAACAGGCCATGATCAAGGCAGGCGTGCCCTGTGTGCCCGGCTCCGAGGGTGAGTTGCCGGAGGATCCGGTGCAGATCAGGCGCATCGCCAAGTCGATTGGGTATCCGGTGATCATCAAGGCCGCTGGCGGTGGCGGCGGGCGTGGCATGCGGGTGGTGCACACCGATGCGGCGCTCATCAACGCAGTGCAAATGACCAAGGCCGAGGCGGGCGCGGCGTTTGGCAATCCTGCGGTTTACATGGAAAAGTTCCTACAGAATCCGCGCCACATCGAAATCCAGGTCCTGGCCGACAAGCACAAAAACGCCGTCTATCTGGGCGAGCGCGACTGTTCCATGCAGCGGCGCCACCAGAAGATCATCGAAGAAGCGCCAGCCCCCGGGATTGCGCGCAAGCTGATCGAGAAAATTGGCGATCGATGCGTGGCCGCCTGCAAGAAGATTGGCTACCGGGGCGCTGGCACCTTCGAGTTTCTCTATGAAAACGGCGAGTTCTATTTCATTGAAATGAACACCCGGGTGCAGGTGGAGCACCCGGTGACCGAGCTGATCACTGGGGTGGATATTGTCAAAACCCAGATTCTGGTGGCGGCCGGCGAAAAACTTCCCATTTCCCAGCGCGATATTCATATTCGCGGCCATGCCATTGAATGCCGGGTCAACGCCGAGGACCCCTTCAAATTCACCCCCTCGCCAGGCCGCATCACCATGTGGCACCCGCCCGGCGGGCCGGGGGTGCGGGTGGACTCGCATGTCTACACCAATTATTTCGTACCACCAAACTACGACTCGATGGTGGGCAAGCTGATCGTGCACGGAGACACGCGCGAGCAGGCCATGGCGCGCATGCGCTCAGCGCTGGGGGAAACGCTGGTTGAGGGCATCAGCACCAATATTCCCTTGCACCGCGAGCTGATGGCCGATGCCAGCTTCATGGCCGGTGGCACCAATATCCACTACCTGGAAGAGTGGATGGAGCGTCACAAGCGATGAGCCGCCGGTGCGCTGGCCAGCAGCCCAGCGGGCGCTCTATGCGCTTGCCCATCTGAGCCGCTATGTTCGAGCTGCGTTTGCTTTGCCTGCAAGACCGGGTTGAGCTGATCAGCGATGCGCTCGACGCCCTGGACGCGCTCAGCGTCAGTGTCGAGGACGCTGATGCCCAGACCGAGGCCGAGCAGGCCCTGTTTGGCGAACCCGGCCTGCCGCCCCCGGCAGATGGCTGGCAACGCTCAGGCATTGCGGCTTTGTTTTCGCAACACCAGGCGGCGCTGCAGGCGGCGCAGCTCTTGCAGGCGCAGGAGTTTTTCACTGGCTGTCTGATGCTGGGTGTGCAGCCGGTCCCTGAGCAGGACTGGGTGCGGCTGACACAATCGCAGTTTGCGCCGGTTGAAATTACCCCGGAATTCTGGATCGTGCCGACCTGGCATGAGCCGCCTGCGCAGGCCAGCCAAGTGATCCGGCTTGACCCCGGCCTGGCCTTTGGCACTGGCACCCATCCCACCACCCGCATGTGCCTGCGCTGGATCGCGCGGTATGCGGGCGTTCTGGGCCGAGTGCTCGATTACGGTTGCGGCTCGGGCATCCTGGCCATTGGCGCGGCCAAGCACGGCGCCAGCGACATCGATGCGGTTGATATTGACCAGGCTGCTGTTGAGGCCACCCGCCTGAATGCCCAGGCCAACCGGGTGAAGCTGCAGGCCGGCCTGCCGACCATGGTTCAAGGACACTACCAGACAGTGTTTGCCAATATTCTGGCCACTCCGCTCAAAGTGCTGGCACCCTTGCTCTGTTCGCGCGTGGCACTCGGAGGCCA
>CAXRBE010000072.1:0-17250 GCA_964228805.1 Burkholderiaceae bacterium
CACTGAAACCACCTTCTCATGTCGGCGTAAGCTCCGACATGCCGCCCATATATGGGCGGAGCACAGACGGAACCTCAACGGTTTCATCAGTGCGCTGGTGGTTGTAGTTTCGGCACGCTACGCCTAACTTTCGCTGCGCGAAAGTTAGCCTGCACTGAAACCACCTTCTCATGTCGGCGCAAGTTCCGACATGCCGCCCATATATGGGCGCAGCACAGACGGAACCTCAATGGTTCCGTCTGTGCGCTGGTAGTTTTCCAGGATTGCGACCAGGGTGCGGCCGACTGCCAGGCCGGACCCATTCAGGGTGTGGACCAGCTCATTTTTACCCTGCGCATTCTTGAAGCGGGCCTGCAGGCGGCGCGCCTGGAAGGCTTCGCAGTTGGAGACCGAACTGATCTCGCGGTAAGTATTTTGTGCCGGCAGCCAGACCTCCAGGTCATGTGTGCGTGCAGCGCCAAAGCCCATATCGCCAGTGCACAGGGCCATCACGCGGTAAGGCAGGCCAAGCTTTTGCAGGATAGCCTCGGCATGGCGGGTCATCTCCTCCAGGGCCTGGTAGCTTTTGTCCGGGTGGACGATCTGCACCATCTCGACCTTGTCGAACTGGTGCTGACGGATCATGCCGCGGGTGTCTCGGCCATAGGAGCCAGCTTCTGAACGGAAACACGGGGTGTGCGCTGTCAACTTGATCGGCAGATCACTCTCGGCCACGATTTCGTCACGAACAAAGTTGGTCAGCGTGACCTCACTGGTGGGGATCAGGTACAGCGCCACCTCGTCGGCTCCGCCTTCCTGGCCGCCTTTCTTGGCAGCGAACAGGTCTTCCTCGAACTTGGGAAGCTGGCCGGTACCACGCAAGGTCTCGGCGTTGACGATATAAGGCGTGTAGCACTCGGTGTAGCCATGCTCGCTGGTCTGCACATCCAGCATGAACTGCGCCAGCGCCCGGTGCAGACGGGCAATCTGGCCCTTCATGACTGTGAATCTCGATCCGGTCAACTTGGCGCCGGTGTCAAAGTCCAGGCCCAAGGGCTGACCCAGGTCCACATGGTCCTTGACCAAGCCCTCAAATTTTTTGGGTTCGCCCCAAGTGCGCAGCACCTCATTGCCGTGTTCGTCGGCACCGATGGGCACACTTTCATGCGGCAGGTTGGGCACAGCCAGCAGCAAGGCTTGCATCTGCTCCTGTAACTGTTCCAGGCGGGCAGCCGACGACTCCAGTGATCCCTTGATTGTTGTCACTTCCAGCATGGCTGCCTGCGCCAGTTCGTGCTCGCCCTTGGCCTTGTGCGCGCCAATCTGCTTGCTCAGCGCGTTGCGTCGCGATTGCAGTTCCTCGGTGCCCATCTGCAGCGACTTGCGTTCGGTTTCCAGCGCGCGGAAAAGTCCGGCATCGAGAAAGTTCTGGGGGCTTTTACGTGTGGCCAGCCGCGCCAGCACAGCGTCGAGGTCTTTGCGAAGAAGGTTGATGTCTAGCATGGCAGGATTTTAATTTCCGGCAATTTTCATACGGCTGATCAGGATCGATCCCACCGTTTTGGCGCCATAGTTGTACGCATCAGCGCCGACAGCAGCCATATCCTGGAACATGGTTTTCATATTGCCGGCAATGGTGATTTCCTGCACCGGAAAGGCAATCCGGCCCTTGTCCACCCAAAAGCCACTGGCCCCGCGCGAATAGTCACCGGTCACGTAATTGACGCCCTGGCCCATGAGTTCGGTGACAAACAGCCCAGTGCCAAGTTTTCCCAGCATGGCATCCAGATCGTCCTGCGGCCGTGTTTGGCGCGAACTGAGAAACAGGTTGTGTGACCCCCCAGCATTGCCGGTGGTGCGCAAGCCCAGCTTGCGTGCCGAATAGCTGCTGAGAAAGTAGCCCTGCACTTGGCCTGCCTCGATCACCGAGCGCGGGTGCACCTGCACGCCTTCCTCGTCGAACGGCGAACTGCCCTTGCCGCGCAGGACGAAGGGATCTTCCCGAATATCGATGTGCTCGGGCAAGATGCACTGGCCCATCGAGTCCAGCAGGAAAGAACTTTTGCGATAAAGCGCACTGCCGCTCAGCGCCTGCACCAGAGCACCCAGCAAGCCCGCCGCCAGAGGCGACTCGAACAGAACCGGGCACTCGGTGGTGCGGATTTTGCGCGACTTCAGACGACTGAGTGCACGCTCAGCGGCATAACGACCGATGGCGGTGGGCGCTGCCAGCTCGTCCGGATGGCGTTGCGAGCTGTACCAGTAGTCGCGCTGCATGTCCTCGCCCTTGCCGGCAATCGGCGAGACCGAGATCGTATGGCGCGAGCTGGCATAACCTCCGCGAAAGCCCCGGGTATGAGCAGTAAAAAAATGAGACTGCTGAGCTGACACCGATGCCCCTTCGCTATTGCTAATGCGACTGTCAGTGCGCAGTGCTGCCTCTTCAGTGATACGGGCGATTTCAGCCGCCTCGGCGCTGCTGATGGCCCAGGGGTGGAACAAGTCCAGATCACGCCGGGCAGCCGCGGGGGCGACAATGTCTTGACCGTCTGGCAGTCCGGCGGCCGGGTCTTCCGCAGTGAAGCGGGCGATGTCATAGGCTGCCTGCACGGTGCGCTCAATCGCCTCACGCGAGAAGTCTGAGGTACTGGCATTGCCTCGGCGCTGTCCGAGATAAACCGTTACCCCGAGCGATTTGTCGCGGTTTCGCTCGACATTCTCCAAGTCACCCTTGCGCACCGACACACTCAAGCCACTGGCCTCCGAGGCTTCAGCGGCTGCATCGCTGGCCCCCAGCTTGCTGGCATGGGCCAAGGCCGAGTCGACCAGCTCCTCAAAGCGCACGCGGCTGTAACTGAAGCCTGGTGCGGCTGTGGTCTCTGGGTGGGTGTCTATGCGGTTGGAGTGTTGCTTCATGGCGGAAGATATGATACTTGCCCTAAAGCGCCAGTCACTTTCCCAAGCTTCATGTCTCGAAAACCTAAAAAGGGTTATTACGTCAAGGGCCAATTCGTCGCCGAAGGCAGCGAGTTGGACCTTGAACTCAAGCGCGAGCTCAAGGGTGACAACGACATCAGCCGAAGCGATCTCAAACGAGAAAGCACCGAGCTGCAAAAGTTGGGCGAGGCACTGCTAGGCTTGCGACCAGACCTGATGGCCAGACTGGCCCTGCCCGACAAGCTGCTCGATGCCCTGGCCGAGGCCGCTCGCATCAGCAATTTCGAAGGCAAGCGCCGGCAAATGCAATTTGTGGGCAAGCTGATGCGCCAACTCGATAGTGAGCAGGTAAGCCTGGTGCGCCGGGCTCTGGATGAACAATATCAGGGCTCGGCCAGCGAAACCCAAGCCCTGCATGCGGCTGAGCATTGGCGCGAGCGCATGATGACCCATGACGAAGCGGTGGCAGAGTGGATCAGGCGCTACCCTGATACAGACAGCCAGCAATTGCGCTCGCTGGTTCGCCAGGCCCGTAAAGACGCCCCGCCCATCGACAAGGCGGCCCTGTCCCAGGGCCTGGCCCCGCGACAGGGCCGCGCCTTTCGCGAGTTGTTCCAGTTGATCCGGGATCAGCTGAGCGAGCCTCAACCTTCTGGAGAGCCCCATGAGTGAATCCTTTGATCAGGTCAGGATTGGAATCGTCTCGGTCAGCGACCGGGCCTCAACTGGGGTCTATCAAGACAAGGGCCTACCCGCCTTGCAGGACTGGCTCACGCGCGCCTTGAAAAATCCGATCACCTTTGAGCCCCGCCTGATTCCGGACGAACAGGAGGGTATCAGTGCCACCCTGATCGAACTCGTCGATGCCGGTTGCTCCCTGGTGCTGACCACCGGTGGCACCGGGCCAGCACTGCGCGATGTGACTCCCGAGGCCACCCTGGCAGTGGCGCACAAGGAAATGCCGGGTTTTGGCGAACAGATGCGCCAGATCAGCCTGAAATTCGTCCCCACCGCCATCCTCTCGCGCCAGGTAGCTGTCATCCGTGACAAAAGCCTGATCATCAACCTGCCCGGCCAACCCAAATCGATTGCCGAAACACTGGAAGGTTTGAAGGATGCCCAGGGCCATCAACTGGTGTCGGGCATCTTTGCTGCGGTGCCCTATTGTGTGGACCTGATTGGCGGCCCCTATCTAGAAACCAACGATGAGGTGTGCAAGAGCTTTCGACCCAAGTCGGCAGTCCGGCCGCCCCGCACTGCCTGATTTGCAGCAGCACGCTGGTGGCTATTTGCCGATCAGCTGATTGAGCTTGGCTGCCTCGAAATGCTCCTCCCGGGCGGCATCGCCTGGCAGCTGGGCAGCAGAGAGTTTTTCCATCGCCTGCCAGATCATGGCTATCTGGTGCTCCTGCGCCGCAGCGTTGTCGATCAGGCCGCGCATGGCCTGCGAAAGCGGGTCATCGCTTTGCGTCACGCCATAAGCAGAAAAACCCATGCGGGAAGCTGCCTCCTCGCGTTTGGCATCACTTTCGGCCTCGATGATGCGAGCCGGGTTGCCCACCGCAGTGGCACCCGCAGGCACCGGCTTGACCACCACCGCATTGGAGCCGATGCGCGCGCCATCACCCACGCTGAAGCCACCCAGGACCTTAGCGCCCGCCCCCACCACCACATTGCGACCCAGGGTGGGGTGGCGCTTGGCGCCCTTGTAAAGCGATGTACCGCCCAAGGTCACGCCGTGATAGATGGTGCAGCCCGCCCCGACCTCGGCAGTCTCGCCGATCACCACGCCCATGCCGTGGTCAATGAAAACCTGCTCACCGATAAGGGCACCCGGATGGATTTCAATGCCAGTGAACCAGCGGCTGAGCTGTGAAATGAAGCGTCCCAGCCACTTGAGCTCATGCGTCCAGCACCAGTGGGCGCGCCGGTGCAGCACCAGGGCGTGCAAGCCCGGATAGCAGGTCAAGACCTCCCAACTGCTGCGAGCTGCCGGGTCGCGCTCGAGAATGCAGCGGATATCAGATCGTAGTCGTGAAAACATGGCTCGCAGTTTATCGCTTGGGACGATCCACCACTGACAGCATGGACTTGGCGATGCCTCGCAGGATATGCACTTCCTCCTGGCTGGGTTGGGCACGGTTGAACAGGGCGTTGAGGCGCGGCATCAGTTTCTTGGGCGCAGCCGGATCCAGAAAGCCTATGGCGGCCAGGGCCTGTTCCCAGTGCGACAGCATGCCTGCCAGTTGGGTGGCATCGGCCTGCTCGCTCGGCGTGGTGGCTGGCTCCACTGCAAAACCTCCCAGGGCCAGGCGCCACTCATACGCAATCACCTGTACAGCCGATGCCAGATTGAGCGAACCAAAGCTGGGATGGGTTGGGATGCTGAGGGCCACGTGGCAGCGATAGACATCTTCATTGCGCATGCCAAAGCGCTCCGAGCCAAACAGAAAGGCAACGCCCAGGTCGGCATTGCCAGGCCTGGCTGACTGCGTCAACTGTGCCAGGTGCTCGCGCGGGGCCATAGTGGGCGGGCCAAAATCACGTGGCGTCATGGCCGTGGCGCACAGGTGGTGCATGCCCTGCAAGGCCTCATCCAGAGTGCTCACTATGCGTGCCTTGTCCAGCACATCCAGGGCTCCGCTGGCGCGCTGGATGGTTTCCTCGCGCCGCAGCACATTGGGCCAGCGCGGGGCCACCAGCACCAGTTCATCAAAACCCATCACCTTCATGGCGCGCGCTGCCGCGCCCACATTGCCAGCATGGCTGGTATTGAGCAGGATAAATCGCGTCAGAAAAGCCGGTGCTGGCATCGCTAAATGTTGGGGCAGGTAAAATCCTGCCCTATTGTCGCCGCCCGCATCGCCGGATCGGCCCGCCCACGCTCCTGGTCACTTGGGGACGGCTGTCAAGCTGTCCCACAATGAAGAACAATTTATGTCCTCCCCCAACCTGCACCCCATGCTCAATGTGGCCGTCAAGGCGGCCCGCGCCGCCGGCGCCATCATCAACCGCGCAGCCCTCGACGTCGAGTCGGTGCGGGTTTCACAAAAACAGGTCAATGACTTCGTCACCGAGGTCGACCATGCCAGCGAGGACACCATCATCGAGACCCTGCTGAGTGCCTACCCTGGACATGGCATCTGGGCCGAGGAAACCGGACGGCAGCGCGGCGCCAAGGATTCTGAACATGTCTGGATCATCGATCCTCTGGACGGCACCACCAATTTCATCCACGGCTTTCCCGTCTATTGCATCAGCATTGCGCTGGCAGTGCGCGGTAAAGTCGAACAGGCGGTGATTTTCGACCCGACCCGCAACGATTTGTTCACTGCTACCCGGGGTCGCGGGGCCTATCTGAACGACCGCCGCATCCGGGTCAGTAAACGCACCGATCTTAGGCAGTGCCTGGTTTCCACCGGCTTTCCATTTCGCAAGGGAGATGACTTTCCCAAATACCTGGCCATGATGAGCGAGGTGATGCAACGCACTGCCGGCATTCGCCGCCCAGGCGCGGCGGCGCTGGACCTGGCCTATGTGGCGGCTGGCTTCGCTGACGGATTCTTTGAGACCGGCCTGAGCCCCTGGGATGTGGCAGCCGGCTCACTGCTGGTCACCGAGGCCGGCGGTCTGGTGGGCAACCTCACTGGTGAGGCCGATTTCCTGGAGCAGGGCGAGTGCCTGGCGGGCAATCCGCGCATTTATGGCCAGTTGGTGGGACTGCTGGGCAAGTTCAGCAAATTTGCCAGCACGGGCGACAAGGCTGCCTCCCAAGCGGGTGGTGCCGACCTGCCTTTCACCGGTCAGTGATTGATCTGCTCGGGACCCAGAAACTTCTGGGCATACTGCAGATAGACCTTTTCCTTGATGAAGATTTCGTACAAGTCGGGGTCAATATGGTTGGTGTTCTTGAAATTCTCCATCACTGAAAGCGCCTGGCTCAGCGACATCGCCTTTTTGTAGGGTCGATCATTGGCTGTGAGGGCTTCGAAGATATCGGCAATGCCCATCATGCGCGCCTGCCAGCTGAGCTGATCGCGCGTGAGCCCACGCGGGTAGCCCTTGCCGTCCATGCGCTCGTGGTGGCCACCGGCGAATTCCGGAACGTTTCTCAGATTGCGCGGCCAGGGCAGACGCTCTAGCATCATGTTGGTGGCTTCAATATGGTGGTTGATGACCTGGCGCTCCTTGCTGGTGAGCGTGCCTGCCCGGATGGTAAGGTTTTCCAGTTCATCGTCATCGAGCAGAGGACTGATCTCCCCAGAAGGGTTGCGCCACTGATAGCGCACTGCGATCTGCCGCACGCGTTCCACGTCCTCATCGCCCATGCGCTCTCCGCCCACATTGGAATGACGCAAAAAATCACGGTCGGTATCAGCCTGTGCACAGAATGAGTCAAAGTCTGCCTGTGCCTGCCCCCGATCCTCCCCGTTGGCGATGGCCTGCCACATGCGAGCTTGCGCATCGCGTTTGATCACCTCAAAGCGCGTATCAATCAGATGAATGCGATCATGGAGTGTTTCGAGTTTTCGGCCCTTGTCAACCACATGCACCGGCGTGGTTACCTTGCCGCAGTCATGCAGCAGGGCGGCAATGCGCAGTTCATAGAGATCTTTGTCTGTCAGGTTCACTTGTGCCAGGGGCCCCTCGGATGTATTGTTGACGGCCTGGGCCAGCATCATGGTCAACTCTGGCACCCGCTGACAGTGGCCCCCGGTGTAAGGAGATTTTTCGTCAATCGCCATATTGATCAGGGTGATGAACGATTCAAACAGGCTTTCGAGCTGATTGATCAGGTCGCGATTGGTCAGCGCTATCGCCGCCTGAGAGGCCAAAGACTCAGCCAGGCGCTGATCGGCCTCGGAGAAGGGGCCCACCTGTTGGTCTGCACCAGCACGAGAATTGATCAACTGCAGCACGCCAATCAGATCACCATCGTGATTCTTCATAGGCACTGTCAGAAAAGATTGGGAACGGTAGCCGGTGTTCTTGTCAAAGGCTCGGGTGCCTGAAAAATCAAAACCCTGGGCGGCGTAGGCATCGAGGATGTTGACCGTGTTGCCGGTGTTGGCGGCATAAGCTGCCACCATGCTGTTGTTCGGGGTGCCATCTGCCAGCTTTAGCGCAAGGTCATGAAACTTGCCCGAAATTGGGGCGCCGGTAGTCCCACCAAGGGCAATTCCCAATGAGTTGTTGCGCACTATGGCAAAGTGCAAATGGCTCATGTCCACGGTGGGGACATACAAGGTGCCACCATCGGCGTGGGTAATGCCCATGGCCGCCAGCAAAATGTTTTCCAGCAGCCGGTCCATATCGCGTTCAATCGACAACGCCACCCCGATTTCGGTGAGCTGCTCAATCCTGCGAAAAAGTGCTTCCGTTTTTTCCATGTGCTGTCTCCGTCCAGAGAATCAGGTCCGGGCTGAGGGCTTACGCCATGCAACTACACTGCGCCAGACCACCCCCACCAGTCTGATTGAAATACAGATTTCTGACCTTGAGATTTGATGTTCGTCAAGGAATTGTCAGTTTGCCGTGCGGGGGTGGAACAGGCCGGTTTTGCCGGCGCCAGCCCAAACTGCAACCGGCGCCGTGGGGATCAAGAAAATTCTGAATACATTGCGGCTGGCTTTGGAAGGTGAATTCATCCTGCCTGATAGGGAAATGGACTGTCGAAGCGGTTTTTATCGGCCCGAGTTTCTGTATTGTTCGTGAGCAAATTGATCCTTTCCTCAATCCGGCGTGCAACAGCAAGCAAGTCTGGCAAAAAGCGTTTTACCGCTTGCGCAGGGCTCATGGTCGACGAAAAGTAGGTCAGGCCAACCGAGCAAGCCACTCCTGTCTTGTAAAAAACTGGCACGGCCAGTGTGTTGGAGGCTGCGCTCACCTGCGGGTCACGCTGTGCGTAGCCAGCCTCTTTGACATCGTCTAGCAAAGCCTGGCAGGCAATTCGATCCTTGGCCAGGCTGTCCTCCGGGCTATCCGAGTAAGCCAACGCATCCAGCAAGGCGGCTTGCTGCTCCGGCGAGCAAAATGCCAGGTAGGCTCGGCCCAGGGCACGGCTGACCAGGCTGAGTCTCATGTTCAGTGTTGAATGGCGCAACGCCAGCGGTGACAAGGGGATGGTGCTGTAGCGCACCACCATCGACATGTCCTCAAGCACCGCGATGGCGGCAGGCCACTTCAATCGTACGGTCAGCTCGTCAAGAACCGGGGCCGCCGCTTCCACCAGCAAGGGCTCGCTGTGGTAACCATTGCTGAGGTTGCGAACGCCTGAAGTAAGGAAATAGGCGCCATGCTGTGGCGCATGTTTGACCACACCACACGCTTCAAATGTCTGCAGCATCCTGACTATGGTTGGCTTGGGTATCTTGGTCTCGGCGTGCAAATAAACCAGCGTTGATACAGGATGGCGGTTCAGTGCCTGCAACAACTGAAGCGCTCGGACAACAGAACGTATCGGGGTGGCAGCTTTCAAACTCAGACTTCCCTGCTTGCTCACGCGATCGCGATGGCTGTCGCCGCCTGTCGCAAAAGGGACTGATCAGACCCGATCACAAACCAATTGGCGCCCCATTTTGAAAACTCATCTCGCTCAACCACATTGCCAACAGCCATGCCAGCGATTTTTTGCACGTCCAGGGCTGCCTTGAGGGTCTGCTGTGTAGCCGACAAAACGGCTGGACTTTTCTGATTGGGTTCATTCATCGAAATTGCCAAGTCAGCCCGCCCGACAAAGAGGCCCCCTATACCGTCTACCGCGGCAATTCCTGCAGCTGCTTGGACGCCAGCTTGGCTTTCGATTTGGGCCACCACCAGCACACCATCCAGGGCATTCAATGCCTCGGGCATCGCCAGCGTGCCATAGCCAGCGGCGCGGGTTGAGCTGGAAAAGCCCCGCTCACCACCGCGGCATCGAACGCGCACAACCACGTGCTGAGCGTCTTGTACCGAATCGACATGTGGCACCAACAAGCCGGCTGCCCCGCTGTCCAGAACAGACAGAATCGCGGCTGGCGAATGATCTGGAATGCGCACTATCACAGGCAAACCAACGGCACGACCTGCAAACGCCATCGCATCAATATCGCCGCGGTCAAAAGGCGCGTGCTCAGCGTCGATCACCACAAAATGCAAGGGTGTTAGTCCCAGGATTTCGATTTGCTGAATCGCATTGGTTTTTACGAATGTGCCAGCACGCAACTCACCCGGGTTTGGGACAAGGCGCTTGTAAAGGGATGGTATGAGGCTCATGAACACTCCTGAAAGTTGCAAGCAGTATAGGTAGCGCCCCACAGAGACAAGATGAATGTTGGTGGAAATTTCACCTGTCGGAATATACCCATTCTTGTTGTATTAATCTGCCCGCTCAGGCTTAGCATGTAGCACCACATGCATGACATATAGGGGTTCGACAATGTCCTTAACAAAATCAATCAAACGCTTAATGGCCAAACTTCTTGCCATGGGAATGGTTTTGACTGCCGGCCTGATGGTCAACGCTGGTGCCTTGGCCCAATCGGCCTGGCCCAACCGACCCGTCAAGCTCGTTGTACCCTATCCAGCTGGCGGTGCTACAGACGCGGTGGCACGACTACTGGCAAAAAAATTCAGCGATTCCTTAGGGCAGTCTTTTATCGTGGAAAACCGTGCTGGGGCCAATGGCAGCCTTGGAGCTGCAAGCGTTGCTTCTGCGACACCGGACGGTAACACCCTGTTATTTTCCAGTACTGGCCCCTTGTCCTTGAACAAGCTTTTGTACCGTTCAACAAATTTCAATCCCGCGACCGATTTCACACCGATTATTTTGCTTGCCGATGTGCCGTTGGTGCTGGCCGTTCACCCTTCAGTACCAGTTAAAAACATGAATGAGTTGATGACCTACCTTAAGGCAAATCCTGGGAAGGTCAGTTATTCTTCTTCCGGTGTTGGCTCGATGGGTCACCTTTCTGCGCTTCTCATGCAACGCACTGCTGATATTTCCATGTTGCATGTTGCTTACAAGGGCGGCGCTGCGGCAATGGCAGACCTTCTATCTGGTGTAGTTAACACCAGCTTTGATCTTCTACCACCCTATCTGCCCCATGTGGCGACCGGAAAAGTTCGTGCACTGGCCGTGCTCGGAAAGCAACGCTCACCTCTTCTCCCCGATGTTCCCACCCTAATTGAATCCGGCATCAATATCAGTGCCACAGGTTGGTTTGGTCTGGTTGGACCCAAGGGTTTGCCGACAGACGTGGTTTTTAAGCTAAACAAGCTTGCCAATGACTTTCTGGCTAGTGCTGAAGGAAAAGCACAACTTTCAAATTTTTCCATGGTGCCTATTGGCGGTAAGCCTGAAGACTTGTCTAAGTTTGTCAATTCTGAGCTGGACAAATGGGCTCCGGTCGTCGCGCCGATCGCCGCAGAAGTGATGCAATGAGCCGACAAGTATCTGATTCAGGCCATTTGGCCAGTCAGAGAGTAGACGCACATGCGCACTTGTTTATTCATGCAACACCCCTCGCAGCGGGCGCCTGGCATAGGCCAAAGGAAGAGGCAAGCGCACAAGAATTTTTAAATTTGCTCGATCGCCACGGGATTGGCTATGGCATTCTGGCTGCTGCCAGCATTTTCGGCACGAATAATGAATATGCCCTTGAAGCCTGCGCACGCAGCCATAGGTTGCGCACCACCGTCATCATCTCTCCACTCACGACTCTGGAATCGATGAAGGCCATGGCCGCCTCTGGAGCAGTCGGCGTTCGCTTCCAATGGAGAAATGTTGCCAACCCTCCTGATCTGCATTCATCGGAATATCAGCAACTGCTGCATAACATGGCAGAACTGGGCTGGCATGCCCAACTGCATGATGACAGTCACCGCCTGCAAAACTACCTGCCAGCTCTGGAGTCAGCAGGGGTGCAGATTGTGGTGGATCACTTTGGGCGACCCAGCCTCGAACACACCTTGAACTGCCCTGGCTTTCAGCGTTTGCTGAGTTCAATTGAGACGGGCCGCACCTGGGTCAAATTATCTTCAGGCTTCAGGCTGGGTTCTGCAAAGTTGGCCCGCGATGCAGCACAAATGCTGCTCAAACATGCCGGACCTGAACGTCTGATGTGGGGTAGCGACTGGCCATTTGCCGCCTTTGAAGACAAGGTTTCCTACGGCCAGACGTTGGCCGATCTGGAGAATTGGGTTCCCGACGTTCAGGCCAGAGACAGGATACTGTGCCAAACACCCTGCGACTTCTATCTCCACTGAAGTACTGTGCAATGCTGTAGCCAAAAAAGACCGGAATTCTGTTTCACACAACGGAATTACCAGAAAGCTTACTTGGGATCGCAGCAGGTACCGCCCTATACTGCCCACAGACATTCTCATTATGGCTAACACTAAGAAGCGCCGATGGCACCGCCAGACTGACGCCAGGAAGATTCTTCCTTTTTCATTCGCCCAACATATTGGTCGAGTGACAGGCGCCACAAGGTTAGGCACTCAGCATAGAGATTTGACATGAATTCAGAACACCTGGAATTGCGATCCAGACTTGAGGCTTTGGCCATCGACTATTGGCACGATGTTGATTCCAATGGAGGCGTTGGTGCAGCCAAGTTTTATGTCGACGATGGGATCTACGCCACAACAATTCGTGAGTACCGAGGTCATGACGCGATCGAAGATTTTTACCTCCGGCGGCGCGATCGGGGGGCACGCGTGTCCCTGCACCTGGTCAACAATTTTCGCCTTGCCAACGTCAATGCTGAACGGGTTCACTGCCAGTACATCCTGAGCCTGTTGGCTGCTGATGGCCAACCCGTGCTTCCTTCTCAGCCAGCCATCCTGGTGGCAGTTGTGGATGAGGTCCTGGTCAAGCAAATTGACGGGGCCTGGCTGTATGAATCGCGCCGGATCACCCCCCTTTTTCGTGGTGAAACACCGACTACAGGCTAAATCCAGCATGTCTTTGCAGCCTGCCCCGATTCGCGTGGACGCCCATGCGCATATCTACAACCTGCAACGTTACCCTTTTCATGCCAGCAGTGGTTTTCATGTGCTCGACAACGAGGTTGGTAGCGCTGAACAGTTCAAGTGTGTGCTGGATGCACATGGATTCACTCATGCACTGCTGATCAATCCTCTGGGCGGCTACGGAACCGATAACCGCTGCCTGGTCGAAACCCTTAAGGGTTCGAATGGACGCTTTAAGGGTGTTGCGGTGGTGGCGCACGATGCATCGGAGTCTGAATTCCTGGCCTTGAAAGAGTCGGGCGTGGTTGGCATGCGCTTCAACCTGGGCTTTGAAGGAAGCCCTTCACTGATGGTGCCCGAGGCGCAGCGCTCCCTTGGTCTGGCGCGTGAGCTCGGCTGGTTCATTCAAATTCACTATAAACAAGGCGCCCTCATTGAAGCCCTACCTGTCTTGCGCAGCTGTAGGCTGCCTCTCATTTTTGATCACTGTGGCCGACCCGATGTTGCGCAAGGCCTGACCCAGCCAGCCTTTCAAGCTCTGCTTGACTTTGGCCGCGACGGACGCTCTCTGATCAAGCTCTCTGCGGCTTTCAGGTTTGCTGGCGCTTTCCCTTATCGTGAGGCCGACCCCTACGCTCAGGCTCTGATTGAGGCTTTTGGCATAGACCGCTGCCTCTGGGGCTCTGACTGGCCTTTTTTGCATGCCAGTCATCGGGTTGACTATCCCACGCTGCTGCAAGCCCTCGAACGTTGGCTGCCCAACCCAGAGGACCAGGCTTGCGTCCTTGGTCACAACCCTGCACGGGTGTTCGGATTCAACACAACGCATTTCGTCAATTAGCCAACCACTCTAGGAGCAATTTCATGCAAAGAAGAGACTTCGTCAAAGCCACCACAGCAGCCGCCCTGTCCGCAAGCTGGCAACTGACATCGGCGGACGATTTTCCATCCCGGCCAATTCAGGTTGTCGTTCCCTATGCGGCAGGAGGGGCTGACACATTTATTCGTCCCCTGCAAGCTGCACTGGCCAGCCGTCACGGCATTCGCCTGGTGATTGATACTGTGGTGGGCTCTGGAGGCACCATTGGTGCTGGCAAGATCAAGAATAGTCCAGCTGATGGCTATTCCCTGCTTTTCTGCGGCACCGGCGCCATGACCATCGCCCCCAATATGCAGTCCACTCCAAGCGTTGGCCCTGCAGACTTCACGCCCATCGTCAACTTGATCAAAATTCCCTACTTCATTGCCGTGAAAAAGGGCTCTCCCTTCGCAGATATCCAGCAGCTGATTGCGTTCATGAAAGCCAACCCGGGCAAGCTTAATTACGGCTCCCCCGGCAACGGCTCAGCCCCCCACCTGGGCATGGAGTCCGTCACTCGCGCCCTGGGCACATCTGCCACCCATGTGCCATTCACCGGCATTGCGACTGCAATGACATCTTTGCTGGGCGGCCATATTGACGCGGTTGTCGGCGCCCCGGGCAATGTGATGGCGCAGGTTGACGCAGGCAATATCAACGCCTTGGCTGTCATTGCCAAGGATCGTTTTGCATTGACCCCAAATGTGCCTGCGCTGGGTGAACTGGGCTTGGATATCGATGTCTCCACCCATTTCGGCTTTTTCGCTCCCAAAGGCGTGTCGCAGACAGTGGTTTCAAAACTGGCTGCAGCCATCACTGATGTGGCATCAGACCCCGCCTACAAGAAGATCATGGAGACAGCCCGCACTGGCGTGTACGTCATTCCAGGCAACGCGCTATCTCAAATCGTAATGACAGAGCAGGCACGATTTGCTCCCCTGATCGAGGAGGTCAAAAAAGCTGCCAAGAAATAATCGCCAAAATCGGTGGTCAACGGCTCTGGCAAAACCCGCACATTTTCTGTAGGCTGAGATCGCCAGCCGGCCATCTCAGCCAAATTTAAAACCGGCGTCAAGCTCAATCAATTGGCCGGTCACTTTACTGGCGTTCAGCGCCAACCACCCGATGGCATGAGCCACATCCTCTGGTTCTATGCCCTCCTTCAACAAAGCGCGCTGGGTGTAGCGTAGGCGTCGCTCCTGCACCTGTTCGGGCGTGAGGTATTTATCCAGCCAATTGCTGCTGACCATACCAGGCAGAACCGCATTGACCCGGATGTCTGGCGCCAGAGCCCGCGCCAGCGCCAGGGTCAGCGTATTGAGCGCACCTTTCGATGCTGCGTATGCAATCGACGACCCGGTGCCCAAGACCGCCGCCATCGACGAGACATTCACGATGCTGGCGTTATCCCGCCCATTCATCAGGGGGGTCAGGGCCCGGCTCACCTGAAATGTGCCCAGCACATTGACGTCATAGGTCGCCATGAAATCTTGCCGAGACAAAGCGGCCAAATCTTTGATGTCAGCCACCTTGGTCAGGGTACCCGCGTTATTTACCAGCGTATCAAGTACACCCCAGTGCTTCCGTAGCTCGTCGGCTAGAGCGGCACAGTCGTTCTCATTCGCCACATCTGCACGAACCAGCAGAACATCCGCGCCCGCAGCACGACATTGATCGGCCACAATCAGCGCGGCCTCACGATCATGCGCATAGTTCACCAGCACATCATGGCCATTTTGGGCAAACCACAGGGCAGCCGCTGCGCCAATGCCCTTGGAGGAGCCAGTCACCACGCACTTTCTTCTAGGAATCTGGTTCATGGCGCCCTCGACTGATCCCAATACCGCTCACGCAACTGCTTCTTCGAGAGTTTACCCAGTGCGTTGCGACCCAGTTCATTGCGCAGTTCCAGTGCCGAAATACGTTGCGTCTTGCCGAGCTGAGCGTTAGCCCATACCCGAAGAACCTCACCATCAATACTCATGCCTGGTTTGAGCACCACCAAGGCCAAGGGGGTCTCGCCCCATTGGGCGCTTGGTACACCAATCACGGCCACCTCGAGCACAGCCGGGTGTTTGACAAGCACCGTCTCCAGATCGACCGCATAAATATTGTTACCCCCGGAAATGATGACATCTTTTTTTCGGTCCAGCAGGGTCAGAAAGCCATCCTGATCGAAGTAGCCGATATCCCCGGTGCGGTGGTAAACATGGCCCTCGGCATCCAGCCACCTGATTTCGGCGCTTGCATCGGGTTGGTTGAAATATTCGGTCATCATGAACGGCGAGCGGCCGACCACTTCACCTGTGACGCGGCTTGGAATGGTGACGCCATTGCCCACCCCTGTCTGGGTCGGCAATCTGCGGCCTTCCTCGTCAATCAGAAAGACTTCGGTGCCATGCACCGGAACCCCCACTGTGCCTAACTTGTCAGGATGCTGGCGCGCATCCAGAAAACAGGAGACGCCCCCTTCGGTCAAGCCATAGACTTCCCTGAACTTGCCCGGCCAGCGCTTCAAAATCTCTCTTTTGAGTGCAGCCGACATGGGCGCGCCGGTCGACTGACTAAGTTGCAACGAAGAGAGATCGCTGCGCTCAAAGTCGGGGTGGTCAAGCAGGCGCTGGTACTGTACCGGCACCAGCATGGTGTGCGTCACCTTCAGTTGAGATGCAATTTTCAGCCACTGGCCAGCATCAAACTTGCGCATCAGAATGGCCTCACCGCCATGCACAAGTGAGCCCAGCAAGGGCGTGATGGTGGTATTGGAATACATAGGTGTCGACAGCAACAATCGGCTGCTGGTCGAAAATCCAAATCCGCCCCGCATTGCCTGCCTTTGGCGCATGCCATGCGAATGAACAATGCCCTTGGGAGTACCGGTGGTACCGGAGCTGTAAATTATGTTAAAGCGATCCTCTGGCTCGGCATGCGGCAGCTTGTCCTCACCCTTGCCTTTTTGAATCCATGTGGCATAGGCATCTTGATTGCCTTCCCGACCATTGAGCCAAATCACCTTGCAATCGAGTTGTTGCTGCTGATGCTGAGCCAGATCCGATGCCACTTCACTGCTGAGGCCATCCAAAAAAAGCACCCTGGCCCCAGAGTTGGCAAGTATGGTCTCCAATGTGGTTCTGCTTGCGGACACCGGCAGAGGCACCACACAGGCTCGCGCTGCAATGATGCCGAAGAAACATTCAACATAGGCCAAGGAGGGCGTCGACAGTATTGCCACACGATCGCCAGCCTGGACTCCGACCGATAGGAGGGAGCGAGCAACCTGGCTGATCCGGCCATCCAGCATCTGCCAAGTCAGCGTCGTGTCCCCCTCACGAAAAGCAATGCCCTGAGAGTTGCTCTTCGCATGAGCGGCACTCAGGCCTGGTATTGGCACGAAATCGTCCGCCGACATGGGAGAGGTAGTCATGTTTTATTCGTTAAAGATCTGCACAATGGTTTCCGCCACCAGGGCAGGGCGTGACTGTCCTTCCACCTCGATGGTGCAGTTGAGGATCAGTCGTACT
>CAXRBE010000073.1:0-9573 GCA_964228805.1 Burkholderiaceae bacterium
GACAAGGCGCTGGAGTTTCTCGCCAGTGGCCGCTATTTGTGGAATGCTGGTATTTTTCTGATGCGCGCTCAGGATTTGCTAGCCGCACTGGATAAGCACGCGGCCGATATTCTGGAGGTATGCCGACACGCCATGCAACAGTCGGGTCGCGATGGCTTGTTTATTCGGCCCGATGCAAAAGTATTTGCCACCTGCCGCAGCCAATCCATCGATTACGCGGTGATGGAGCAGGCCAGCAATGTCAGCGTATTTCCCTTTGCCGGGGTCTGGAGCGATGTGGGCAGCTGGAACGCGGTGGCCGACCTGGCCCCGCCAGACCAGGCGGGCAACCATGCCGGCGGTGATATCTCCCAGGCCCATCATCTGAAGGCGAGCAACACCTATATCCACGCTGCGGGTCGGCGCCCGGTGGTAGCCCTGGGCACGCAAGATCTGCTGGTGATTGACACCCCGGATGCACTACTGGTAGCCAGTGCGGCGCATGCCGAGGCGGTGAAGGAGGTGGTGGCCAAGCTGGAGTCTTTGGACGCCTCCGAGGCGGTGCAGCACCGCCGGGTGGCGCGTCCGTGGGGCTGGTACGACAGTATCGACATGGGGCCACGGCATCAGGTCAAGCACATCACGGTCAAGCCTGGCGCTTCCCTTTCGCTGCAAATGCACCACCACCGCGCCGAGCACTGGGTGGTGGTCAGTGGCACGGCGGAGGTGACCAATGGCGACCAGGTGATGATGCTGAGCGAAAACCAGAGCACTTATATTCCCATCGGCCAAACCCACCGTCTGGCCAATCCCGGCAAGGTGCCGCTGGAGATAATTGAGGTGCAGTCGGGTGGATATCTGGGTGAAGACGATATCGTGCGCTATGAGGATACCTATGGCCGTGGCTGAGCCTTATTCGGGATGGCTTTTCTATTATTTGGTAAATTAATCGATAAAAATGCCGAGATACTCAAATCAACCCTTGCAGATTGGTGAAAGTGTATTATCATCAGCCCCCGGGTTTATTTCAATAAACCAATCCATTTATTTTCAACACAGGAAAAAACAACATGGGTAATCTGATCGATATTCAAGGCCAAATCGAGAAACTGCAAAAGCAGGCGTCCGAGATCAAGCTGAAAGAGTTTGACAGCACGGTTCAGGATATTCTGGCCAAAATGCAGGCCTTTGGTATCACGGTCAAGGATTTGCAGCAGGCTGGCGGCAAGAAGCGCGCCGGCAAGGGCCGCCCCAAGGCAGCAGGCAAGAAAAAGGCTGCAGCCAAGAAGCGTAACCCCACCGCCGGCTCGGTGGTGGCAGCCAAATACCGCGGCCCCAACGGCGAAACCTGGAGCGGTCGTGGTTTGATGCCCAAGTGGCTGGCAGCGCTGGTGGCGCAAGGTCGCAACAAGGAAGAGTTCGCGATCGCTGCGTAACCCTCGCTGCGTAAGTAACGCGGCGTCTTTCACCGTACTGGCTGGGGCGAACACCGCCCTTGCCTCGCTGTCGATGCGGCACAATCCGGCCACTGCATTCCGGATTTGTGCATCATGACCGATACCACCCACATTGCCCCGCGTGACAAGGCCGAAATCCTGGCCCAGGCGCTCCCCTACATCCGCAAGTTCCATGGCAAGACCATGGTCATCAAGTATGGCGGCAACGCCATGACCGACCCGGCCCTGCAGGCCGACTTTGCTGAAGATGTGGTGCTGCTCAAGCTGGTCGGCATGAATCCGGTGGTGGTGCATGGCGGTGGGCCGCAAATTGAGGCGGCACTCAAGCGCCTGGGCAAGAAGGGTGAGTTCATCCAGGGCATGCGGGTGACCGATGCCGAGACCATGGAAGTGGTCGAATGGGTGCTGGCCGGCGAGGTGCAGCAGGACATTGTGGGCCTGATCAACCAGGCGGGGGGCAAGGCGGTGGGCCTGACTGGGCGCGATGGCGGCCTGATCCATGCGCGCAAGCTGCGCATGGTCGATCAGCAGGACCCGAGCAAGGAACACGATGTGGGCCAGGTGGGCGATATCGTGGGCATCGACCCGGCGGTGGTCAAGGCCCTGCAGGACGACCAGTTCATTCCGGTGGTCAGCCCGATCGGTTTTGGCGAACACAACGAGAGCTACAACATCAACGCCGATGTGGTGGCAGCCAAGTTGGCCACGGTGCTGCAGGCTGAAAAGCTGCTGATGCTCACCAACATTCCGGGCGTGCTGGACAAACAGGGCCAACTCCTGCCCGAGTTGAGCATGAAACGCATTGATGAGCTGGTAGCCGATGGCACCATCAGCGGCGGCATGTTGCCCAAGATCGCTGGCGCGCTGGACGCGGCCAAGAGCGGGGTGAATGCAGTGCACATCATCGATGGGCGGGTGCCACATGCCCTGCTGCTGGAAATTCTGTCTGAGCAGGCTTTTGGCACCATGATTCGTTCGCACTGAGACCCCTGGCCTACCTGGATCCCCCACCTCAGCATGCATGGCTTCCTATGGAAAACCCTTGCCCTGCCCTGTGCGAGAATGAAGTCCATTCATTGCACTGACCATGTCTGACGCAACGCCCCAACCCAGCAACTCTTCCGCCGATGGCGGGGCAAGCACAGCGGTGCGCAAGCGACCCAAGCCGGGCGAGCGCCGCATCCAGATTCTCCAGACCCTGGCGGCCATGTTGGAGCAACCCGGGGCCGAGCGTGTCACCACGGCTGCGCTGGCCGCCAAGCTCGCGGTGAGCGAGGCTGCGCTGTACCGGCACTTCGCCAGCAAGGCGCAGATGTTCGAAGGCCTGATCGAATTTATCGAGCAGTCTGTTTTCTCCCTGGTCAACCAGATCATCGAGCGTGAGCCCTCCGGCGCCTCGCAGGCGGCCAAGGTGGTGAAGATGCTGGTGCAGTTTGCTGAAAAGAACCCCGGCATGACGCGGGTGATGGTGGGTGATGCGCTGGTGTTCGAGAACGAGCGCCTGCAACAGCGCATGAACCAGTTTTTCGACAAGATTGAGGCCTCATTACGACAATGCCTGCGCGACGAGGCCTCTGCGACTCCCACCGTCAATGCCCAGGTACGCGCAGCCGCGCTGACCGCTTTTGCCATGGGCCGCCTGCAACGCTTTGCCCGTTCAGGCTTTCGCCGACCCCCCTCGGAGCATCTGGATAACAGTCTGGCACTGATGCTCTAACGACATCATGTGCCTTGGCGGCACAGCATTTTTTTACGAGGAAACCAGAAGATGAATCAGCTTGACCTTCAAGGCCGCCATGCGGTGATCACTGGCGGTGCGGCCGGTATTGGTCTGGGCATTGCACGCCGACTGATCGCCAGTGGCGGCACGGTCACTTTGTGGGATGTTCAAGCCGAGGCTCTGGCCGCCTCGGTGCGCGAACTGGGCAATAAGGCCGATAGCGTCCTGGTCAATGTGACCGATCATGCCAGTGTTGCCTCGGCGGCCAAACAGACGGCACAACAGCATGGTGCGATCGATGTGCTGGTCAACTCCGCCGGCATCACCGGCCCCAACACCAAACTATGGGACTATCCGGTCGATGCTTGGCAGCAGGTAATGCAGGTCAACCTCAATGGCCTGTTTCTCTGCTGCCGTGAGGTGGTGCCCTTGATGCAGGCGCGCAACTACGGCCGCATTGTCAACATGGCCTCGGTGGCCGGCAAAGAGGGCAACCCCAACGCCAGCGCCTACAGCGCCAGCAAGGCGGCGGTGATCGCACTGACCAAGTCGCTGGGCAAGGAATTGGCCAACACCGGCATCCGTGTCAACTGCGTTACCCCAGCAGCTGTGAAGACTGGCATGTTCGACCAGATGACGACCGAACATATCCAGTTCATGCTCTCCAAGATCCCGCTCGGCCGCTTTGGCGAGGTAAACGAAATCGCTGCCATGGTCGCCTGGCTGTGCACCGAGGAATGCTCGTTTAGCACAGGTGCCACATTTGACCTCTCGGGCGGCCGCGCCACTTATTGAAACCCTGCAGGGCAGGCCACCGGCACACCCAGTGGTCCTGCCTCGTTCCCAATCAACCTAAGGAGATCCCTCTATGAAACTCGTTCGTTATGGCAACCCCGGCAAGGAAAAACCTGGGGTCATGGATGCCCAGGGCAAGCTGCGTGACTTGTCGAGCGTGGTGGCTGACATTGGCGCGGACCAACTCAGTGATGCGGCCCTGGCCAAGCTGGCCCGCCTCAAGACCGATAAGTTACCCCTTGTGCGGGGCAAGCCCCGAATGGGATGCCCGGTGGCCAATATCGGCAAGTTCATTGCCATCGGCCTGAATTACGCCGACCATGCGGCCGAGTCTGGCCTGCCTATCCCGAAAGAGCCGGTGGTGTTTGTCAAGACCATCAATTGCATTCAGGGGCCGGATGACGACATCATGCTGCCCAGGGGCTCGGTCAAGACCGACTGGGAAGTGGAGCTGGGTGTGGTGATCGGTAAAAGGGCACGCTATGTGAGCCAGAAAGAAGCGCTCAACCATGTGGCTGGCTATTGCACCATCAACGATGTGAGCGAGCGCGAGTTTCAAATCGAGCGTAGTTCGCAATGGGACAAGGGCAAGGGTTGCGATACCTTTGGCCCGATCGGCCCCTGGCTGGTGACACGTGATGAAATCACCAACCCGCAGAAGCTGGCCATGTGGCTGGATGTGAACGGGGTGCGTATGCAGACCGGCAACACCAAGACCATGATTTTCAGCGTGGCCAAGATCGTCAGCCATGTGAGTGAATTCATGACTCTGATGCCAGGTGATGTCATTACCACTGGCACCCCGCCTGGAGTCGGGTTGGGCTTCAAGCCGCCCAAGTTTCTCAAGAAAGGGGATGTGGTGACCCTGGGCATCGAGGGGCTGGGCGAACAACGCCAGCGGGTGGTGCCCTTCAAGCGCTGATTTGCGGCTGGCCTTGCCTTGAGCTAAGGCCAGGCCTGCAGTCGTGGCGCTGTCAGCAAGGTCTGGGGCACACTACGGCTCCATGAAGCAACATCCGCTTGACCGAGCCCTGGCGCTTGAAGCGCTGGGTCCGGGCCGTTATGCCGGGATGAGCAGCCCGGACTACTGGAATATGGTGGGGCCTTTCGGGGGCACCACTGCCGCTACGGTGCTGCGTGCGGTGCTGATGCACCCGGACTTGCTGGGCGAACCCATGTCGCTCACGGTCAACTATGCCGGCGCGTTGGGCGCGGGACCATTTGAGGTGCAGGTGATGCCAGTGCGCACCAACCGGACCACTCAGCACTGGACAGCCGGCATCCTGCAAGACAATGCCCAGGGCCAGGCGCTCATCACCAACACCGCCACGGTGATCACCGCGCTGCGGCGCGAGACCTGGCGCATGTCGGATAGCCCCATGCCGCAGGTGCCGGGCCCGTCCGAGGTGCCGGCAGTGAATCTGGACCGCGCCATTGCCTGGTTCAAGAACTACGAACTGCGTCCGATCACCGGCGCTATACCGCGCGAATGGCACGGTGGCGGCGACAGCAGTCTGACGCAGCTGTGGATGCGCGATGCGCCAGTACGTCCTCTTGACTTTTGCTCTCTGGCCGCCCTGTCCGACGCATTCTTCCCAAGGGTCTGGCTACGGCGCGCCACGAAGGTGCCAGCCGGCACAGTGTCCATCACCACCTATTTTCATGCCAGTGCTCAGGAGCTGGGCGAGGCCGACACCGGCTGGGTGCTCGGTCAGGCTCAGGCGCAGGAGTTTCGCCACGGCTTTTTTGACCACTCGGCCCAGTTGTGGAGCGAGGCGGGCAGACTGCTTTGCACCTCGCACCAGCTGGTCTATTACAAGGAGTAAGCGCCATGTCCGACATCCTGGTCCACCAAGAAGCGGGAGTTTGCACCATCACCTTCAACCGGCTGGATAAGAAAAACTCGATCACCTCCGCCATGTATGCAGCCATGGCCGACGCGGTGGGGCAGGCGGCTGCCGATCCGACTGCGCGGGTGCTGGTGTTTCAGGGGCATGAGACGGTGTTTTCTGCCGGCAACGACCTGGGTGATTTTTTGCGTAACCCTCCTGCCGGTCAAGACACCCCGGTGTTTCGTTTCATGCGGCTGGTGGCAGACTTCCCCAAGCCAGTGGTGGCGGCAGTATGCGGTCCGGCGGTCGGCATCGGCACTACATTGCTCTTTCATTGCGACCTGGTCTATGCGGGCGATAACGCCGCCTTTGCCATGCCCTTTGTCAACCTGGGCATTTGTCCTGAATTTGCCTCCACCCTGCTGGCGCCTCGCCTGTTTGGCTATCACCGCGCGGCGGAGGCCCTGCTGCTGGGCGAGCCCTTCATCGCCGAGACGGCGCTTGAGATTGGATTGGTCAATCGCATCGTGCCACCCTCCGAGGCCAATGCCCTGGCTGCGCAGCAGGCAAAAAAACTGGCGGCCAAGCCGCTGTCTTCATTGATGGAAACCAAGCGCCTGATGAAAAAGACCGATGCTCCCCTCCAAGCCGAACGCATCGCCGAGGAAGCGGCCATCTTCAGCCGCATGCTGAAAGAGCCGGCCGCGCGTGAGGCTCTCACCGCTTTTTCAGAAAAACGCAAGCCCGATTTCAGCAAGCTATGAGACACACGACGCCTTTTCCTGCCAGCGGTTTTGAGCCCGAATTTGTCGATGGCCTGCGCGACCTGTTTGAGCGCAAGGTGGTGTTCAACTCGGTGCTGGGACTGAAGATTGTTAGTCTGGGGCCCGAGCGGGTGAGCGCCACCCTGGCCATGCGGCCGGAGCTGGTGGGCCACTTTGGCCAGCACCGCATTCATGGTGGCGTGATCAGCGCTGGCCTGGACACCATGGGCGGGCTGGCCGTCATGGCAGCCATTGGCGCTCGCCATATGGATGAGTCGCCCCTGCAGCGACTGCATCGATTTGCCAAGCTGGGCACCATCGATTTGCGAGTTGATTACCTTCGTCCAGGCATTGGCGATGCCTTTGAGTTGCGTGCCGAGGTGATGCGCCTGGGCTCGCGGGTGGCCTCAACCCGGATGGAGTTTCTGGGCGCTGACGGTAAGCTGCTGTCCACCGGAGCGGCAGCCTATATCGTTTCCTGATCGGCCAAGTCTAGGGGCGGTGCGGCACCTCGCGTGGCTGACCCTGCTCATCGATCGCCACATAGGTGAGGTTGGCTTCAGTGACCTTCACAAACTGGCCCTGAGCGCGAAAGCGCTCAGCAAAGACTTCCACCTTGACAGTCATCGAGGTGCGTCCCACCCGGGTCAGCTTGGAGTAGAAGGAAAGAATGTCGCCCACCCGCACCGGCTGCTTGAAGATGAATTCATTGACCGCCACTGTGGCGATGCGGCCACCAGCATAACGCGCCGGAATCACTGAGCCGGCCAGGTCCACCTGGGCCATGACCCAACCGCCAAAGATGTCGCCATTGGCATTGCAGTCAGCCGGCATAGGGATGACCTTGAGCACCAGCTCTTCGTCTGAGGGTGGCGAGATCGCGGCAGGCGGTGCGGAGATGGCAGTGGACATGGGTGACAATCCTGGCTGGCAAATTCTCCCGATTGTCCCCTATGCGCAGTCATCCCTCCCACGCCCTTCCTGCGGCTGCAGCTGTTGGGCAGGCGCCTGCGCCCCGATCTGACTGGCCCACCCTCAGGCGATTGCTGCCCTATCTGTGGGAATACAAGTGGCGTGTGATGTTGGCGCTGACCTTCATGGTTGGCGCCAAGCTCTCCAATGTGGGCGTGCCCTTGCTGCTCAAAGAGCTGGTTGACCAGATGGGCACTCGGCCGAGCGACCCGGCTGCCCTGTGGCTGGTGCCCGCCTCGTTGTTGCTGGCCTATGGCGCTCTGCGTTTTCTGACCTCGTTTTTTACCGAGCTGCGTGAGTTGGTGTTTGCCAAGGCCACCGAGGGGGCGGTGCGCAGCATTACGCTGCAGGTGTTTCGCCATCTGCATGCCCTGAGCCTGCGCTTTCACCTGGAACGCCAGACTGGCGGCATGACTCGCGACATCGAACGCGGCACCCGGGCCATCAATTCGCTGATTTCGTATTCGATTTACAGCATCCTGCCCACCCTGGTGGAGGTGAGCATGGTGCTGACCTTGTTGGCACTCAAGTTCGACCTGTGGTTTGCCTGGATCACCATCGGCGCGCTGGCCGCCTATATCACCTTCACCGTCAGCATCACCGAGTGGCGCACCCAGCTGCGCCGTCGCATGAATGAGCTCGATACCGTGGCGCACAGCCGCGCCATCGATTCACTGCTCAACTATGAAACTGTCAAGTACTTCAACAACGAGGCGTTCGAGGCCCGGCGCTATGACGAAAACCTGGAGGGTTACCGCCGTGCCGCCATCCGCAGCCAGGCCTCGCTCAGCCTGCTCAACACTGGGCAACAGCTGATCATCGCCTGTGCCCTGGTGGCGATGTTGTGGCGCGCCACCCAGGGGGTGATTGATGGGCGCATGACCCTGGGCGACTTGGTCATGATCAACGCCTTCATGATCCAGCTCTATATCCCGCTCAATTTCCTGGGCGTGCTCTACCGCGAAATCAAGCAGAGCCTGACCGACCTGGACAAAATGTTCAGGCTGCTTGATCGGCCCTGCGAAGTGGCCGATGCCCCGGGTGCGCCCGAACTGGATCTGGACGCGCAGGGCCATCAGGTGTCAGTGCGCTTTGCGCAGGTGAACTTTGCCTACGACCCCGCGCGGCCGATCCTGCACGATGTGAGCTTCGAGATACCTGCTGGCAAGACGGTCGCGGTGGTGGGGCCATCGGGCTCGGGCAAATCGACCCTGGCGCGACTGCTCTATCGCTTCTACGATGTTCAGGAGGGGCAGGTTTTGATCGCTGACCAAGATATCCGGCAAGTCACCCAGGACTCGGTGCGCCGCGCGATCGGTATCGTGCCGCAGGACACCGTGCTGTTCAACGACACGGTGGAATACAACATCGCCTATGGCCGCCCGGGCGCCAGCCGCAAGGAGGTGGAGGCGGCCGCCCGCGCTGCCCATATCCACGATTTCATTGTGGCCACGCCCCAGGGCTACGACACCATGGTGGGCGAGCGCGGCCTCAAGCTGTCGGGGGGTGAGAAGCAGCGGGTGGCGATTGCCCGCACCTTGCTGAAAAATCCGCCGATTCTGATCTTTGATGAGGCTACCTCGGCCCTCGATTCAGCCAATGAACGCGCTATTCAGGCCGAGCTCGAGAGTGCCGCTCACGGCAAGACCACCCTAGTGATCGCACACCGCCTGTCCACCGTGGTCAACGCGCACCAGATTCTGGTGCTGCAGCAGGGCCGCATTGTCGAGCGTGGGTGCCATGCCGAGTTGCTGGCCGCCGGGGGTGCCTATGCCCGCATGTGGCTGTTGCAACAGCGTGGCCAGGAGGCAGGTGACGCCGGCAAAAAAGACTCAGAGACAATACTGTCATGACTCAAGAAATCACCCTCACACGCCCCGACGACTGGCATCTGCATGTGCGTGATGGCGCTGCGCTTACCACCGTGGTGCCACATACCGCGCGCCAGTTTGGTCGCGCGATCATCATGCCCAACCTCAAGCCGCCCGTCACCACCGCTGCGCAGGCCCTGTCCTACAAGCAGCGCATTGAAGCGGCGGTACCTGCCGGTTTGG
>CAXRBE010000074.1:0-30187 GCA_964228805.1 Burkholderiaceae bacterium
GAATTTGTCCCGTCGATGGATGAGGTAGACCTTGCTGGCGATGTTGGAGAGGTAGAGCGCTTCCTCGACTGCGGTATTGCCACCGCCGACTACGCAGCAGACCTGTTCCCGATAGAAAAAGCCGTCGCAGGTGGCACAGCCTGAGACCCCCCGACCCATGAAGGCCTCCTCTGAGGGCAGGCCTAAATATTTGGCGGATGCGCCGGTGGCACTGATCAGTGCGTCACAGCTGTAGCAACCGCTATCGCCAGTCAGGGTGAACGGACGCTGGCTGAGATCGACCCGGTTGATATGGTCAAACACGAGCTCGGCCTTGAAGCGTTCGGCATGCGCCTGAAAACGCTGCATCAAATCCGGACCCTGGACTCCTTCAGCATCAGCTGGCCAGTTGTCCACATCGGTGGTGGTCATCAACTGGCCGCCTTGTGCGATGCCAGTAATCAGAACGGGATTCAGATTGGCGCGTGCGGCGTAGACGGCCGCGGTGTAGCCGGCAGGGCCGGAGCCTAGAATGAGGACCTTGGCATGCTTGATTTTGGACATTCTTAAAAATACCTCTGGGAAATTCACTCAGAATGGCGTTTGGATTCCGAGCAGCTGGGTGAGCATTTGAAGTCGACTCCCGAACCAGATAGCATCGGTTGCGACAGGGTGACATTGTATGAATGATTTCTTGTTGCCAAACCCGGCAAAATTCTGATCCTTTGGTGCCGGTTGAACAATTCGAAGAAAGTGTTTTTTTGCCGATGACCTATTCGCTCAATACCCTGAAAGACCCACAGCCCAAGGTGGGCATGGCTGTTCGATCCGGCTGGGGCCGGTTTGCCACTGAGGCTGCCCTGATGATCGGACTGTTTGTGCTGGGTTTTTGGGTGCTGGCCTTGAGCAGTTATTCGCCGATGGACCCGGCCTGGTCGACTTCGGGCGAGAATTCTTCAATTCTCAACCAGGGCGGGCGCTTGGGGGCCTGGGTTGCTGATATCAGCTATTTTTTGCTGGGTTTTTCGGTTTGGTGGTGCTGGGCCGCGGGGTTACGTGCTTGGCTGTCGGGCCTGATTGCTTGGTTGCAAGGTCCGGCTCTTGAAAATGAGCATGCCGCTCAGAATACTGCTCCCTGGATAAGCCGTTTTGCCAGAAGCCGCGGCGGTTTCTGGCTGGGCCTGTGCATATTGCTGGTCGCCAGCAGCGTGATTGAATGGTCTCGCTTCCACCGCCTGGATACCCAATTGCCTGGATCCAGTGGGGGTGCTCTTGGCACATGGCTGGGAGAGTTGGGTGCGCGATGGCTTGGCTTTTCCGGGTCGACCTTGCTTGGCATTGGCTTGTTGCTGCTTGGGATTGCCTTGGTATTTGGCTTTTCCTGGAGCCAGCTGGCCGAAAGAATCGGCGCTGCAATCGATGGACTGCTGGTCTCGCGCCGTGAACGGCGGGAAATCGCTGAAGACCTGGCCTTGGGTCAGCAGGCCGCACGCGAGCGTGAGGAAGTGGTTCATGAGCAGCGCGAAGAAATCATTGAACATCATCCAATGCCGGTTCAGATTGAGCCAGTTCTGTTAGAGGTACCTCAAAGCGAACGCATCGCCAAAGAGCGACAAAAGCCGTTGTTTAGCGATCTTCCTGACTCCAAGTTGCCTCAGGTTGATCTGTTGGATGGTTCCCAGGCGCGTTCGGAAGGTGTATCCGCCGACACCTTGGAGATGACCAGCCGGCTGATTGAGAAAAAGCTGAGAGATTTTGGTGTCGAGGTCCGCGTTGTATTGGCGCAACCGGGCCCGGTGATCACCCGCTACGAAATTGAACCAGCCACTGGTGTCAAGGGCGCTCAAATTGTCAATCTGGCCAAAGACCTGGCCCGCTCCCTCAGTCTAGTCTCAATCCGGGTGGTCGAGACCATTCCTGGAAAGAACTACATGGCCCTGGAACTGCCCAACGCCAAGCGGCAATCGATCAGGTTGTCAGAAATTCTCGGGTCGCAGGTCTACAACGAGGCAAAATCCCTGCTGACCCTTGGCTTGGGCAAGGATATCGTGGGCAATCCGGTGCTTGTCGATCTTGCGAAGATGCCTCATGTTTTGGTCGCGGGTACGACAGGATCGGGCAAATCGGTCGGCATCAATGCCATGATTCTGTCGCTACTCTACAAAGCTGAGGCGCGCGATGTTCGCCTGTTGATGATTGATCCTAAGATGCTGGAAATGTCGGTCTACGAGGGAATACCGCATTTGTTGGCGCCGGTGGTGACCGATATGAAGCAGGCGGCCAATGGACTGAACTGGTGCGTGGCTGAGATGGAACGCCGCTACAAATTGATGAGCAGGCTCGGTGTGCGCAATCTGGCCGGCTACAACAGCAAGATCGAAGACGCCAGGTCACGTGGTGAATTCATCACCAACCCCTTCAGTCTGACTCCTGACAACCCGGAGCCGCTCAACCGTCTGCCGCATATCGTGGTGGTTATAGATGAGCTGGCTGATCTGATGATGGTGGTTGGCAAAAAAATTGAGGAGCTGATCGCCCGGCTGGCACAAAAGGCACGCGCTGCCGGCATTCATCTGATTCTGGCCACCCAGCGCCCCAGCGTGGATGTGATCACGGGTCTGATCAAAGCCAATATTCCCACCCGCATTGCATTTCAGGTCAGCAGCAAAATCGATAGCCGTACCATCCTCGACCAGATGGGCGCAGAGGCCCTGCTTGGCATGGGAGACATGCTTTATCTGGCCAGCGGCACGGGCTTGCCAGTGCGCGTGCACGGGGCGTTTGTCAGCGACGATGAAGTGCATCGTGTGGTGAACTACCTCAAGAGCCAGGGCCAAGCCGATTACCTGGAGGGTGTGCTTGATGGTGGAACTCCCGATGGCGAGGAGGGCGCGATGGGCGAAGGCGGCCTCAGCGGCGAGAAAGATCCGATGTACGACCAGGCCGTTGAGATTGTGCTGAAAAACCGCAAGGCAAGCATCTCGCTGGTGCAGCGCCATCTGAAGATCGGCTACAACCGAGCCGCTCGGTTGGTGGAGGACATGGAAAAGGCGGGCTTAGTGAGTGCCATGAGCACCAGTGGGCAGCGCGAAATTTTGGTGCCTGCCAGGTCGGAGAAGCTGTGATTGCCAGGTGTTTGGGGCTGCTGCTTATCTGCCAGGCGTCTATGACCTGGGCCGATGGTCTGCAAAGCCTGGAGAACTTTTTAAAGTCGGCAGCCAGCGGCCGGGCCGATTTCGTCCAGGTTGTCTCCAGCCCGGCACGCGAAGGCCAGGCCGCTCGCAACAAAACCTCCAGTGGCAGCTTTCAATTCGTACGCCCCAATCGCTTTCGTTTCGATTACAAAAAACCATTCGAACAAAGCATCGTCGCCGACGGGCAGACCCTCTGGTTTTACGATGTGGATCTCAAGCAAGTGACCGCGCGTCCGCAGGCTCAGGCTTTGGGTGCCACTCCGGCGGCACTGATTGCCGCAGCGCCCAATCTGCAGGCGCTGCAATCCGATTTCAACCTCACTGCCGCGCCCGACAGCGAGGGGCTGCATTGGCTGCTGGCTACGCCCAGGGCGCGCGAGGGTCAATTGCGTTCGATCCGTGTCGGTTTTCGAACTGGCGACAAAGGCGCAGAATTGTCTGTCCTGAACATCGAAGACAATTTTGGTCAGCATTCGGTATTGCGTTTTTCAAAAATCGAGATCAATCCGCGACTGCCGGCCGAATCCTTTCTGTTCAAGCCACCCAAGGGGGTGGATGTGATTCGTCCTTGAGTGATGGAATACCAGATGGCAGCCTATCTTGTTGTCGACACTGCTGTACTGAGCGATCCAGCGGGATATGAGAACTACATGGCCAAGCCAATGGTTTCTAAGGTTCATCCGAGTATTAGCAGCAATGACACACGATCTGCAAGCACTCTGCCAGGCTCACGGGGGTGGTGCTCGAAGGCGTCTGATCAAGCGCTTGGCCTGAGGCTTGGCAGTGACCCTTCCAGGCGAAGAAGAGCAGCTTTGCGTTCCAAGCCAGCCGCATAACCGGTCAAGCGCCCATCTGCGCCGATCACCCGATGGCAGGGTACGATGATGCTGAGCGGATTGTGTGCAATTGCGTTTGCCACTGCACGCACCGCGCCCTGGCGACCCAGGCGCAGGCTCAGGGCACTGTAACTGAGGGTATGTCCATACGGTAGCTCGAGCAGGGCTTGCCAGACAGATTGTTGGAAAGGCGTGCCCAGACTCAAATCCAGCGGTAATCTGAATCGATTGATCCTGCCAGCAAAGTAGGCATCTAGCTGCTCGATCGCCAGACGGTGCACAGGGGTGCAGACGAACGGCCAGATGCTCATGTCGGGCCGATGTGCCGCTCCCTCAAACCAGACTCCGACCAGACCCTGGTTGCTATTGGCGATATCCAGGCGCCCCAGCGGACTGCGCCATTGGGTCCGCACCAGACTGTGATTTTTCAAGCGCATGGCCAAGCGATAACAGATCGAATCAGCCCATGATAGCGGGCCTTTGCGCTCGACCTACAATCTGGCCACAAAGGCTAGGTGCAAACCCTTCAATACCATGCAAGTTGATCCCTCCATCTTCAAGGCTTACGACATACGTGGCATTGTCCCCAGCACCCTGAACGAGACAGTCGCTGAGAGCCTGGGGCGCGCCTTTGGTACGGCCGCTCTGCAGGCGGGTGAAACGGTTGTGGCTGTGGGGCGCGACGGTCGACTGAGCGGGCCGGCGCTCAGCGCTGCCCTGATCCGGGGGCTGGCAGCAACTGGTCTTGATGTGATCGATATCGGTATGGTCACCACGCCCATGCTGTATTTCGCCGCCCATACCTTGTGTTCCAGTGGCATTCAAGTCACTGGAAGCCACAATCCGGCCGATTACAACGGCTTCAAGATGGTGCTTGCAGGCCGCGCCATCTATGGTGAGGAAATTCAATCCCTGCGAAATACCATGCAAGCCGAGAGCTGGGAATTGCGTAGTGGGGGAACTATCCGGTCTGCCAATGTCTACCCGCACTACCGGCAACGCATTGCAGAGGGTATCCAATTGGCGCGCCCCATGAAGATTGTGGTGGACTCTGGCAACGGCGTGGCGGGTGCCTCTGCCCCAGCCATCTTGCGCGAGTTGGGTTGCGAGGTGACCGAGCTCTTCAGCGAGGTGGATGGCCATTTCCCCAATCATCACCCTGACCCCAGCAAGCCGGAAAATCTGCGCGACCTGATGGCGGCC
The DNA here is from genome assembly GCA_964228805.1 of Burkholderiaceae bacterium. Lineage (GTDB taxonomy): Bacteria > Pseudomonadota > Gammaproteobacteria > Burkholderiales > Burkholderiaceae_C > Hylemonella. The sequence goes on from CAXRBE010000074.1 coordinate 5,213, forward strand.
CTGCAGGCTTCAGAGGCCGAGCTTGGGCTTGCCTTTGATGGTGATGGTGACCGCCTTGGCGTGGTCACGCCGGATGGCCAGAACATTTTTCCTGACCGCCAGATCATGCTGTTTGCACAGGATGTTCTGAGTCGGGTGCCTGGGGGCACGATCGTCTTTGATGTGAAGTGTTCGCAGCGACTGGCACCCGCCATTGAGGCGGCGGGCGGACATGCCCTGATGTATAAAACCGGCCACTCCCTGATCAAGGCAAAAATGAAGGAGATCGACTCGCCCCTGGGTGGGGAAATGAGTGGACATATCTTTTTCAAAGAACGTTGGTATGGTTTTGACGACGGCACATATGCCGCTGCCCGGTTGCTGGAAATTCTCAGTCACGCAGCCAATGCCAGTGCTGCCTTGCATGCCTTGCCCACCAGCTTCTCCACCCCGGAGCTCAATGTCAGGTGTGCTGAAGGGGAGCCACACCGGCTGGTGGCTGAGCTGCAGCGCAGAGCCTCTTTTGCTGCGCCGGCACAGGTCAACACCATCGACGGCCTGCGTGTGGATTGGCCCGATGGATTTGGGCTGATTCGCGCCTCCAACACCACACCGGTGCTGGTGTTGCGTTTTGAGGGGCATACCGCTGGTGCCCTGCACCGCATCGAGGGCGAAATGCTGACCCTGCTGCGATCGGTCAAGCCTGAAGCGTCCTTCGAGCAGGCGTCGCACTGAAGGTCTTATTTGAGAGTCCTGCTGGTCAAGTTGTCCTCCCTGGGAGACGTGGTGCATTCCATGCCAGCGGTACAGGATATTCGACGCGCCTTGCCTGCTGCCCGGATCGACTGGGTGGTCGAACGCAGTTTTGCCCCCTTGTTGCGTCGCTGCGAAGGGCTAGACCGTGTGATCGAATGCGACCTGCGGGGATGGCGCCAATCACCCTGGGCAGCCGCGACCCGCACACAATGGCGGATTTTTAAAAATCAGCTGCAGGATGAGGCCTACGATGCCGTCATTGATTTGCAAGGCCTGAGCAAATCTGCGCTGGTGGCCTGGCTGAGCCGGTTGGCCCCTGGCGGTAAACGTTATGCCCTGGCCCAGCGCACCGAAGGCTCTGGCTATGAGGCCCCCACGAGATGGGTGGCGGATGTGGCCATTGCGATCACTCCCCATGTGCATGCGGTGCAACGTGGACGAGAGCTTTGTGCTCTGGCGCTTGATTACGAACTGGCGAAGGAAGAATCCTATGGCCTGAAAGCCGCAGCCAATGCGCCAGGCTTCAGGCAGCGACCTTGTGTGGCACTGGTGCATGGAAGCTCGCGGGCAGACAAGCTATGGCCCAAAACCCACTGGGTTGAACTGGCCCGGCGGCTGGATGCGGCGGGGTTCGATGTTGTTTTGCCGCATGGCAACGACGATGAAGAGAGCCGCAGTCGTGACTTGGGAGCGGCTTTGCCCAATGCCCGGTCCTGGCCGCGTTTAGCGCTGGATGATTTGGCCGATGCCATGGCCGCCTGTGCTGGTGTGATCGGCGTGGACAGCGGTCTGAGCCATATCGCTGTTGCACTTGACCTGCCCCATGTCCAGATTTACAACATCGACACAGCGTGGCGCACAGGTCCGCAAGGACGTGTGCATCAGCGCTGCGTGTTTGCAAGACCGACGCCAAGTGTTGAGTTGGTCTGGCAGACCTGGCTGGAAGTCGTCAAATCGTGATCCTTGGCCTTTACTCCTTATTGATGCGTTGTCTGCAACCCTTGTTGCGGCGCAAATTGGCAGGCCGTGGTGAAAAGGAGCCTGGCTACCTGCAGGCAGTCGAGGAGCGCTTCGGTCATTACAGCCAGGCGCCCTGGCCCGCTGATGGCAAGACCGTCTGGTTGCACGCCGTGTCCCTGGGGGAAACACGTGCGGCTGCCGAGTTGCTGTCGCGCCTGCGCCTGCTTCTGCCCGGTATGCGCCTGGTGCTGACGCACGGGACTGCAACCGGCCGAGCCGAGGGGGTGCGACTGGTGTTGACCGGCGAGGCACAGGTTTGGCAGCCTTGGGATACCCCAGAGGCCGTGTCACGTTTCCTGGCCCATTTCAGGCCTTGCATCGGAATTTTGCTGGAAACCGAGGTATGGCCGAACCTGGCGGCTGTTTGTGCTCGGGTTGGGGTGCCACTACTGCTGGCCAACGCAAGGTTGAGCGAAAAATCCTTGAAGCAGGCATTGTGGCTAGGATTTCTGGCAAGACCCGCCTACCGCAGCCTGCGTGCTGTTTGGGCGCAGAACCCCGACGATGCGCAGCGGCTGCTTACACTGGGCGCGCCTGTGCAGGGCGTGTTTGGCAACCTCAAGTTTGACGCCCAGATCGATTCAGCCCAACTGGTCCAGGGGCGTTCTTGGCGTGCTTCACTGTCCAGGCCGGTGCTGATGTTTGCCAGCTCGCGTGAGGGTGAAGAGGCTGAATTCCTGCAGTGTCTGCGCGCAAGCTGGAGCAGGGCGCAGTCGGTGCAGTTTCTGATCGTGCCACGCCACCCTCAGCGCTTCGATGAGGTGGCCGAAACTGTGCGGGCTATGGGTTTGACCTTGTCACGACGCAGCGCTTGGGCAACAGAGGGTCCACAAGCGGCAGATATCTGGCTGGGCGATACGCTGGGTGAAATGGCCACCTATTACGGCTTGAGCCATGCAGCCTTGCTGGGCGGCAGTTTTGCCCCCCTGGGCGGGCAGAATCTGATCGAAGCGGCAGCCTGTGAGTGTCCGATCCTGATGGGGCCGCACACCTTCAATTTCAGCGAGGTTGCCGAACTTGCCCTGATGGCTGGTGCTGCCAGCCGATACGAGTCGATGCAACTGGCCTTGACCAATGGGCTTGATTTACTGGCCGACAGATCCCGTTGCGATGCCATGGCCCTGGCTGCTGGCCGCTTTGCCCAGGCACATCGTGGTGCGGCCGACCGCACCGCAAAAGCCATAGCCAGTTTGCTTACTTGGCCAACAGAGCGTTGACTGACTTCAGATCTTCGGCTTTGAGGGAGCCGTTGGCCTGACGCAGCTTGAGGCCGCCCACCAGCACATCGTAGCGCGCCTTGGCCAGGTCACGCTTGGTTTGATAGAGCTGGCTTTGTGAGTTCAACACATCGATGTTGATGCGCACACCGACTTGGTAGCCCAGTTTGTTGGCATCCAGCGCGCTCTGGCTTGAGGTTTCTGCCGCTTGTAGCGCCTTGACCTGCCCCAGACCGGAGAGCACACCAAAATAGGCAGCGCGGGTGGCCTGTGAAATATTGCGTTGAGCTGCCTCAAGATCTGAGCGCGCTTTTTCTTCGAGCAACAAGGTTTCGCGAATTCGATTCTGGGTCGCATATCCCGCAAATAGGGGCAGGTTGAATGCCAGCCCCACACTGGTTCGATTGAGGGTGGAATCAGTAGTGTTCAGGTCTGAACCGTTGAGGTTTCGGTTCATGTAATAGCTGGCAGTCAGATCCAAGGTCGGTTTATGCCCTGCCTCGGCTTTCTGAGTTTCCAGTTTTGCCACATCGAGGTTTGCCTGTGCCTGTTTGATGGTGGGGTGAGTGTCCCTTCCTTGTTCAACCCAGGCATTGACATCGGAGGGTTGCAAATTGGGCAACTCAGTGGCAGCCAGGGGTTTCGGAGTGGTTCCGTTTTTGCCCACCAGTTGATCGAGCGCCAGTTTTTTGACGCGCAAATCATTTTCAGCAGCAATTTCCTGCGCCGCCACCAGATCAAACCTGGCCTGAGCTTCGCGGGTGTCGGTGATGGTGGCAGTACCAACTTCAAAATTGCGTTTGGCAGAGGCGAGCTGTTCGGAAACAGCCGACTTTTGTGCTAGAACAAAGGTCAAAGTGTCCTGGGCACCCAGGACATCAAAATAGGCTTGGCTGGTACGGACGATTAGATCCTGCTCGGCTGTCAAAAGCTGGGCCTGGGCCAGGTCAAGCTGTTTCTTGCCTTGTTCATAGGCGGCCTGATTGGCAGGACGATAGAGAGGATGAGATGCGCTGACAGTCGCATTTTGGGTTCCATAGCTTGAATCTTGTGGTGAGCGCGTGCTATTGTTACTTTGCGACTGACTGGCATTTGCACTCAGACTGACCGTTGGTAACAAACCGGCTCTGGCTTGTTCTGCCTTGAAATAATTTGAGTCAAACAAGGCCTTGGCTGACTGATAGGCGGCATCGTATTGGCGTGCGGCATCGTACAAGTCAGCCAGGCTCTGGGCCCGGACCGGCAGGGCCAGTGCGGCAATTGATGCCATCGCCAGGGAGGTGAGCAGATGTTTTTTCATGATTGGCTGGACTCAGTAACGGGGCACAGTGGGATCAAGTTGGGCCGACCAAGCGCTGATGCCGCCCGTGATGTTGGCAATATGCTGGAAACCCTGGTACTCGAGAAAGGCCGCCACCCGCATGCTGCGAGCGCCATGATGGCACAAACAGGCCACCGGTCGCGCCGGATCGAGTTCATTCAGGCGTGGCGGAATCACCCCCATGGGAATGTGCACCAGTTCAAAGCCGTCCTCCTTGACGCTCGCACGCTCGAGTTCATTCGGTTCGCGCACGTCGAGCACAATGGGCTGGCCATGGGGGCGCACTTTTTCCAGCCAGTTTTGAAGATCGCCAGGGTGGATGTGTTCGATCATGGAACAGGGGGCAATGTTTAAAAGTTGAAGCGGGAATGCTCGGGAAAGTTTTGCAGCCGGGGCGCCACGGTATCCCAACCCTGGTTGCTGCTGAAGCCCTGCGAGCCAATACGAGTCACGGTGGTGGCACGCATGACCGGTTCATCACCAACAATGGCCACCAGGCGTCCGCCTGGCTTGAGGCTTTGCAGTAATTTATCCGGAACCTCGGCCACCGAGCCGCTGAGCAGAATCACATCAAAAGGCGCCTCGATAGGCACGCCGCGGGCGCCATCTGCCAGACGTACCTCGGCATTGTGGATGCCGGCTTGCTGCAGGTTTGCGCGCGCCATGGCGACCAGGTCGGGCTCGATGTCCAGCGTGATCACTCGTTGCGCGCGGTGGGCCAGCAGGGCGGCCATGTAGCCTGAGCCGGCGCCGATTTCCAATACCTTCTCGTGTTTTTGAACAGCGGCATCCTGCAGCAGGCGTGCTTCCACTTTGGGCGCCAGCATACATTGGCCCAGACGCATGGCGACATCGCTATGACTGACCAAGGGGATTTCAATATCGGCAAAGGCCAGTGATTTGTGCGATGGGGGCACAAAGTCTTCGCGCCTCACCACTGAGAGCAGTTCCAGCAGTTCAGCATCAAGCACATCCCAGGGGCGGATCTGCTGCTGGATCATGTTGAAGCGGGCTTGCTCGTAGTTCATCTTATACTCCATGGGGTATTTTAAACCATTTTGAAAAATTGTACAGAGCCCACAGGGGATGGTGTAACACCATCCTTAGGACTGCGGGGCAAATTTGCGGCGCAACCATTGAGCCAGATCGTCCAAATAGCAGTAGACCACAGGCACCACAACCAGGGTCAGCAAGGAGGAAGTGACAACACCGCCAATGACAGCCTGTCCCATTGGGGCTCGTTGTTCCGAGCCCTCGGTCAGAGCAAATGCCAGAGGCACCATGCCAAAGATCATGGCCAAGGTGGTCATCATGATTGGTCGCAGGCGAACGCGCGCAGCCATCAGCAGGGCTGCGCTGCGCTCCATGCTTGGAATCGGCCGCCCCTGCGGGTCCACCTGATCCTGGCGGGCGCGGATGGCAAAGTCCACCAAGAGGATGGCATTTTTGGTGACCAGGCCCATCAGCATCACCACGCCGATCATGGAAAACAGCGAAAGCGCTGAGCCGAACATCATGAGCATCAGGACAACGCCTATCAGGGTCAGGGGCAGCGATGTCATCAGGGCCAGCGGTTGCAGGAAACTCTTGAATTGACTGGCCAGAATCATGTAGATAAAGATCACAGCCAGTGCCAGTGCCGACATGGCATAGCCGATGGATTCAGTCATATTCTTGGTCGAGCCACCAAATTGGTAGCGGTAGCCCGGTGGAAACACTATTTCATCCAGGGCCCGGCGGATGTCGGCAGAAACCTCTCCCATGGAGCGGCCAAACGTGTTGGCACTGACAGCCACCTCCCTTGATAAGTCGCGCCGATTGATCTGGTTGGGCCCTGTGGAATCAATGATGTCGGCGAGTTGGTTCAGGCGCACGATCCTGGGGCTTCCATCGGCCAGACTGCCGGCTACAAAGGGCAGGCGTTGCAGATCCTGCGCTGCGTCGCGCGCTCCGGGGGCCAGGCGCACCTTCACATCGTAGGTTTGGTCATCACTGGCGCGCCAGTTGCCCACTGTGTCACCAGCGACCAGGGTGCGTAGTGAACTGGCTATCTGGGATACATTGAAACCCAGATCGGATGCAGCATCCCGTCTCACCCGCAGGTCGATGGTAGGCTTGTCCGGCTTGACGCTGGAATCCAGGTCGACCAGGCCCGCAATGCCACGAATCTTGGCAAGCACCAACTGGGTCAGGCGCTCGAGTTCCTTAAGATCGGAACCTTGCAGCGAAAACTCGATCTGTTTGTTGCCTCCCACCGGATCAAGCAGGCCGACGTGGGTGACCGTCATGCCAGGAACCTGGTGCAAGCGCTCACGCAGCACGGCAGACATCTGGTCCACATTGCGTTTGCGATCCTTTCGGTCGACCAATCGAACATAGATGCTGCCGTAGATCTTGCCCTGGGCACTCCCCGTATTGATGGTGGATACCGTGTACCGCACTTCAGGCAGTTCGTGCAGGATGGCCTCCACCTGTCGCGCCTTGGCCTCGGTGGCCTCCAGCGAGGAGCCCACTGGTGTGTTGAAGTTGATGGTGGTCTCGGAAAAATCGGCCTTGGGTACAAATTCGGTTCCAAGCATGGGGGCCAGCATCAGGCTGGTGATAAAAACACCCACCGCCAGGCCTAGGGTGGACTTCTTGTGACGCAGGGACCACTCCAGGATGTCATGGTAGGCATCTGCCATGCGATCGGTTGCCTTCTCGAACCAGCCTGTGACACGACCAATTGTTTTGTCATAGAGGGAAATGGGTTGGCGTGCTTGTCCCTGCGGGTGAATGCTCGGGTCATGCCAGACCGAGGACAGCATGGGGTCAAGCGTGAAGCTGACGAACATGGAAATCAGGACTGCGGCCACGATGGTGATGCCGAACTCATGAAAAAACTTGCCAATGATGCCGCCCATGAAGCCGATCGGCAGAAACACCGCGACGATGGAAAAAGTGGTTGCCAGCACGGCCAGTCCGATCTCCTGTGTGCCTTCCATCGCGGCGTTATAGGCACCCTTGCCCATCTGGACATGCCGCACAATGTTTTCACGCACCACAATTGCGTCGTCAATCAGCAGACCCACGCACAGCGAGAGGGCCATCAGGGTCACCATATTGATGGTGAAGCCAAACATGTACATGAAGAGAAATGTTCCGATCAGGGCAATCGGCAAGGTCAGGCCGGTGATCACAGTCGAGCGCCATGAGTTCAGGAACAGGAAAACTATCAGGATGGTCAGTGCCGCACCTTCCAGCAGGGTGCCACGCACATTGTTGACTGCGACGCGGATCGGGCGCGAGAGATCGGTCACCGGCTCTAGCCGGATCCCCGGCGGCAGATTGCCCCGCATTTCCGCAATCGTCCTGTTCAGGCCATCAATGACACCAATGGTGTTTTCATCCTGCGCCTTTTGCACCGTCAAAAGCAGGGTGCGCTGGCCGTTGTAAAGGGCAAGGCTTTCCAACTCCTGGGCGCCGTCGCGGACTTCGGCCAGTTGGCCAAGACGGATTGGCGCATTGCCTTTGCGCGCAACGATGATGTCCTGGAAATCCTCGGGACGCTTCATGCGGGCATCAATCTGGACGATGCGCTCTTGTGTCAGTGAACGGATGGCACCGACCGGCAGATTCTGGTTTTCGCCTCGAACCGCTGCCACCACCTGCTCAGCGGCCACGCCAAACGCTTCCATCGCCTGCGGCTTGAGGTAGATGTTGATCTCCCTCTTGGAGCCTCCCACCAAATTGACCTGACCGACGCCGCGCACATTTTCAAGGCGTTTTTTGAGCACCTGGTCGGCCCAGTTGGTCAGTTCGATGGCGGAGAGTTGCCGGCCTGGGCCGGCGGAGTTATTTGACTGTTGGGCTTGGGCCCGAGATGATGTGTCGGGAAGGACGGCCAGAGACCAGATGGCGCGGTTGGCCGGATCAAAGCGCAAAACCCGCGGCTCCTTGACTTCGTCGCGAAAGGTCGGTCGGATGATGCCGATTTTTTCTCGTACATCATCGGCTGCTTTGCGGCCGTTGACATACAGCTGAAATTCGACGATGACCACCGACACACCTTCATAGCTGCGTGAAGTGAGGGCATTGATCCCGGCAATCGAATTGACCCCTTCCTCTACTTTCTTGGTCACTTCGGTTTCGACAATCTCCGGGGAAGCGCCAGGGTATTCGGTGGTGATCACCACCACTGGCATATCAATGTTGGGAAACTGGTCTATGGGCAGGCGCTGGTAGGAAAATGTGCCCAGCACCACAAACGCCAGCATGATCATGGTGGCGAAGACCGGGTTGTGAAGACTGACGCGGGTGAACCACATGAATTAGCGTGCCCCGCTGCCAGTTGCCCCAGGGGCGGTGAACTTGACTGCAGTGCCGGCGCGCAAGATCCCGACATGACCCCGCACAATCTGAGCGTTTTCGGGGATGCCCTGCAGCAGCACCATGGTTTCGCCCCCGGCCTCACCGCGGGCACCCAGGATCACCTCGCGATTGGCGATCTGCCCCTGTTCGACAACCTGCACATAGGGTGCAGGCCTATCCGTGCGCACTGCGCTCACTGGTACGGCCAGCCCATGGCTTTTGCCGATCACGACCTGCCCTTGCGCAAACAGTCCGTGCCGCAACTGGGTCGTGCCATCCTGCAGCCCCAGATAGGCCAGCACAGCGCGGCTGCCTGGCTGCACGCTTGGGCTGATTCGCACAACCCGGGCTGTGACCAGGTCGGGCAGGCCTTCAACTTCCAGGCTGCCTGACTGACCGACCCGGATTTGGGCCGCCTCGGCTGCGCTCAGGCTGGCTTCCAGCTCAAGCCGACTGAGGTCAACTATTTCAATGACGCGCGTATCCACTGCAACCCGCTCACCGGCTTGTGCCAGTCGTTGGGCCACCGTCCCAGCGATAGGCGCGCGCAATTCGGTATCTTGCAATGCCTTGCGCGCTACATCTTCAGCCGCCTGGGCGGCAAGCAGATTGGCCTGGGCCGCGCGCAGATTGTTTTCAGAATTGCTGAGAGCGGCATTGGAAATGAAGCCTTGCTGAACCAGCGCCCGGTTGTCATCCAGCTGGCGCTTGGCGATATCTGCCTGGGCCCGTGCAGCATCGGACTGTTGTTGGGACTGACGCAGACGGGCCTGCATCTCAGTCGGGTCGATACGGGCCAGCAATTGGCCAGCCTGCACCCGTTCGCCTTCGCGCAGGGTCAGTTCCTGCAATTCGCCGGCCACCCGTGCTTTCACAAATGCCGAGTTCAAGGCCTTGATCGAGCCGGAGACAGGCTGCGACAGGGTCAACTCAATGGCCTGGATAGTCATCACATCGCTGTTTGCCAGTTCGACCAGGCTTTGGGCGCTTTGTGTTGCTGGGAGCATCTTGCCCTGGCCCTGACGCTTGCTGGCCAAACGGTAAATTCCGACCGCCAGCAGAGAAAGAACCAGGAGTGCCAAGACCCATTTGATCGATCGCTTCATAGGGGAAATACTTTCGCACTTGAGAGTGTGTTGGCCGATCCATGAACATCGGGTATCCGCGACCTGCACAAGCCATGCAGTATGGTCTTGACCTGGATGTCGAGGTAGATTTCGGGCTGCAGAGTGAGGCGCTTGTCGGGGCTGGCGCCAAAGGAATGCTTCCAGGTGATGAGAAATATCATTGGCGCCAGCACGGTATAGACGCCATAGTCAAGATTTTCAATGGTGAATTCACCCTGTTGTACGCCACGGCGCAAGATGCGGCGAATCAGGTCCTGGCCAGGTACCAGCACCTCCCGCTGGTAAAAGGCAGCCAGCTCCGGAAAATTTTTGGCCTCGCTCATGACCAGCTTGGTCAAGCCGGAGCTAGGAGTGTTACCCACGCGCTGCCACCACTGGAACATGGCATAGCGCAGCAATTCAGGGGTGCTGCCGCGATAGGCTTCAAATTCGGCATTCCACAAGGGGAAACGGCCAGCCAGGTTTTCCCTGACGACGGCCTTGAACAGCTCTTCCTTGCTCGGGAAATAAAGGAACAGGGTGCCTTTGGAGACCCCGGCGCGTCGGGCGACTTCCTCCACCCGGGTAGCGGCGAATCCTTTTTCAGTGAACAAATCGAGCGCCGCAGCCAGCAGTTCCCCGGGGCGGGCCTGTTTGCGACGGCTGCGCCTGGGCAACGGGCTGCCGTCTTGGGGTGTGGCTTCTTGAAGTGCGGACATTTAATGACTGACTGGTCAGTAGATTATCGGTCATTTCAAGCACCTTTCTGGCGGGCAGTTGAGGGGTCGTGCCTGCAAAAGACCCCGCCATGGCTGGAAAAGGCTTAGGCTTTGATATGCAATAGTTGGATGAACATGTCAGACAGGTCGTCATGCGGCAAAAATCGGGGTGTTTGCCATGCAATCATCCAGATGGGTCGGCCCGCTTGCGATGAATCGGCCGCATCAGTGCCACTTTGAAAGGATGTGGCAACAGGTCAGCCATAATGCATACAACCAAACTACAGGAGATTGCCATGCGCACACGTCGCTATTTCATGTCTCAATCCGCCCTGGCTGCCTCGGCCCTGGCCTTTCCGCTGGTAGGTGGTGCCCAGCCCAAAACCATCAAGGTTGGGGTGCTTCACCCTGTGACCGGTGCGCTGGCTTATTCTGGCCAGCAATGTCGCCTGGGGGCGATCATGGCGATTGAAGACATCAACAAGGCGGGCGGTATCAAGTCCATGGGCGGGGCGAAAATCGAGGCCTTGCTTGGAGACGCCCAATCCCAACCCCAGGCTGGTGCGGCTGAAATTGAAAAAATGAACGAGGCCGGTGTGTCTGCCGTAGTCGGGGCATTCGCCTCAGCCATCTGCCTGGCAACCACCCAGGCTGCCGCTAAGCACAACTTGCCCCATGTGGTGGACGTAGGGGTGGCCGATCAGATTGTCGAACGTGGCCTGAAAAATACTTTCAGATTTGGCCCTGGCTACCGCAAGTGCGCCGAGACGGCCGTGGCCAATCTGCATGTGCTCAATACGGTGGCCGGCAAGCCGGCCCGTACTGTGATGATCGTGCATGAGGAGTCATTGTTCGGGACCGGAACCGCCAATCTACTGGCGCGTGAATTGCCTGGCTATGGCTTTGAGGTCAAGGAGGTGATCAAGCACGCCAATCCGACGCGTGACTTCAACAACATCGTCCTGCGGATGAAGGCAATCAACCCTGACATCGTCATTCCGGCCAATTATTACAACGAGTATGCATTGCTGGTGCGCACCATGCAGCAGCAGAAGGTGAGCCCCAAAGCCATTTACTCGGTACTGGGCGGCGCGGCATCAAGTTATAAATTCGTTCAGGAATTTCCGGACGCCGCCAACGGCATCATCGACTGCAACCACTGGTTCAACCCCAAGGACAAACGCTCCAGCGCCTTGCGCAAGCGTGTTGAGGCCAACAAGTTGTTTTTCAGTTATGAAGTGTTCATGACCTACACGGCGATGCGGCTGCTGGCAGACGCGATTGAGCGCGCCAAGTCCAGTGACCGTGCGGTCATCATCCAGGCGCTGGAAAACAGCACTTTCTCTGATCACATCATGCCCTATGGGGCGACCAAATTTGTCAATGGACAGAATACTGGCGCCCAACCATTGATGACCCAGGTGCAGAACAAGGACATCAAGGTCATCATCCCGCGCGACTACCGGGAGGCTGAGCCTCTTTTCCCGCTCAAGGCCTGAGTGGCGAGCTGGCCAAGTTCGCACCTGGGCAATTGAATTTGCGAGTCCCCTGTCATGGCCCTGTGCGGGCCTTGGCAGAGCATACCTGGCTGGGCAAGATGCCTTTTCATGTTTGACCTGTCCATCCTCATTCCCTCCCTGCTCAACGGGATCACCATTGGGGGGGTGTACGCCCTGATCGCCCTGGGCCTTACCCTGATCTACGGGGTTCTGCACATCATCAACTTTGCGCATGGTGCAGCGCTGATGCTGGCTCTGTATGGTGTTTATTCACTCAGGGTCCATCTGGGGATCGATCCCTATCTGGCATTGCCCATCATGGTGCCGGCGATGTTTGTACTGGGCTATGCCCTGCAGCGTTGGATCATCAACCGGGCCAGCCACGGCAAGGATGAGAACATCCTGCTGGTCACCCTAGGTCTGTCGATCATCATGGAAAATATTGCGCTGCTGATTTTCAAGTCCGACACCCGCACCATTGATACCGCCTACACATTGAGCACTGTGGCTATCGGGCCTGCCATGCTTTCATTGCCTAAGCTGGTGGCTTTTGGTGGCGCTTTGGTGGTGTCGGCCTTGCTGCTTGGGGTTATGCAAGCCACGGATCTGGGGCGAGCCATCCGGGCTGTGGCCAAGGAAAAGCACGGCGCCAAGCTCATGGGCATCGATGTGGATCAGGTCTACGCACTGAGTTTCGGTATTGGACTTGCCTGCCTGGGGGCGGCAGCCTGTTTTCTGCTGCCAACGTTCTATGTCAACCCGATGGTGGGCAATGGCTTCGTGCTGGTGGCTTTCACCATCGTGGTGCTTGGCGGAATGGGCAGTTTTGCAGGCGCCTTGCTGGGCGGCTTGCTGATAGGCGTGGTGGAGTCGCTGGGAGGCTTGTACCTGGGCGAATCTCTCGGACAGATCGGCATTTTCATAATTTTCATTGTGGTCCTGCTGTTCCGCCCTCAAGGACTGTTTGGAGCCAAAGCGTGAACCTGGCCCGGCGCGATTTGATCGGCATCGCGGTGTTCGCCGCACTGGTGGCTTCAATACCCGTGCTGAGCGATTCTGGCGTGGTTCTCAACTTTGTGATGATGGCGCTCTACGCCGCCTTGCTGGCACAGGCCTGGAACGTCCTGGGCGGATTTGGCGGTCAATTTTCATTCGGACATGCGCTTTTTTTCGGCACCGGCGCCTACTGCCAAGCCATTGCCCAATTGCAGTGGGGCTTATCTGCCTGGCCTGCCTTTGCCCTGGCTGTCGCAGTCAGCGCGGCTGTCGGTGTTGTTGTTGGGGCCCTGACCTTTCGCTATGGACTGAAGGGTTCCTATTTCGCCCTGGTCACCCTGGCCTTCGCGGAGGTGTTCCGAATTCTGGCCTTGTCGGTGCCTTTCACAGGCGCTGGGGTAGGCCTGATGCTGCCCTTGCAGGAATCGTTTGCCAATATGCAATTTGCCTCCCGCAAAGGCTTTGTCTATCTGATGCTGGGCCTGGTCTGTGTGGCGCTGCTGGCAACCTGTTGGCTCAGGCACTCCCGCTTTGGGGCCTATTTACAGGCGGTCCGCGACAATGAGGATGCGGCGCGTGCGATCGGTGTCAACCCGTTCGCCATCAAGCTTGGCGCCATTGCCCTATCGGCTGCGCTCATGGGGGCAGGCGGGGTTTTCTATGTCCAGGTCTTTCAGTATATTGATCCTGGCCTGGCATATGGCCCAGGCACATCCGTGGAAGCCCTCGTGGCGGCGATTGTCGGCGGCATGGGCACCTTGTGGGGGCCTGTGCTGGGTGCGCTGACGCTCCATACCCTGGCCGATCTCACCCGCAATCTGTTTGGTCAGCTGCCCGGAATCAATATGGTGATCTATGGGGTGGTGCTGGTGCTGATCGTCACATTTCTTCCGCGCGGCATTGCTGGCCTGGGTGCTGCCCTGCGGGCACAGGCGAGGGGGAGAGATGTCTGAGGTCTTGCTTGAACTGCGTGGCCTGTCGCGCGCCTTTGGTGGGCTGCAGGCTGTACAGGATCTCAGCCTGCGTTTGTCCGCCGGCAGCTTGTCTGCCTTGATTGGCCCCAACGGGGCGGGCAAGACAACCGTGTTTGCACTGATCTCAGGTTTTCTTCAGCCTGATCGTGGCAGGGTGTATTTCAAGGGGCAGGACATCACAGGCATGTCGCCCGAGCGCAATGCCCGAGCCGGATTGGCGCGCACCTTTCAGATCGTTCAGCCCTTTGCCCAACAGACGGTGCGTGAAAACATCGCCGTTGGCGCACATCTGCATGTGCGCAGCCGCGCGGCTGCGCTGGAACGCTCTGAGGCTGTGGCACACAGCGTGGGCCTGACCGCACAGCTGGACAAGCTGGCCGCCGACCTGACTGTGGCTGGCCGCAAACGCCTGGAACTGGCGCGTGCTCTGGCTACCAAGCCCGAATTGCTGCTGCTGGATGAAGTGCTGGCCGGACTGAATCCACAGGAAATTGCCGAGATGATTCCTATCGTGCGTGGTATTGCGGACAGCGGTGTCACGATCCTCATGATCGAGCATGTGATGCAGGCTGTGATGAACCTGGCCGAGCATGTCTGGGTGCTGGCCCAGGGACGGCTGATTGCCCAGGGGTCACCGGCCCAGGTGACCGCAGATGAAAAAGTGGTGGAAGCTTACCTGGGTCATGGCACAGCGGCGCGCTTGCGTGCTCATGCGAAAGTCGCTGCATGAGTTGTGAAGTCCTGCTCAAGATCCAAGGCCTGCGCGGCGGCTATGGGCGCGTCGAGGTCTTGCGCGGGATCGATCTGACTGTGAACGCCGGAGAAATAGTGGCGCTACTTGGCAGCAATGGTGCTGGCAAGTCCACCCTTAACAATGTGCTTTGCGGGATCTATCCGGCGTGGAGCGGATCCGTGCAATTTGATGGTCAGGATTTGAGCCGGGCCCATTACCGCCGAGTGGTCCAGTCCGGTCTGATCCAGGTACCTGAGGGGCGCAAGGTCTTTCCCAACCTCTCGGTCCTGGAAAATCTGGAGCTCGGCTCGTATACGCGGGCCCGTCGACAACGTGCCGTCAATTTGGACAAGGTGTTCTCGATCTTTCCGCGTTTGCAGGAGCGCAAGACGCAGCTGGCTGGAACGATGAGTGGTGGCGAGCAGCAGATGTTGGCCATTGGGAGAGGCCTCATGTCCGAGCCCCGCCTGCTCATTCTGGACGAACCTTCACTAGGTCTGTCGCCCCGGTTGGTGGAAGACTTGTTCCTCATGATTGATCGGCTGCACCAGCAGGGCCTGGCAATTTTGCTGGTGGAACAAAACGTGGCCCAGTCGCTGGAGATTGCAGAGCGCGCCTATGTCATGGAAAACGGTACCATTCGGTTCTCTGGCACACCACAGGAATTGTTGAGTCGGGACGAACTGCGGCGCGCCTATCTTGGCCTGTGAGCATCTGCATGCATCGTCGCTCCTTGGTTCTGGCTGCTGCCCTTGTGCCCACCCTGTCTTTGGCACAGAGTGCGCCAATGCGCATACTGGTGGGTGCGCCAGCCGGGGGCTCCACCGACACCCTGGCACGCGCACTGGCAGGCGAGATGGGCAGTCAGCTGGGTCGTAGCGTGGTGGTAGAGAACCGCAGCGGCGCTGGCGGCAATATCGCCGCCGAGGCCGTTGCCAAGGCGGCGCCCGATGGCAACACATTGCTGATGAGCTTTACCAGCCATGCGATCAATGCCTCGCTTTATCCCAGCTTGCCCTTCGATCCGGTGCGCGATTTCACCCCGCTGACCTGTGTGGCCACCTCACCATCAGTTTTGGTGGCGCATCCATCCCTGGCTGCAAACAATGTGCGCGAATTGATCGAACTGGCCAAGGCAAATCCAGGTCGGCTCAATTTCGCAATTGGTGCCCTGGGTTCCTCGCTTCATCTGGCGGGTGAATTGTTCAAGATGCAGGCGGGTATCTACATTGTCAATATTCCCTATCGAGGTACAGCGCCAGCCATCTCGGATGTGCTGGCTGGCCAGGTCGAACTGATGTTTGCCGCCATCGGCAACGCGCAGGCGCATGTTCGAGCAGGCAAGCTCAAGGCGCTGGGCGTAACCAGCACGCATCGTGTCAGCGCTTTTCCAGATATTGCGCCAATTTCAGAGGTCTTGCCAGGCTATGAATCAAGTGCCTGGTTCGGTCTTTTCGGGCCTGCGCGCATGGGTTTGGAAACGGTTCGACGCATCAGCGATGCTGCGCGCCGGGCCATTGCCAGCCCCGACGTGCGCCGTCGTATCGAGGCCGAGGGTGCGCGCGCGCTAGGCAATTCTCCGGAAGAATTCGCCCCCTTTGTGCAGAGCGAAATACAGCGCTGGGCCAAGGTGGTCAGGTATTCTGGGGCGCAAGCAAAATGAGTTCGCTCCAAGCGCAGACACTCGCGCAGAAGATCATTGCCCGCGCTGCCGGTCGGGATACGGTGCGTGTGGGCGAGATCGTCACCTGCGGGGTTGATCTGGCCATGTTCCACGACTCATCCGGTCCGCGCAGGCTCAAGCCAATGCTGCAAGACTTGGGCGCGCAGATCTGGGACAAGTCCAAGGTCGTGCTGGTGATTGACCATTATGTGCCTGAACAGGATGATGAATCCCGCCAAATTGTTCGTATCGCTCGTGACTGGGCACGCGACGAGGCGCTGCCCCATGTTTATGACAGCCTTGGAATATGTCATGTGGTGGTCCCCCAGCACGGTCATATCCGACCCGGCATGCTCTGTGTCGGCGGTGACTCGCACTCGCCGACCGGCGGTGCATTTGGTGCCTATATGTTCGGCATCGGCAGCACCGAGATGCTCGGGGTGATGGTGACTGGTGAAATCTGGCTTCGTGTGCCCCAGACCCTGTTGATGGATTGGAGTGGACAGTTGCAGCCCGGCGTCATGGCCAAGGATATGGTGCTGCATATGCTGGGAAAACTTGGCATGAATGGTGGACAGTACCAAGCGGTGGAGTTTGGCGGAGCGGCGGTACGTGCCTTGAGCATGCAAGAGCGCATGACCTTGTCCAATATGAGCGCTGAGATGGGTGCGCAGGCTGGACTGATCGCACCTGACCGCGTGACCCTGGAATGGCTTAGCCAGGCTGGAGTAGATGCGTTGGATATTACTCATTGGCATACCGATGCAGGTGCTGAAGTGATACGCCA
The DNA here is from genome assembly GCA_964228805.1 of Burkholderiaceae bacterium. GTDB lineage: Bacteria > Pseudomonadota > Gammaproteobacteria > Burkholderiales > Burkholderiaceae_C > Hylemonella. The sequence continues at coordinate 22,333 of CAXRBE010000074.1, forward strand.
CCAGTTCGATGCCTCCACGTTAGCACCGCATGTAGCTGCACCGCATAGCCCAGCCAATAGCAGCAGCGTGGATCACCATCGTGGCACTCGCCTGGATGTGGCTTACATCGGCGCCTGTACCGGCGCCAAGCTCGACGATTTGCGCGCCGCAGCCATGGTATTGCGTGGCCGCAAGGTAGCCAGTGGCCTGCGCCTGATGGTGGCGCCAGCCAGTCAGCGCGACCAGTTGGCTGCGCAAGGCGAGGGCGTCCTGCAGGTGTTACTCGAGGCCGGTGCTGAATTGCTGCCCACCAGCTGCGGTGCCTGTGCCGGCTATGGCCGCACCATGGCCGATAAAGCCTCCGTGATCGCCACCACTGCACGCAATTTCAAGGGACGAATGGGATCACCCACTTCCGAGGTCTATCTGGCTTCGCCCTATACGGTTGCCGCTTCCGCATTACGAGGCATGATCACGGATCCGCGTGAGGTGTTGACATGAAGACACACCGAGTGTGGAAGTTCGGACCAGATATTGATACCGACGCGCTGGCCCCAGGGCATGCCATGAAGTTTGGAATTGAGAAAATAGCCCAGCACTGCCTGGAGTCCATTCGGCCGGAATTTGCCGCGCAGGTGCGGCCAGGCGATGTCATCGTGGCTGGACCCAACTTCGGCATTGGCTCCTCGCGTGAACAGGCCGCAGGTGCTCTGATCCAGCTGGGTGTGGCGGCAGTGATCGCTCCTTCCTATAGCGGCCTGTTTTTCCGAAATGCCTTCAATTTGGGCCTGTTGCTGATGACCTGTGACCAAGCCGAGTCAGTGCGGGAGGGCGAAGCGATCCTGATCGATGAACGGGCGCGCTGGGTCAAATTGGCCGATGGCCGACAACTGGCCTGCGAGACCATTCCTGATTTTTTGCTGGACATGGTGGGTCATGGCGGACTGCTGCCAACCTTGCGTCAACGTCTGGCCTATGAGCAATCCAACACCCGCTGAAACCCACACCAGGAAACCCAGACCATGAGCCAAGCAAACCCTCGCCCCTATGAGCAACTGATACGCAATGTGCGGGTAGTGCGTCCACACGGCAATGTGGTGCACCAGGCCGATATCGCCATCAAAGACGGCAAGTTTGCCCGTATCGCTCCTGGCATCGATCCTGGCCTAGCCAAGTCGGTGCACGATGGACGGGGTTTGTTGGCTTTTCCAGGGGTGGTCGATGCCCATATGCACAGCGGCATTTATTCACCGCTCCATGAGGACGCAGTGAGCGAAAGCAAGGCGGCGGCCATGGGCGGAGTGACTTCCAGCCTGAACTATTTTCGTACCGGGCAGTACTACCTGAACAAGGGGGGCTCCTACAAAAAGTTTTTCCCTGAGGTCCTGAAAATCTCGAAAAACCGCTTCCATGTGGACTACGGCTTTCACTTGGCGCCGATGGACAGCACACATATTGCCGAGATACCCGAGCTGATTGAGAAGCACGGCGTTTCCAGTTTCAAGATCTTCATGTTCTACGGCTCTCATGGTCTGCACGGTGCATCTGACAGCCAGCGCGATTTCTTGATGATCGGGAAAGACGAGCGTTATGACCTGGCCCACTTTGAGTTCATCATGCGTGGGGTGCAGGCGGCTCGGGAGCGCTATCCAGAGCGGTCCCGACAAATTTCGCTCTCGCTGCACTGCGAGACAGCAGAAATCATGACGGCCTACACCAAGATCGTCGAAAAAGACAAATCCTTCAAAAAGCCAGGCATGGGGCTGGCTGCCTACAGCGCTTCGCGTCCTCAACATTCCGAGGGCTTGGCGGTGTTCATTGCCAGCTATCTGGCCAATGAAACAGCCCTGCCCAATATCAATCTGCTTCACCTGTCATCACGCAAGGCAGTGCAGGCTGCCATGATGATGGCAGATACCTTTCCTCATATCGATTTCAGGCGGGAGGTGACCATTGGCCACCTGATGCTCGACATCCGTTCACCGGCCGCCGAGCTGGCCAAGGTCAACCCGCCCATCCGTCCGCGCGAGGATGTCGAATTTTTGTGGCAGGCCCTGCTCGAGGGCGAACTGGACTGGGTGGTGAGCGACCATGCCTGCTGCCGTCATGAAATGAAAATTCCCAAGCACTACTTCGGCAATATCTGGATGGCCAAAAGCGGCTTTGGCGGCACCGAATATCTGTTGCCGGCCTTGGTGAGCGAGGGCACACGCAGAGGCATGGGCTACAACCAGATGGCACGCCTACTGGCCTGGAACCCGGCACAACGCTACGGGCTGAACCGCAAAGGCGATATTGCTGAGGGCCTGGACGCTGATCTGGTATTGGTCGACCCGGCCCGGAGCTGGACCATCCATGCCAAGGATTCGCCCTCAACCCAGGGCTACACGCCTTTTGAGGGGCTTGAGATGTCGGCTCGTGTCGAAGAAACCTGGTTGCGGGGAGAGCAGATTTACAACCAGGCACAGGGGGTAGTTGGCAAGCCCCGCGGACAGTACCTGCATCGACCCACTGCCTGAGATGAACGAGCCCCTGGTCATGCGTGGCCGTCCGCCGGTCGGCTCACCGCAGGTGGAAGTGGCCGTCGTCGGAGCAGGTGCCTGCGGGCTCACTGCGGCCTTGATGCTCAGTGATGCCAAGGTGGATTGCGTTGTCCTGGAGCGCGATGCCCAACCCTGCGGCTCCACCGCTCTGTCATCGGGCTTCATTCCCGCGCCTGGTACCCGCGTGCAGCGCGCCCTGGGTGTGAGCGACAGTCCGCAACAGTTGGCTGCGGACATACAGGCCAAGTCAAACGGAACTGGGGCCAAGCATCTGACGGTGGCTTACAGCGAGGCCATCGGCCCCGCGCTGGACGCCCTGCAGGAACGACATGGCCTGGAGTGGCACGTGTTGAATGACTTTCTTTATCCGGGTCACAGTGTCTGGCGCATGCACGCCGTGCCGGAGAAGACAGGTGCCGGCTTGATGGCACGTTTGCAAAACGCCACCAGCCTTGCTCAGCTTCCCGTCCTGACCCAGGCCCTGGTGTGCCACCTCTGGCTGGATGGCGACGACCTCATCACCGGAATCAGTTACCAGCGTCCTGACGGCTCGATCGAGCATCTGGGCTGCCAGGCGCTGCTGCTGGCCTGCAACGGATTTGGCGGCAATGCGCAGATGGTCCGCGAATGGCTGCCAGAGGTCAGCCAGGCCATCTTTGCCGGGCACACCGGAAATGACGGCAGTGCCATCGCCTGGGGGCGCGCCATCAATGCCCGTCTGGCCGATCTGGGGGGATACCAGGGACATGGCTCCTGGGCGGTGCCACATGGTGTCCTTGTCACCTGGGCACTGATGATGGAAGGTGGCGTCCAGGTCAATCTGGAAGGCAGGCGCTTTCACGATGAGACCCTGGGCTATTCCGAAGCTGCTGTGCAGGTACTGGCCCAGCCGGGAGGCGTGGTGTGGAATGTGTTTGACGAGGAATTGCTGGCTTTTGCGCGTGAATTTCCCGATTTTCGGCAGGCCGAGTCAGCTGGTGCTGTCAAACAATGCGCTGATGAACATGCATTGGCAGCACTGATCGGCTGTGAGGACCACCAGCTGCAAGCCACCCTGGATAGTCTGGAGCCAGGCCGGGTCGGGCCCTTTGGCCGTGTGTTTACCCGCCAGTTGCAGTCGCCCTTTTATGCCATCAGAGTCACTGGAGCGCTGTTTCATACCCAGGGTGGGCTGGACATTGATGCCCATTGCCGGGTGATACGCCAGGACGGCAGTCCTTTTGCCAATCTGCTGGCAGCAGGTGGGGCTGCGCGTGGCGTGTCGGGTAATGCGGTATGGGGCTATTTGTCTGGCAATGGCCTGCTGAGTGCCGTGGCCGGTGGTTATATCGCGGCACATACCATTGCCGCCAAGCTGGGGAGATTGAAATGAGCAAGTCAGACCTCAAACAGCGCCTGGCTGAGCCCAGGGCCCTGCTGGTGCCCGGTGTCTATGACGCCCTGAGTGCGCTGGTGGCTGAGCAGGCGGGCTTTGAGGCGCTGTATCTGTCAGGTGCATCCATTGCCTACACCCTGAGGGGCCGCTCCGATGTCGGGCTCACCACCTACAGCGAAGTGGCACAGACCCTGTCTCATATCACCGAGCGGGTGGATCTGCCTTTGATCGTGGACGCTGATACCGGTTTTGGCAATGCGCTCAATGTGCAGCGCACAGTCAAAGGCCTTGAACGCGCTGGAGCGGCCATGATTCAACTGGAGGACCAGACCTTCCCCAAACGCTGTGGCCACTTGGATGGCAAGTCGGTGGTGCCAGTGCGCGAGATGGTTGGCAAGCTCAAAGCCGCTCTTGATGCGCGTACCAGCACGGCCACGCTGATCATGGCCCGTACCGATGCACTGGCGGTGGAGGGTATGCAAGCCGCGTTTGACAGGGCTGAGCAGTATCTTGAGTGCGGGGTGGATGCCCTTTTCATTGAGGCCTTGCGAACGCCCGAGCAACTGGATGAAGCTGGCCAGAAGTTCGGGTCGCGCATTCCCCTGCTGGCCAATATGGTGGAAGGTGGCAAGACGCCAGTGCAAAGTGTGGCCGAGTTGCAAAACCGAGGGTTTCGAATCGTTATTTTTCCTGGAGGCACAGTGCGTGCCGTCGCTCATACCTTGCAGGGCTATTACGCCAGCCTGCTCGAACATCAGACTACCGCTGCGTGGGCCTCGCGCATGTTTGATTTCGACGGCCTGAATAAGCTGATCGGCACCCCCGAGCTCATGATGCTGGGCAAACGTTACGAAACCGACTGAGCAGCGCAGACTGCGGCATACTTCTTCTGCAGCGCCAAGCTAACAATTTCTGAGGAGCCCATGACTTGAGCCAAAACCTACAAACCATCGTACTGGCTGGTGGTTGTTTCTGGTGTCTCGAAGCCGTCTACCTGGGCGTGCGCGGTGTGGTGTCTGTGCAAAGCGGCTATTCCAACGGTCACCTCTCCAATCCAAGCTATGAACAGGTATGCGCTGGCAGCACAGGCCATGCCGAAGTCGTCAAGCTGACTTTTGACCCACAGCAGATCAGCTTGCGTCAGCTGCTCGATATTTTTTTCACGATCCATGACCCGACCACGCTCAATCGCCAGGGCAACGATGTCGGCTCACAGTATCGCAGTGGCATCTACTTCCAGACACCGGAACAGGCCGAGCTGGCCCGTTCGTATTTGGATGGACTTGGCGCCAGTGGTGCTTATCGAGATCCGATCGTGACTGAATTACTACCCCTGGCCAACTACTGGCCAGCCGAGGACTACCATCAGAACTACTTTGCCCGCAACCCAAACCAGGGCTACTGCGCTTTTGTGGTGGCACCCAAGGTGGCCAAGTTCGAGCAGCACTTTGTCGAACTCAGCAAATGAGTTCGTCATAAAATTTTCAGATGCGCAAGTTTCCCTATCGTCCCCTCCGTCCCAGCCAAAGACAGCTCAGTCTCTGGCTGCTTGTGTTGCTGTTGGGAATGATCGGGACTCAGATGCTGGCCCAGGCTCACCGATTGCTGCATTCTGGGGTTAGACCTGAGGTGGTGGTACAGGCGCCTGAGTCCATTGGGGTTTCCGCTGCCGGGTTTTGGGGTCATGTGCGCCAGGGCCAGATTGGTGATGCCGACTGTCAACTCTGCGACCAGATCGCAGCTGGCGATGCTGCACTTCTGGGTGCAGTCCAGTTCGTACCTTCACTACCGATCGCAAGCCTGCTGCTGCCAGCGCAGGACCTTGTTAGGTCTAGGGTCTGTCGCAGCTTTGCGGCGCGCGCTCCACCCCTCACACGCTGACTCTGCTCTCTTGCAAGCGTCCGCTTTCCATAAGTTGCGGAAGCTTGCCTTTTCCAGTCATCCGTGTTTCAGTCATGAAGAACCATGTCGCATTCATAATTTGTCGGACTCGGCGCCACCTGGCATTAGGCGCCGGCTGCACAGTCGGATTGTTCTTGGCTGGGTCGCAGGTGCTGGCGCAATCACCAGTCTCCACCAGCAACGCTCCTTCATTGCAAACCATCACGGTGACTGCCAATCCGCTCGGCGCCACCGAACTGACCAGTCCAACCAGCGCAACCAGTGGGGTCGAACTGCTTTTGCGTTCCAAGAGCACATTGGGCGAGACCCTGGATGGCACCCCTGGGGTCAGCAGCACTTATTTTGGCCCCAATGCCAGTCGACCAGTGATCCGCGGGCTCGATGGCGACCGTATCCGGATACTTAACAACGGCAGCGCTGGCGCCGATCTTTCGGGCCTGAGTTTCGACCATGCCATGACTCAGGATCCCTTGTCGATCGAGCGCATTGAAGTTCTGCGCGGACCCGGCGCCTTGCAATATGGCGGAAGTGCCGTGGGAGGTGTGGTCAACCTGATTGATAACCGCATTCCACGCGAGCCCCTGTTTGAGGCCCAGGGCGGCGTGAGCGGTCGGGCCGATGCCGGCCTGGCCAGCGGCAACCGAGAGCAGGCTGGAGCAGTGATGCTTGAGACCGGAACAGACCGCTATGCCTTGCACCTAGACGCCATGGCGCGCAACACACAGGATGTGGCTGTGCCAATCGCTCTGAGCTGCAGCCGTGGCGGTATCAGCACCACAGCGCGTCGTCTGTGCAACTCGGCCAGCATGGCATGGGGCGGTGCGCTCGGGGGTTCATTGTTTTCTGAGCATGGCTATCTGGGGGCCTCCTTGTCAAGCTATGGCTCTAGTTATGGCACGGTTGCGCAGGATGAGGTGCAGATCGGCATGCAGTCACAGCGGCTTGCCCTGGAAGGGGAGCTGCGCGAGCTGAAGGGCTTCTGGCAAGCGTTGAAAGCTCAGTACGCCCGCAATGAGTACCGCCATACCGAGTACGAGTCGGGCTCCGCCAGCACTCAGTTCAGAACCCATAGTGACGAGCTGAGACTGCAGGCACGGCATGCCCGACTGGGTCGGTGGGAGGGCGTAGTGGGCCTGCAGCTTGAAGGCGGCGAATTTTTTGCCGATGGCAGTGAAGTCTACGCACCGTACAGCCGCACCCGTTCGGCTGCTGCTTTTGTTCACGAGGAGTACCGTACCGGGTGGGGGCATGTAAGTGCCGGAGCGCGCCTGGAGTCGGTGCTGGTCGAGTCTTTGGGAAGCCCTGGCAACGCCACGTTCACGCCAGCAAGCCGTCGCTTCAGCCCAGCCAGCTATGCCCTGGGAATACTGTGGAAGCTTGAGCCGAAGTGGCAATTGAGCGCCAATCTCTCCGCCAGTGAACGTGCGCCCAAGGACTATGAACTGTTCGCCAACGGTGAGCATGTGGCGACCAACGCGATTGAAATTGGCAATCTCGGATTGGACAAAGAACGCTCCACCAATCTGGATCTGGGTGCCAACTGGAGGCACGGCCACCACAATGCAGGCCTGCAGGTCTTTGTCAATCAGTTCGACAACTTTATTTCGCTGGAGCAAAGCGATGCCAGCACCTCACCGCCGAGCTACTGCTATCGCCCTGTTCGGGCCCGTTTCATGGGTGCTGAGGCCCATGGCAAGCTGCGCTTGCTGGATGGTGCGCGCACGATCGACCTGTTGATGCGGGCTGACAGCGTGCGCGCTGACAATACCGACTCAGGCCAGCCCTTGCCGCGTATTGCCCCCTTACGTCTTGGCGCCTCCTTGCAGTGGGCCCAGGGTCCGTGGAGTGCGCGCCTGGGAGTCGATCAGATTGCTGCTCAAGACCGCGTGCCTGACGGACAGAGTGCCACCAGTGGCTACTCCATGTGGAACGCGGCCCTGACCCGTCGTGCCAAAGCGGGACGCTCCAGTTTGTTGCTCTACGCCAGGCTGGACAATCTTGGCGATACGCTGGCCTATTCGGCCACTTCGATCCTGACCCAAACCGCTCCAGGCA
>CAXRBE010000075.1:0-6425 GCA_964228805.1 Burkholderiaceae bacterium
ACTGCGCCTGCCCGGCAACGCGGTGCGGGTGCATTTCGATGTCGATGTGGGCGGCAGCTACGGCGTCAAGCGCGGCCTCAAGCATGCCGTGCTGGTGGGCTACCTGGCCAAGCGCCTGGGGCGGGCGGTGCGCTTCATTGACGACCGGCTGGAGAATATGCGCGGCGGCGACATGCAGGGGCCCGATCGGCGCGTCGATGTCACCCTGGGCTTTGACGCCGAGGGCAGCCTCCGCAGTATGCGCATGCACGCGCTGGACGACATCGGCGCCTATTCAGGCCGCTCGCCGCTGCAGCTGGGCAAGCCGGTGGGCGCGATCGTCGGGCCCTACCGCATTGGCAGTGTGCAATACCGCGCCACCGCAGTGCTGACCCACAAGACCCCGCAGGAGGCGGTGCGCGGCTTTGGTCAGTCGCCCACCAACTATGCCATCGAGACCGGCATCGATAAGGTGGCTCGCTTCCTCCAGCTCGACCGCATCGCGCTGCGCGAGCGCAATCTGATCGCCAAGCATGAGTTCCCCTACCTCATCCCCAGCGGCACCCATTACGACTCGGGCGACTACAGCACGGTGCTCGCCAAGGCGCGCCAGGCCATCGGGCTGGAGCAGCTGCTGCGCGAACGCGATCGCCTGCGCGCCCAGGGCCTGTATGCCGGCGTGGGCATCTCCACCTGCCTGGAACCCTCGGGCGGCAATTCCTCCTTCGAGCCGCTGTTCAATCCTAAAAACGAAACCACCACCTGGATGGACTCCTGCCTGGTGCGGGTTGACCTGTCGGGCTCGGTGACCGCCCTGTTCGGCACCTCGTCTTCTGGCCAGGCGCATGAAACCCTGGTTTCCACTGTGGTGGCGGAAATCCTGCAACGCGACCCCGAAGCGATCCGCGTGCTGCATGCCGACTCGCTCAACGCCCTGCCCTCCAATAGCCCGGTGGGCAGCCGCATGGCCATCATGCTGGGCGGCGCAGCGGCCAATGCGGCCAAGAAAATCCGCGCCAAGCTGCTGCAACTGGCAGCGCACCAGCTGCAGTGCCCGGTGGATGAGCTGGTCTATGACGGTGGCGATGTCCTACGCAAGGCGCATGCGGGCCAGCGCCTGAGCTGGGACGCTCTGGTCGAGATCGCCCACCGCAAATACCACCTGCTGCCACAAGGCATGGAGCCAGGCTTGCAGGAGAAGTTTGTCTGGGAAGTGCCCACTGGCGGCGCACTGCCCACGCCCGATGGCCGGGTGCAGATGTACCCCTGTCACTCCTTCGAGGCGCACCTGCTGCTCTTGAGCATCGACCCGCAGACCTTCAAGGTGCAGGTGCACCGCTATGTCTGCGGCCACGACTGTGGCGTGATGATCAGCCCGGATGTGGTGCACGGCATGACCTACGGCGGCATCGCCCACGGCCTGGGCGTAGCGCTGATGGAAAAATTTGCTTACTCGCCCGAGGGCCAGTTGCTGGCAGGCACCTTCATGGACTACCTGATGCCCAGCGCGATGGAGGTGCCCGCCATCACCATCGTCGACCACTGCACCCCCTCGCCCCTGACCGAGTTTGGCCAGAAGGGCTCGGGCGAGGCCGGCTACCTGGGCAGCCCGGCTGCGATTGCCAGCGCGGTCAACGACGCCCTGAGCGTGCAGGGTGCCAGCCTGGACCAGCTGCCGATGACGCCGCAAGCCATCTGGCAGGCCCTGCAAACCGATGCCCGCAACGACCACTGAAGGAACCGTCATGCACCCCCACCTCATCATCCGGCAAGACCAGCGCCTGCTGCGCATCCAGTTCAACCGCAGCGAGGACAACGGCGTCTCCGACAGCATGGCCGCGGTCCTGTCCGAGGCAGTGCTCAAGGCCCACGAGACGTCCGATGCGGTGCTGCTCAGCAGCACCGGTCCAGACTTCTGCACTGGCCGCATCCGCGATGCGGGCAGTCCGCCTGCGCCCGAGGCCTTTGCCCGGCGCCCGGAATATGACTCGATCTTCAACAGCTACAAGGCGCTGCGCAGCTGCCAGGTGCCGGTGATCGGCATGATCGAGGGCCGCGCCATGGGCTTTGGCACCGCCATCGCCGCCCTCTGCGATGTCTGCTTTGCCAGCGACAGCGCCAGCTTCAACATCCCCGAGATCGGCCACAACGTCATGCCCACCATGGTCATGTCCGCGCTCTATGACCGCATGAACCGCAACGCCATCCTCTGGATGGCCTACTCGGCCGACTTCATATCTGCCGCCCAGGCCCAGCAGTACGGCATTGTCAGCAATGTGGTGGCGCAAAAGGACCTGCAGGCCCAGGTGCAGCGCTTCTGCGACATCCTGCTCAGCCGCCCACGGCCGGCCATACTCGGCCTCAAGGAATACCTGCGGGTAGCGCCGCGCATGGATGAACAGGGCGCAATCGACTACGCCCGCGCCCTGCACTCAATGGTCAACACCGCGGCCGAGATGAAGCGCAAGCCTCATTAGCAGGAGAGATTTGATAGTTTGTATCGGGTGTTTGCCAAGACTGATTCAGAAAAACTGGCAATCACAAAATCGCCACAAATTGAAACTTCAACCAGAAATACGCCCATGTCCACGCCTGGCTCAGACTTATCCGTTCATACAAAATAGGCAACAAGAGCCTTCAGCCTGAACCCCTTCCTTCTCCGCGGCCTTGGAGTTCAGCCCCGCGATTTTTACTAGCGACGATCAAGCCTGTCGTAGAAAATTGGATGAGCGCCAGGAAATCAATATGGAATGCTTCGACCCGAACCGCCATCTACAGCAATCGCCTGTCCGGTAATGGCACTGGCAGCCTCGCTGGATAAAAAAACTGCCAATTGAGCCAAATCACAAGGCTGGATAAATCGCCCCAATGGAATTTCCTTGAGCCTTAAGGAAGTGATTTGTTCCACGGTCAGCCCCTCAAGTTCAGCCCATTTTTTTAAAGCGCTTGCCAGACGGGGGGTTTCCGTAAATCCTGGATGCATTGCATTGACTGTGATTCCATGTGGGCCGACTTGCTCGGCTAGGTGCTTCGTGAAATTCGTGACCCCCGCGTTGACCACCCCATTGGTCATTCGATATGAACTAACATCTCTCGCCGTTATACCAGCCACGTTGATAATCCGCCCCCACCCTTTGGACTTCATACCAGGTAAGACGGCTCGTGAGCAACGGATGTAACCCATCAGTTTGACATTAATGTGATGATGCCATTCCTCATCTGACAGACCATCAAAAGTGTTTTGGGTCGAACTGACAGCATTGTTGACAAGAATATCTATTTCACCGAATCTTGTCCTTGCCACTTCTATCAATGCATCCACATCTTCGGATACCGATACATCCGCTTTAACACTTAAGGCAGTGATACCGTTTGATTGAAGTTGATCGCATGCAAGCTCCAAAGTGTCCTGGCTGCGAGCACAGATCACGATACGCGCTCCAGCATCGCCCAAGTGTTGAGCCAAGGCCAGGCCAATGCCCTTACTACCCCCAGTCACCAGGGCGGTGCGGTTTTTAAGACTGATCAGCATGATCTATCAACGAAATTCATCTCTCATTAGAGTGAACTTGTCTACCATAGACATATTGAGGGAAGGCCAATAACCAGTTGGAATTGTGACGCCACCATTTTCAAAACAAAGAGGCTGCTCGAATAGTCTGTCACATGTTTTGAGAAAGCCGTTGAATTCACCCGCATTATTTATGGCGGTATGGGCAACGCAAGCTTCCATCCAACAACCAACCTCAGAGGCCACGCCATTTCCCAGCACCTTTCGCATGCCGTTATCTGTAATGGTCTGGAGGTCATGTAGCAAGGAAGTCAGACCGCCTGATTTGACCAATTTAAGTTTGATGAATTGAGCCGCACGCATTCTCGCAGCCCTATGTATGTCATCTGCAATAAAGATAGACTCGTCCAACATCATGGGCACAGGGCTACTTTGAGCAATTTCCTGAGCAGACTCCCAATCGCTGTCAAGGCAAGGCTGCTCAAAAAGTTCAATAGATTCAGTAGACATTTTTTCAATAAATTCGCGTGCCTGTTGCAAACTGTAGCCCTGATTTCCGTCCAGGCGAATAGACGCTCGCTGCGACACTTTTGCCTGAATCCATTCCAACCGCTTCAAATCCTGCTCCACATTGAAGCCAACTTTCACCTTCAATGTTGTAAAGCCTTCAGCAAGCAAGCGATCAATTTCGGCATTGATCAATGTTTGTGTTTTTGAATTGACAGGGGCCAGTAAGGGGACGAATGCCTTTTTGGAATTAATACTCAGCACGGGATGTTCCATAGCCATTTCAACAGCCGAGACCATTGCAGCAACAGCGTGCGAATGATGGGCACGGTGCTCCAGCCATTGATTTATGGCATCTTCACAGGAACGACCAATGGCATCACGCGCATGTTTGCAACAAAATTCCCACCCCCCCTTGCGTGTCTCGTGTGTATAGCCCTCGACAATTGCCGCCTCTCCAAAGCCATAGGAACCATCATCAGTTGCAACAACAACCAACAAGGTCTCAAGATTGGTCAAAGTGGCAATGGCACTTGGATAAGGCTCCTTCAGGGGCATGCGCAGATCGCGCAACTCAACTCTCTCTATTTTTGTCAATGCCTAAGCCCCAACAAAAAACTTGATTGCATTTCCACAAGTCGGCGATATAGCATTCTCGTGATCAGGAAATCATTTTGAGTTGCTTTAGTAACTGTGTGTCGCTTTGCGCTTGGTCAGATAGCATTTGTGCCATCTCAGATCGGCTCATCGTTCCTTCCAGCGTACCCGATTCTTTGAGGTATTTTTGAAAGCGTGCTGAACTTACGCCAGCCTTTACCATCGCATAACTACGTTCAATCAACTCGGCAGGCGTACCCTTCTTGATGAAAAAACCGCGCCAATGATATTTAACAATATCAATTCCCTGCTCCTTTAGCGTGGGGACATCCGGAAGTTCTGCCAACCTGCTTTCTCCACTTTGAACCAGAATTTTGCTGCGTGGAGTAAATGTTTTGGCAACGCTCACATTGCTGACGGCGCCTTCTATTTGCTCACCTATAACCGCCGCAATGGCTTTGCCACCGCTGTCATAGGGAATCCAACTGAAATCACCATTCACCTTCCGACTGATTTGCATCATCAGCAACTGGAAAGGGCCCCCAATGGCATAGCCGCCTATCCGGACATGGTCTTTTTGTTTGCGCATTTCTTCCGCGAAACTGGCAAAGTCCTTGAATTTCTGAGGCAAAGCATACAAAGCGAATGGATCCAACTGAACCCGATAAAGCGGCTCAAAATCTGTCCATTCATGCAACCGGCCAGGTAACTGCAGGATAGATGTAATGCCCGTTCCGTCGGCAAATAATGTATTGCCATCTGCCGGGGCTTGCTTAAGCACAGACATTGCCAATTGCCCCGAGGCACCGGGCTTGGGCTCAACAATCACTGTGCGCCCGGTGGCCTTTCCCATCTCATCCGCCAATATTCTCAGCATCACATCTTGTGGTGCACCTGCATTTGAGCCATGAACGATACGAATGATTGGCTGCTGCGAGAAAGCGGCCGAACTAAAACCTGCAGCCAGGCTAGCAGTCAAAACTTTACGACGCGTTACCAAATGCATGGTGAAGTCTCCTAATAATTCAGTAGTGTCCCAACGTTTTCACATCAGCACATCGTAAGTTAATGAGTTGCTTGCAGAATTCGGTGTTTTGGTCTGGTCTCGATTTGAACGTCGACGCCATGCTTTATTGTCCTTTGCGCACATACGCAAAGGATCGCCATGAACCAAGGCAAGCTGGTGTTTTCTCAACTCATGGCCTTTCTGCCGCTGAGTACTTTTCGCCGATGCGTAGCCAAGCACCGCGGCGATCACAAGGTCCAGAACTTCACTTGCATGGATCAGTTTCTGACCATGGCTTTTGCCCAGTTGACCTACCGAGAATCCCTGCGCGATATCGAGATCAACCTGCGCGCCCAAGCCAAGCGGCTCTATCACATGGGGCTGCGTTGCAAAACCGTTTCTCGCAATACGCTGGCCAATGCCAACGCCACAAGGCCTTGGCAAATCTACGCCGACTTCGCCCAGCATTTGATCGCCATGGCGCGACCTCTGTATGCACAAGATCCTTTGGCGATCGACCTGGACGCCACGGTCTACGCCTTCGACGCGACGACGATCGATTTGTGTCTGTCGGTTTATCCGTGGGCGCCGTTTCGAGCGCACAAAGCCGCTATCAAACTGCACACCTTGCTCGATTTGCGCGGCGCCATTCCCACATTTATTCATATCAGCGACGGCAAGACGCACGAAGTCAACATCTTGGATCAATTGGTCATCGAGCCTGGCGCTTATTATTTGCTCGATCGGGGCTATCTCGATTTCAAGCGGTTGTTCGCCATTCATCAGTCCAATGCTTTCTTTGTAACCCGAGCCAAGGCCAACACC
>CAXRBE010000076.1:0-4540 GCA_964228805.1 Burkholderiaceae bacterium
GGGGTCGATTTGTTTTCGTTGTCAAAAGTGACGGTAGGAGATCGAGCACTGGCGTAGGGGTGGTCTGATAAGCCCTTGATTTCATTGGTTTTCCTGTTCACTTTTTCAGGCGTATTGTGTCTGCCCCAATCACCGGAGACACAAGATGCAAAGCTGGCACACAACCTACCTTGGCCTGCGAGAGCTGCCAAGGGAAATCAGCACCTTCGAGCTTCAGTCGTTTTTCACGTACAGCCGTACTGAGCGCGAGCTCATCAACGCCCGCCGAAGCAACGCCCACAAGCTGGGTCTGGCACTGCACATAGGTTTCTTGCGCTTGAGCGGGCGCCTGCTGAATTCGGTGCGCATCGTTCCGACAACCCTGTGGCGCCATCTGGGTGACGAAATCGGCATCACTGCTGTTGAACTGGCATCCCTGCGAGCCCTGTATGTTCGCGGTCGAACCCTCTTTGACCATCAACAACTGGCCTGTGATGTCCTGGGGTTTCATTGGATGACGGAGCACCAACGTCGCGCCCTGGTACGCACCCTGCGCGATGAGGTGGCCCGCTGCGCCGATCGGGATCAATTGCTCGTATTCGCTCGGCGCTGGTTGTATCAAAGCAAGATCCTGATCCTGCGCGACCGTGACATCCGTGTCCTGGTCACAGCGGCGCTGGGACAACTCGAAGAAGAAACAGCCAAAACGATTGCGGCATCTGTGCTGCCCGAACAACTGGTGCGCTGGCGGGATGCCATGGCCGCATTGCGCCCGGATGGGCAAACCCAGCAGAGCTGGTTGTGGTCGGCACCGGCCAAACACTCAACCAAACAAATTGGCGAGGTGTTCGAGCGAATCGAACTGCTGTACGCCCTGAATGTCCACAAACACCTGGACGACCTGTCCGGTCTCATTGTGCGGCGCTATGCACGCCGCCTGGCTTCAAGGCCTCCCTCGGTGGGGGCCAGGATCAAAGAACCCGCTCGCACAGTGGAGGTTGGCTGCTTTTTACGGCACTGCCTGTTTACCAGCACAGACCAAGCTATCTTGATGGTTCAGCGGCGCGTTGCCGATCTTTGGCGCACGGTCGCAGCAGGTGTCACGGAGACGGTCAATTGGGCTGACCTGTACAAGACATTGCTGGCAGAGCTGGCTGGTTTGGTCGCCCAGGGTGAACTTCAAGACGCGGAGTTGCGGGCTCGAATTGTTGCCCTGCTCAGTGCCAGCCAGCAAGGCAAACCACCCAGCCGGGCCTCGGTGGTGCGTGAGCGTTTGTTTGACGCCATACGTCCCGTGCGCTCTTTGCTGGCCGAAATCACCAAGCTGCCCTGGCAGGCCAATAGCGAGCACCCGGTGACCACAGCCTTGGCCCAATTGACGAAACTGTACGCGGGCAAACTTCGCGAACTACCTGCTGATGTCAGCGCCCCTCGCTTGGGTTCGGTCTGGAGCGGCGCGATTGCGGGTGCCGACCGGGAGCGCGCGTTTCGGGCCTTGGAGGTGGCCACCCTGTTTTCATTGCGACGTGCCGTGCGCAACGGTTCGGTGTGGATTGAGCACAGCCTGAGCTTTCGTGGCCGCGCACGCCTGTTCTTCACTGATGCGCGCTGGCAGGAAGAAGCCAAACGGCACTATGCCCGACTGTCACTGCCAGCCAATGCATCCACACTTTTGAAGCCGTTGCTGGCCAAGGTACGCGCCGGCGTGGAGGCAGTGGCCGTCGCCGCGCGCAGCGGTGTGCTGCGCGTGGACGAAGAACTCCACCTTTCAGTATTGCCGGCAGAGGATGAAGATCCAGAGGTGATTAAGTTGAGGGCCAAACTTGACCTGAGGATCGGTGAGGTGCAACTCCCAGAAGTGATCCTGGCCGTTGACGCTCAGGTACGTTTCAGCTGGATCATGCTTGGCCGCGAGCCACGTTCGACAGAAGAGCTGCTGATGGTCTACGCCGGCATCATGGCCCACGGCACCAGTCTGACGGCGGCCGAATGCGCCCGTATGATTCCGCAGTTGTCTGCCACCAGCATCCGTCAGGCCATGCGTTGGGCCGGGGACGAGCGTCGCTTGAGTCAAGCCTGCCACGCGGTGCTGGAGTTCATGCAACGGCACCCCATTGCAGCGACATGGGGTCGCACGGACCTGGCGTCGTCCGACATGATGAGCATGGAAACCACCCAACGGGTGTGGCAGGCCCGACAGGATCCAAGACGCAACACGTCCTCGATTGGCATCTACTCCCATGTGCGTGACCGATGGGGGATCTTCTACGCGCAGCCTTTTGTGCTCAATGAGCGCCAGGCAGGGGTCGCCATTGAGGGTGTCGTGCGCCAAGAATCCATCGAGACCAGCCAGTTGGCGGTGGACACCCACGGCTACACCGACTTTGCCATGGCGTTGGCCCGGCTACTGGGGTTCGATCTATGCCCACGACTGAAGGAATTGAAGCAGCGTCATCTGTACGTGCCGCGTGGCACGATCATTCCACCGGAGATCGCAGCAGTTTGCGAGGCTACCGTCGATACCGCTTTGATTGAGAAGCACTGGGACACCTTGGTCCATTTGGCAGCCTCGGTGATGAGCGGCAACGCCAGCGCAGTTGCAGCGCTGGCCAGATTTGGATCGGCGGCGCGGGGAGACCCCATCTACGAAGCGGGTGTTCAGTTGGGGCGCTTGCTGCGAACTGCGTTCCTGGCCGACTACTTTGTCAAAGACGCCTTCAGGAATGAGCTGCGTCGGGTACTCAACCGGGGTGAGGCGGTCAATGCCTTGAAGCGGGCGATTTATACCGGCAGAGTGAGCCCGGCTCAGGCCAAGCGGGCCGAGGAAATGCAGGCGGTGGCTGACGCCTTGAGTCTGTTGGCCAACATCATCATGGCCTGGAACACAACCCAGATGCAGGCCGTTCTGGACCGCTGGGCCAACCGGCGTCAGGTCATCCCGGCGGAGCTCACGGGGAAAATTGCGCCGACGCGGCTGCAAGGTATCAATTTGAGGGGCGTATTCCGCTTTCCAGTGGAGCGTTATGCCAGTGAAATCCTGCCGTCACAGACCACGCCGAAAACCGGGACCGGCGGTTGAAACCGAGCACGCTTTTGCGCCCTCAAACGGCGATCAAAAAAATCAACAGGAAACCCAATGAAATCAATGGCTTGGCAGGCCACCCCTACGCCAGTGCTCGATCTCCTACCGTCACTTTTGACAACGAAAACAAATCGACCCCTGTGATGGCGGCTGGCGCTCAGGCCGGGCGGGTGTCGGCCTCAAGCAGAAAATCCTCGACCAGCCTGGCAAAGCGTGCGGCGTGTTCAATCTGCGTCCAGTGACCGCATTGGCCAAATACATGCAGTTGCGCGCGCGCAATCCATTGCGAAAGCAGAAGCGAGTTCGACAGCGGAATCACAGCGTCTTCACGGCCATGCACGATCAACGTGTGATGCGGCAAGGCGCGAATGTCGCCTGCCGCACCCAGACCTCCATGCGGTACTGCGTGCCCTCTGGAGGATTGGCGGGGTCGGTCGGGCGCTCGGTGTAACCGAAGCCCAACAAGTCAGGCGCCACCACACGGCGCGTGTGGGCCAGCACCGGCAACAGCAGACGCCAGTTGGCCCAGGCGCTCACGCCCGGGCCGGAGCCGTGCAGCAGCAGCACCGGACGTTGGTGTGGAAAGAACCGGTGCGGATGCGCTGGCCGATTTCGGGGTTGGTGCTGTTAGACATGACAGGACTCAAAGTTTGATGCAGACGTTGCGCAGCTCGGTGTAGAACTCCAGCGAGTGCACGCCGCCTTCACGCCCGATGCCAGAGCCCTTGGCACCACCAAAAGCGGTGCGCAGATCACGCAGGAACCAGCTGTTGATCCAGCAGATGCCGACCTCGACCTGCTTGGCCACGCGGTGGGCGCAACCCAGGTTCTCGGTCCAGACCGTGGTGGCCAGGCCGTAATCGGTGGCGTTGGCCAGCGCAATCACCTCCTCTTCGGTGTCGAACGGGGCAATATGGCAACAGGGGCCAAACACCTCTTCACGCACCACGCTGGCAGTCTCGGGCAGACCGGTCCAGATGGTGGGCTGTACCCAGTGGCCATGGCCCAGTTCGCCG
Source organism: Burkholderiaceae bacterium (assembly GCA_964228805.1). Lineage (GTDB taxonomy): Bacteria > Pseudomonadota > Gammaproteobacteria > Burkholderiales > Burkholderiaceae_C > Hylemonella. The sequence goes on from CAXRBE010000076.1 coordinate 4,078, forward strand.
GGCATGGCGGGCACGCCACCGCCGGCGACCACCGTGGCGCCTTCCGCGCGGGCTTTGTCAAAGTAGGACAGGACTTTTTGTTTGTGCTCGGCTGAAATCAGCGGACCCAGGTTGACCCCGGCCTCGTTGGACGGGCCAATCTTGAGGCCCTCAGCCTTGGCCTTGAGCGCGGCGACGAACTTGTCAAAAATCGGCCGCTGCACATACACCCGCTCGGTGCCCAGGCAGACCTGACCGCAGTTCTCGAAAGCACTGCGCGTGATGCCGGCCACGGCCTTGTCAAAATCGCAGTCAGCAAACACGATGCCGGCGTTCTTGCCGCCCAGCTCAAACGACACCGGGCGCACGCCTTTGGCGGCAGCGGCCATGATGGCCTCGCCAGTGCGGGTCTCACCCGTGAAGGTGATGCCGTTGACGCCGGGGTGCCGGGTCAAGAACTCACCTGCTGAGTCCGGGCCGAAGC
>CAXRBE010000077.1:0-13328 GCA_964228805.1 Burkholderiaceae bacterium
GCCTGGGCCTCGGCGGCGCCGCCGGCGGTGGTGGCCAGCGCGCTGCCGGTGCCGGCCTCTGCGGTGGCCAGGCCGGGCTGAAAGGGGGCGGTGGTGGTTGCCATGGCGTGTGTCTTTCTAGCGTGTGTCTTTCAAAATCGGGCGGCTTATTCCTGCGGTCCGGTTCACACCGGCATATTCAAAATGTCTTCATAGGCCTTGAGCACCTTGTTGCGCACCTGCAGGGTGGCTTCGAAGGCGACCGAAGACTTTTGCATGCTCAGCACCACATCGGTCAGGGGCACACCCTCGCCGCGCTCATAGGCGGTGGCGGTATCGGTGGCCTTGAGCTGCAGCTCGTTGACGCTCTTCAGGGTGGACTTGACTGCCTCCATGAAGGGCTGGCCCTGCGGCGCGTTCACCGTGGTGTCGCCTCCGGGGGCCAGGGTTTCGCTGCCGCGACCAGCCTGCGCCTGGTAGGCGCGCAGGGTCTGCAGCATCGACTGGATATTGGCGTGCGAATTGATGCGTTCCATCTTGGGTTCTCCTGATCAGCCAGCCATGGCAAACGCCAGGGGCGCAGCAGCCGGGTTAATGGCAGAGGCGTTGGCGGCGGGGTCCAGGGCACTGGGTTCGGCCTTGAACTTGGCCAGCTTGTAGCGCAGGGTGCGCGGGCTGATGCCCAGCTTCTTGGCTGCTTCGATGCGGCTGTCGGTGCTCTGGATGGCGGCCAGAATCATCTGCAGCTCGTTGGATTTCACTGCCGCCTGCAGGTTGGCAGCGGGCAGGGCGCGCATTTGCGCGGCCAGTTCGGCAAAGGGTGCTGCTGCCAATGGTGCAGCGTGTTGCTCGCCCAGGCTGGCTGGATGGGCTGAAGTGCCCAGGTCAGCTGCTGCAGGGCTTTGCCACGCCGTATCAACTAGGGCGGGCAGCGGCTCGGCTGGCCTTGCTAGCACTTGCGGGTTTGCAGGCTTGGCCTGATTTACGCCCAGGTCTTGCATAAGGTGCAAGTCATCAAACATCAGATGCGCCGGCTCGATGCACTCACCCTGGCACAGTACCAGCGCGCGCTGCACCACATTCTCGAGCTCGCGTACATTGCCCGGCCAGGCGTAGGCCAGCAGCTGGGCCTGCGCCTCGGCGCTCACGCTCATAGCGGGGCCCCCTTTGCCATGCTGCTGCAGCATGGCCGCCACCAAGGGCAGAATGTCGCCCGGGCGATCGCGCAGCGGCGGCACGCTCAGCTTGAAGGTGCTGATGCGGAAATACAGGTCTTCACGGAATTGGCGTGCTGCCATGGCGGCACGCAGGTCCTTGTTGGTGGCGGCGATCACTCGCACATCCACCAGCACCGTGCGCTCTGCGCCCAGGCGGGTGAGCTGACGCTCCTGCAGCACACGCAGCAGCTTGGCCTGCAGGTGCAGCGGCATTTCGCCAATTTCATCGAGAAACAGGGTGCCGCCCTGGGCCTGCTCAAACAGGCCGCGCATGTCTTTCTGGGCGCCAGTGAAGGCGCCTTTCTCGTGGCCAAACAGCATGTCGTCAATCAGCTGCTCAGGCAGGGCGGCGCAGTTCAGGCCGACAAAGGGGCCGCTGGCACGCGCGGAAGACTCATGCAACACCCGCGCCAGAATCTCTTTTCCGGCACCGGTGGGCCCATCGATCAGGGCGGTCACATTGGCCTGAGCCACACGCTGGGCCAGGGCCAGCAGGTGGCGGCTGATCGGGTCCACATACACCAGCTGGCGCTGCGGCGCTTGGGGTTGGCTGGTTTCAGGGCTGCCTGATGGGAGGGTGTTGGCGCGCTGGCGCGGCTTGATCACGAGCGAGCCCAAAGCCTTGAGCGCCTGCTCTTTTACCTGGGCGCTGGCGGCCTGCATGGCGGTTTGCCAGTTGGCCGCAGAAAAATCGTCGGCGGCCAGGGCATAAGCCGCGCCCTGGCGCATGGCCTGCACTGCCAGGTTCATCTGGCGTGGCTCCACCCGGCAGATCAGGGGCAGGCTGGTGCCAGCGGTCTTGAATAATGCCTGGGTGCTTGCCAGCAGGTCGCAAGTGCTATCGTGCCTTATGGCCAGCGCCTGGGCCTGGCGCGAGTCCAGGGCCAGTTGCAAATCATCCAAGGTGCGGATGCTGTGCAGGCACAGGCCCGCTTGGTCAAGCAGCTCTTGCTCAGTCGAAGCCAGTGGCTGGAGGGGGTCCAGCCAGAGCAGGGTGGGCAGATTGTGGTTTGAACTCATGTCGGGCCTTGCTAGATCTGCATATCAATGCAAGACCTATTGCAAGACCCGTGCCATTACCTAAAAATCAATATTTTTCAATGACTTAGGATTTTTTGTCAGTTTATTGACACCCTAAACGTCCCAGATAGTCGCCCCAGTCAGCCGCCACGCCAGAGGCCCTGGCTGGGGGTGCGACGACTTAGCCCTGGAGCAGCTTGAGCACAGATTGCTGGCTGGCGTTGGCCTGGGCCAGCACCGCGGTGGCGGCTTGCTGCATGATCTGGGTGCGGGCCAGTTCGGTGGAGGCCTTGGCGTAGTCGGCATCCTCGATCTGGCTGCGCGAGGCCTCGGCGTTGCGGGCCACCACATTCAAGTTGTCGATCACATGCTCCAGCCGGTTCATCACCGCGCCCATATCGGCACGCTTGGCGTTGACGTTGTCCATCACACGGGTGAGCTTGTCGATCACTGCATTGGCATCGGCCACGGTGCGAACATTGACTTTGGGAATGGCACGGTCCACATCGCCGGTAACCTCGCCGGTGAGGGCGCCGTTCTTGCCCCAGTCATACATGTCAATGGTGATGATCTGGTCGGCAATCGGGCCCACCTGAAAGCTCATACGCCCTGCGTACTGGCGCACCGGGTCACCTGCCTGGTCGGTGTCGCCTACTGCGACTGCCAAATCATCAAGATCTCCAGTGGAGGAGGTGACGATGATGTGATCCGCATCGGAGCGCAGGGTGACAGTGCCGTAAAGTGTGTCTGCTGTGGTGGAGCTTGCTGTGGCTCCGGCAATACCAGTAACCGGTGCAGCGGAAATTTTCAGACTCGTACTTAAGGTGGTTGTAGCAGTATTTCCCTGCAAATTCAGGGTAGAACCGTTTTTGTAAGCTGTCACATTGGTATTGAATGCAGTATTGGTATTCAGTTCAGTGACTAGATTGTCAAGAAGCGTTGAGGAGTCAACCGCTCCATTAATCATATCTTCTGAGCTGACGACGTAAGTAACTGTATTGCCGCCAGCCGTAATGGAGATGGTCTCTCCCTCAGAGGGTAATGTACTAAATGTGATCCCCACTTGCTGGCCTGGGGAGGCTACACCAGGCTTCGGGGTGGCGATGGTTGGAGAGGCATTGGAGACCGTGCTGAGAGTCTGATTTCCTACAGCTGTCCAGGTAATTTTCAGTTGTCCATCGGCGTCTCCTGCAGCAACTGTGTAGCCAGTGCCTGCTAGAGCTGTAACTAAATTGTCTCTAAATACGCTAAGCGAAGTGTCATTGGTTGCGGTGTCGACCGTATATGAAATTGCAGTTCCCCCTCCAATACTGAAACTCAATGCAGTTGTGTTGGCAGGAACAGAGCTAAAAGTGATGGTTTGTATCTCGGCAGTTCCAGTTGCGGTAAGGGTGCCTACACTTCCAGTGCCAGTGGCTCCCAAGCCGAAGGAGGCTGCTGTCAAATTGGTATCTGTTGTGTTGTACCAGACTGACAAATTGCGCCCATCCTTGGTTGTCAATGTCACACCGCCAGTGCCATTGTCACTGGCAGTGGTGCCTGCAGCAGGGGTGTTGTTGATCGCTGTGATCACCTTGGCGCGCCGCTCTGCCGGCGTGTCGGCGGTGTCCATGTCGATTGGGATTTGCTCGCCATTGACAAAAAGGTACTGGGTGCCAGTTTCAGTCCCAATGGTTGTCTGGTTGCCCGAGGTGACAGGCCCGGTGGCAGATGCGCGTACACCGGTGATGCTTTGTTTTTCGTTGATGGCTTCTGCAATAGCTATCGCACTGGCTGCGGGGTCGCTTGAAGCCGCCGTATCGTCGCTAAAAGGGTCATACGAGGCCATAGCGACTGAGTTAATTGGTATTGGCGTGCCGTTGATTATCAAATCCCCATCGCCAAGTACAGTTGCAGTACCACCTCCCACAACAACTGATTGCGTCAGGGTGACTGGTTCGGGGCCAATCGGGGCTCCAGCGGTGCCATCCATGATCTTGAAGCCGTTCCAGTTGTATTTTTCGCTGATGCGAACAATCTCGGTCTTGAGTTGCTGAAACTCCAGGTCCAGAAAGCCGCGCTGCTCACTGGAGTAGGTGTCGTTGGCGGCTTGCACTGCCAGCTCACTCATGCGCTGCAGCATATTGGTGATCTCGTTGGTGGCGCCCTCAATGGTCTGTATGAAGGAGATCGCATCGCCCGCATTGCGCGAGGCCTGGTTCAGCCCGCGGATCTGCTGCGTCATGCGCGCTGCAATGGCCATGCCAGCCGCATCGTCCTTGGCGGAGTTGATGCGCTTGCCGGTGGACAGTTGCTCCATGGCCACCTGGCCAGCGCGCTCAGACAGCTTGAGTGCGGCCTGGGTGTAGAGGCCTTTGATATTGGTGTTGATCACGGTCATTTGGGATCTCCTGCCTTGTCAGCGTCGGGTTGTCTGTGTTGTTGCCGATGCGCTGACTGCTTCAAATTCAAATGGGCAGAGCTTTGCTGCTGCGGTCTTTCTTGCTTGATATTTCTTCTTGCGGCTGTTGTGCGGCTGGCTCAGTTGCGAGTGTCGGTGCCTTCATACACATTTACTGCAGCCAACATGGCCTGCTTTTCCATCAATAGGGTTTCATCAAAGGGCCAAATGCGCAGGGCTTGGTCCAGCACCTCGCGGGCTTGCACCAAGTCCAGGTTGCAGATGAGGGCGCGTGCCAGCATCTGGCAGGTGGTGGGCTGGATGTTGTCTTGCTGCACCTGGATCAGGTCTTGCAGCAGTTCGATGGCTAAGGGCCAGTCTTGACGGGTCATGGCCAGCAGACCGGCAATGGCCAAGATGTCTTCGCTCTTGGGGTGCAGGGCCAGGCCAGCTTCGGCCAGGGCCTGGGCCAGGTCGGGCTGATCGTTTTCTACCAGCCACTGCACGCCCAGGCGAAAATCGCTGGGGCTAAAGCGCGCAGCCTCGTCCAGGTCAAAAGATTGGCGGTTGACCCACTGGCTGAGGGTGCTGTGAAGATATGTGTGCATGGTGTGCTCCTGGTTCATATGGACATACAGGCCCGAACGTGCGGGCGGATGCCCAAGGGTCAGCAAAAGCTGTGCCAACTCAGGTTTTGACGGCCAGCGGCAAGGGGTTTGCCGCAATTTCAGGGGCTGCTGGCCGGCCAAGCGGCAAGGCGGCAAGGTTTGGAGCCCTAAAAATGGCCCAAAGTGGCAAAAAACTGCCAGGTAAAACCTGATCTGGCCTTCGACAATTGATATCGGGCCAGAGGGATGATTCTTGAAGTTTGATTTATTGGGTGTACAATATATCAATGAGGCTGGAGTTCGACCCAGACAAACGTAACAAGACGCTTGAGGAAAGAGGCTTGGACTTTGCCCTCGCGGTGAGGTGCGCCGCATCATCAGTTTAAGGAAAGCAAATGACCGTGAAAAAGCACTCTACGCCAGCCACCTGGACTGACTCCGATGAAGCGCCAGAGCTCACATCTGAGTTTTTTGAGACTGCCGATCTGTATGAGGGCAACAAACCCAAAGCACGCGGACGGCCCAAGTCTGCCACTACCAAAGAACCCGTCAAGTTGCGGCTCGATGCAGATGTGCTGGCAGTGCTACGTGCCAGCGGGGAGGGATGGCAAACCCGTATCAATGACACGTTGCGCGCATCGTTGCGGTTAGCAGGCAAAGTGGGGTGATTTTCTCTCAGGCGCCGATCAAGCAACCTGGCGGTCTTTGCGCAGTGCGTAAGGCTGCACCAGTACATCGGCCGGCAATTGCAGCTGCGTGACTAGGCGGCGGATCATGCCTAGCGTGAGAGGGCGTACCCGGTTGAGCACATCTGCCACCCTGCCGCGTGGGCCGATGACCGGCTCCAGGTCTTTGCGGCTCATGCCGCGGCTTTGCATCACATGCTCGATGAGTTCAATGGGGTCCACATCTTGGATCGGGTGGTGCCGCTTTTCATACTGCTCCACCAGTAGCGACAGCACCTCCAGCCGGTCAGCCTGGCTGGATTTGGCCGGTGCATCCCACAGTTGCTCAATTTCCAACAAGGTGGCCTGATAGTCTTTTTGGTTGCGAATAGGTCTGGTTTCCATGGCTTGCCCCTAGATAGTGGTCACATCGATTCGGTCGTACTGCGCGTGAGTGCCAACAAAGCGCACAAACATGAGCCCTTTGTCATAACGCACCAGCACCACCAGCCTGTAATCATTGCCTTTGATGTCAAAAACCACGCGATGATTGCCCACAAAACTGGCGGCCCCGTAGGCTTGCTTGATTTCAGCGGGCGTCTTCCATTCAGCCCTGGATGCCATGGAGCACCAAGCCCGTAAGGGCACTTCAGCATCCGGGTGCGTGCGCCAAAAATCTCGCAGAGCAGATAGCGCAATAATTCTCATGGGACATTATGTTACCAAAATGGTAACATTGCAAGCCGAGCTGCCTGGCGCCGACTGTGTGCTGCCCTACTGCCCACCTTTTGAACTAGAACGCCAGTATTGGCATAATCTGCCAATAATGTCGAATTGGAGATGAGCATGCCCACACGCAATGTTGTGCTCACAGATCACCAAGCCAGCTTGGTTGAACAGTTGGTCACCAGCGGTCGCTACTAAAACGCCAGTGAAGTGCTTCGGGAGGGGCTTCGCCTGGTGGAGCAACGCGAAGCAGAAGACTCCTACCGTCTTGAAGCCCTCCGGGCGGCCGTGCAGCTAGGCGCTGCAGACATTGCTGCAGGCCGTTTCAAATCTTTTGAAACCAAAGCATCGCTGCGCGACCACCTCAGGTCCCTTGCCAACAAGGCAACTGAAGTTGCATGAACCTGGTTTGGAAAGCCCGCCTGGCTGCGCAGGCGGAGTTGGATTTTTCCGAAATCGTGGCCTGGACCGTTAAGAACTTCGGCGAGCGCCAAGCTGAGGCTTACGCAAAGACACTGGCTTTGGCCATCGAGGCTTTGCATGATGGTCCAGAACAGCTGGGATCCCAAGCGCGCGATGATATCGAGCCAGGTATCCGCACCTTTCACGTAGCTCGCCAGGGCAGAAGTGGGCGTCACTTTGTGGTGTTTCGTGAGGCCAAAGATCAATGTCTAGATGTTTTGCGATTGCTTCTCGACAGCATGGACTTGGCCAGGCATATCCCGGCTGCTAACGACTGATCACACTTGCGACTTCTTTTGCAACCATTGCCAACGGCAGTGAAGGGTGAGTTTGATACCGGTCGCTTACCCACCCCCAGCCTCTTGGCTAGCTTATTTAGGACATCATCGCTGCGCTTGCTTACATCATGTAGGGGGGCCGTACGCTGTCACACAAACGTTGCGCTTGAAATCCCAAAGCGTTTGCTGAGCGAGCGCACTTGCCGGATGTTGAGTTCGCGTTTGCCGCTCAGGATTTCGGAAACAACGCCCTGGCTGCCGATTTCGGGCAGGTCGCATTGGCTGAGTGCGTGTTGTTCCATCAGAAATTTCAGGGCTTGTATGCCGGTTGCCTCGGGTATGGGGTGGTGTTCGGTCTCATAGTCGGCGATCAGGTCACCCACGATGTCAACCAAGCCCATGGCAGGGTGGTTTTCCTGGCCCTGGGCTTCTTCCAGCAAGGCTTCAAGTATTTTGGTCATTCGTTCGTAATGGGCTTGATCCCGGATGGGGCTGATATCAGTAGCCGCACGAAACTGTTCCCAGACCGGAAGCAGGTGTTTGATGTCGATAGGTGCGTTCATAATTTCCGATCTCCTCAGCGCTTGAGCTGGCGATAAAAGATCTCATGGCTGCCCAGCAGCATCACTGGCGCCAAGCTCATTCTTGCTGGCCCAGGGGCACAAATGGCGTGGCCAGGGCGTGCCCTTCGGCGCGAGCCACCAGCAGATCGCGCACAAAGTCTATGGGCAGGTCGGGGTTGTCCAATGCGGCCTTGCCCACCATAGCCCAAAACTCAATCTGGCCCGAGATGCTGCGGCGCTCGGCCTGCGCATGCGCCTTGGCTTGCTCGTAAAGCTGGTCATCAATGCGAACTGGCATGCCCATCTTGTTTTACGTGAATCAAAATGCTACTGGTGCTGGTGTAGCAAAAAGTAGCTAAGGTGTAGGTGCTATTTCTTCCCGTAGGTGCTGTCGTGATCAGGGGCCACAGTGAGCAGGCGCATGTATAGTCCATCACGAAAAGCCGTTGCCCTGCGTGCCTGAGTGATGCGCAGCGAATAGATCGCGTCAATTCCCGCTGGCGGACGAACGCTGACAATCCTCTCCCACTTCAGACCGTTATCTTGGTATACCTGCACCCAAGTCAACTGGCGAATCTTGTTCAAGGTGTCCAAGGCTGCATGTCTTTCTGGCTTTTGCAGCCCGAAAAGGTGCGCCTGAAAGTTCGGGTTATTCAGGTCCAGCAAGACCTTGTCCAATGGCTCAATCGATGCCATCACTCAGCCGCTGCATCAGGTCGTCAGTATTGCTCTCGCTTGCTGGGTTGGCTGTAGCCCAATTCAGGGCAGTTCTCAAATCTGCTGCTGCCTGAGGCTGATGTAGCCAGCTTTCGTTGTCAGGGACAACGGTGGCAGTACGGATCATCCAGACGCCTGGCTCGCGCTCTTCGACCAGCACTTGCCGACCGGCGAACTGCTTGCCAAGTGAAATCTGGCCATTAGCGCCAACAACTTTGACCGTGGAGTGAGATACTGCAGCAACCATGATTTCGTGCATTATTAAATTAGTGCGATCGTAATTGTGTGAAGGTTCGCCAAATTTGTCAAGCTGCCATCTAGCAGGGGCGACTGATTAGTCCCAGACGCAAGAAAGGAAATAGGGTCAGGTCTTGCAGGGACACACATCTGAGCCAACATTGAGATGGGGCCACCCTAGACAATAGGCAAATGCATATGTGTGGATCTTGCAACGGTAGGAGCTGCGACGCCAAGCGCTCAAAGTGAGCAAGTCAGAAAAATGTGTTGGCAAATTTGACAACATAAGAAAATGTTGGCATTATTGTCAACATGACAGCTGAACTCATCACGCGCTTTAAGAACGTCAATCCTGACGGCTCAATTCTGGAGCTTGTGATCTGGAAGGTGCAAGAGCCTGTGCCCCCGACGGAACACGGCTTCAAATACCGAGCAGTCTTTGTTTCGGGCGGACAGCGCATTGTTGGTTTCGACAACGAGAGAGGCAAAGGTGATCACTGTCACATGGATGGCAAGGAACTGCCCTACACCTTCACAACTGTGGAGCAACTTGTCGAGGATTTCATTGCGGCAGTGGCCGCCAGGAGAGCGTCATGAATAAGCGATACCTCACCATTACCCTGCGACCTGATTGGCAGGCGGCCCTGCGTGCTGCCGGGAAGGCATCCAAGGCTGGCACCTACCAAGGTGAAGTGCTGAACTTTGAGACGCCAGCCCAGTTTTTTGGTCAGCTAACCGAAAAGCGCTGGAACATTGTGCGTGCCGCCCAGGGAAAAGGCGAGTTGTCAGTGCGGGAACTGGCACGAATTGTTGATCGTGATGTCAAACGTGTGCACGAGGATGTTGTGATCCTTGCCGAACTTGGATTGCTTGAGCGCACCGAATCAGGTGGCGTGGTGTGCCCCTATACCTCGATGCATATTGATATGTATCTGAGGGCGGCTTGAGGAAGTAAGTAGGCCAAATTCCTGACAAAGTAAAAAGGAAGAAAAGGGTCAGGAAGAAAAGGGTCAGGTCTTGCAATAAAACAAATCTTTTTTATCATTGACATCATGGCACGACCCCTAAGAGTAGAAATTGCAGGAGGGCTTTACCATGTGACCTCACGCGGTGATGGGCGCGAGGACATCTATTTTGATGATGTTGACCGCCAAGCCTGGCTACAAATTCTGGGGCAGGTATGCGAGCGGTTCAACTGGGTGTGCCACGCCTGGTGTCAGATGAGCAACCATTACCACCTGGTGCTGGAGACGGTGGAGGGCAATTTGTCGCAAGGCATGCGTCAGCTCAACGGCGTGTACACACAACATATCAACCGAGCCCATCAACGGGTGGGGCATGTGTTTCAGGGGCGCTACAAGGCCATATTGGTGGAAAAAGAGAGCTATTTGCTAGAGCTGGCGCGCTATGTGGTGCTCAACCCAGTGCGAGCGGGCATGGTGGCCGATGCTGGGCAGTGGTCTTGGAGCTCCTACGCGGCCATGGTGGGTAATGCGCTTGCACCTCGCTGGTTGCAAACGGATTGGATTTTGGGCCAATTTGGTCAGAGTCGCGCCGAGGCAGTTGCGCGCTATCGAGATCATGTGCGTGCGGGCATAGGCAAACCAGGTTTGTGGCAAGCGCTACGCGGGCAGATCTATCTGGGCAGTGATGCCTTTCTTGAGAAGATGCAAGCACATTCGCATGAGAACATTCCCGAGATACCCCGCGCCCAGCGCCGACCCCTGGCCAAGCCCCTAGCGCATTACCAGCAGACGCATGCCAATGCGAGCGAGGGGATGGCGGCTGCCTATGCCACAGGAGACTACACCATGCAAGCCATCGCCCAGGCTTTCGGTGTGCATTACGCGACAGTTAGCCGGGCAGTACGAAGAAGTGAAAAATCTGGGAGCGATGAGCAATAATGCAAGACCTGAGCATAAATATGTTTGTTAAGTTAACTAATATCAAATCAAACACCTATGCAAATTATCGACTGTGCAAGCCCATACAAGCTTGTGAAAGCCAGGCATGGATGGTTTCTGGTGAATCCAGATGACCTTTATCTTGGGAGAGCAGTTTTTATTTATGGGGAATATGGCGAGCTTGAATGGCAACTCATTGATAAACTTTTACTCCCTGGGTTCGATGCAATCGAAGTGGGAGCAAATGTTGGCACACATACAGTTTCAATGGCACGCAAATTAGCAGGTATGGGGCGTCAATTATTGGCAGTTGAGCCACAACCCATCGTCTTCCAAAATCTATGCGCAAATCTATCCTTGAATGGGCTGTTTAATGTTCTCGCCGAAAATGCAGCCTGCAGCGATAAATCGGGCTTTCTGACATTCCAGAATCTCCAAATGGGGGGAGTAATAAACTCGGGTGCTGTATCGATGCGTGAAGATGGCCTAGGAGAGCAACGTGTTCGTGCAATCCCCTTGGATGAATTAATACCGCAACACTTTAGGGTTGGGCTTATTAAGATCGATGTCGAAGGTTTCGAGCTAAAGGTTTTAGAGGGTGCAACACAAACGCTGGCCCGCTTCCGCCCCATCATTTATCTTGAAAATGATCGAATTGAGCTTTCTCAAGCTCTTATCGAGTGGCTTTGGCGGCATGATTACAGACTTTGCTGGCATATTCCAATGTTATTTAACCCTGAAAATTTTGCCGGCCGAAAGGACAATATTTGGGGTAATGTTGGATCCTTCAACATGCTGGCCCTACCCAATGAGACTGAGAACAATCCAGCTGGTTTTGAACCTATTGAAGATTCATCTCATCATCCTCTCAAAAGAAGCTAGTCACGAGAAACTCCAACATGTCCAACATCACTTAAAAATACGATGATCAAAAGAGAGATGAACAACCAACTCCTTAATAAGCTCTGTGGATTTATAACCCCGGAATAGTTTTTTAAAAAATCAAACAAGATCTATAAATTTCTAACTTGTATTTACCATAAGTAACTCATTAAATTATTATGAACATTGTTTTGCTTGAGTGGGGCGGTGGCGAGGGCAATCCTTTTGCATACTTTAATTCGGAATTGAAGCTTCGACTAGAAGATTTTGGGTGTAATGTCTATATTGTAGATATTGAGGGTGAGCTTGCTCAAAAACTATATCTACTCGACACTGAAAAAGGTATACATAGAGTAATCACACATCAGGGCTTCGGTTCAAAAATACGATTGAAATCAAACGGAAAATTAATCTGGGACGAGCTTAAAATAAATCTAATCTGTTTACATTCGGATCATCCGTCGCAAGCCCCTTCAAATCACTTGCCAGATTCTAAATATATTTTACACACCTACCCGTTTCAAAGTTATGTTGATTATTCTAATTCAATGGTCGAAAGAGAATATCCAGCAGTACTTTTAAGCCCGCCCTCATTTTATAAACCTAATAAAAAATTATTTGAAAGAAAGGGAGACTACTTTGTCTTTCCAAAGAATATAGATCCGTTACAAAAAACTTATGCCGAATGGAAATCCACCCTTCCCAGTCCTGTTTGGGCCTTATTGAATGAAACTGCAGATGCAATTATTGATAACTACAAAAACGGAGACCCAATTACGCACCATGAATTGATCGATCAATTGTTGACTCATGAAAAACTTGAAGAATTTAAAAATTTTATTCATAGCAAAAATCCTGATGATTTTCGTTTTTTTGTTCTTCAAAATATGGACAAAATTTATAGAAATGCCGCAAGTGAACTTGTACTTGAGGAGTTGAACGATATTCCACTGCATATCAATGGACGTGGGTGGGATATGTTTGTTGAAAAATCATCAAAATATCACAAATTTTCTAGCTTTAACGAACTGGCTAAAGGCGATAAGCAATTTTACTCAAACTTTGGAATTATTGATATTGTGCCTTTTAAGCATTCACTTCATGATAGAACACTAAGAGCTATATCACATCAATGTGGATTCCTGAGTAATTCTGGTATTTTATTTTATGATTCAAATGGTATGCCTTACTCGTCACTATTTTTCAATGGATTTAAAGGCTCACTTAGGGCTAAAGCTGAAGTTGTAATTAACTCTCCAGATGAACACTATGATAGGTGTCAACAATTTGGAATAGATCTAGAACTCAGAAACCCTTTTGATAAATTCTTTGAATTTTTATACTCTAATATTTCCCACTAAGGAAACTCTGCACAAGTCAGCCAAAGCGGAACTCATGCGTTAAATGGTGATGAAACGGTAATCCACCCAACTAAAAATAAAGGATTGTCAATGAATTGTTACGAGGAAATTAAAGAAAGAGTTGACCATTACAAAAGCCTCCGCTCTTTGCCAAAGATTTTATTCGGGGTGGATTCAAACACGAAGTGCAACTTTGATTAACTGATGGTTGGGTGGCTGAGAATGTTTAGCATTCAAAGCTTCCTGACCTGGGTGTCATTGTTGCTTATGACCTACAAACACCTCAGCCAAGCTGAAAGATATCAGATTCACGCCCTCATGAAAGCCGG
>CAXRBE010000078.1:0-12190 GCA_964228805.1 Burkholderiaceae bacterium
AGCCATCCCCTGTGGGCCGGTCCCCTGGGCTACCAGGGCAGCAAGGCGGCCATGAAGCTGATCAGCCAGGCCGATGTGGTGATTGCCCTGGGCTCGCGCATGGGCCCCTTTGGCACCTTGCCCCAGCATGGTATGGACTACTGGCCCAAGGAGGCCAAGATCATCCAGGTCGAGGCCGATCACACCAACCTGGGCCTGGTCAAGAAAATCCATGTCGGCATCCATGGCGACGCCAAGGCGGTGGCCAAGGCCCTGCTGGCCCGCATCCAGGCCAAAACCCTGGCCTGTGATGCGACCAAGGCCGAGCGCGCGAGCAAGATTGCTGCTGAAAAAGCGGCCTGGGAAAAGGAGCTGAGTGACTGGACCCATGAGCGCGATGCCTACAGCCTGGACATGATCGAAGAAGCCAAGGGCGAGAAAACTTTCAGCGGGGGCCACTACCTGCATCCGCGCCAGGTGCTGCGTGAGCTGGAAAAAGCCATGCCGCCACGGGCCATGGTGTCCACCGATATCGGCAATATCAATGCGGTGTCCAACAGCTACCTGCGCTTTGATGAGCCGCGCAGCTTCTTTGCGCCCATGAGCTACGGCAATTGCGGCTACTCGCTGCCCACCATGATCGGTGCCAAGCTGGCCTGCCCGGACCGTCCTGCCATTGCTTACGCCGGTGACGGCGCCTGGGCCATGAGCATGGTCGAGATCATGACTGCGGTGCGTCACAACATTCCGGTCACTGCGGTGGTGTTCCACAACCGCCAGTGGGGAGCGGAAAAGAAGAACCAGGTGGACTTCTACAACCGGCGCTTTGTCGCAGGCGAGTTGGAGAGCCCAAGTTTTGCCGGCATTGCCCAGAGCATGGGGGCCGAAGGCATTGTGGTTGACGATATCGAGGAGGTCGGCGCAGCGCTCAAGAAGGCGATCGACCTGCAGATGAACCAGAAGAAGACCTGCGTGATCGAGATCATGTGCACCCGCGAGCTGGGCGACCCGTTCCGCCGCGATGCCTTGTCCAAGCCGGTGCGCTTCCTGGACAAGTACAAGGACTACGTCTGAACCGGGCCGCGCCGCTGGCCTCCCAGGGTCGGCGGCGTGCCAGCTTCCTGATGCCATGAGCGAACCTTATTCGCATCCGCGTCTGGCTGCGCTAGTTGACCAGGCACGCCAGCGTGTGGCGGGCGCCACCTCCCCGTTGGTGGGGCTGGTCCATCCCTGCGACCGCTTGGCGCTGCAGGTGGCAATGCAGATGGCCGCCACCGGCCTGGCCCGCCCGATGTTGATCGGCTCGCGCGAGCTGATCCTGCGCGCGGCAGAGGACAGCGAGGTCGATGTGCGCGACTTCGAGATCGTGTCCACCGAGCAGGCTGCGCCCGAGGCGGCCTTGCGCGCGACCGAGCTGGCCCGACAAGGCGTGGTGGGCGCCCTGATGAAAGGCTCGCTGCACACCGATGAACTGATGTCGGCCGTGGTCCACAAAGAGACCGGGCTGCGCACTGACAGGCGCATCAGCCATGCTTTTATTTTCGATTTGCCGCGCTACCACAAGCTGCTGGCCCTGGCCGATTGCGTGGTCAACATTCACCCGGACTTGCGCACCAAGCGCGACATACTCAGCAATGCGCTGGAGCTGCTGCAGCAGCTCGGCATCCAGCGGCCTAAGGTTGGCATTGTGTCGGCGGTGGAGACTGTCAACCCGGCGATTGTGGCAACAGTGGATGCCCAGCAACTGGTGCAGCTGGCGCGCGATGGCGCTTGGCCAGGTGCCCTGATCGAGGGCCCCTTCGGCTTTGACAATGTGATCTCGGCCGAGGCGGCACGCATCAAGAAAATTGAGTCCGAAGTGGCTGGAGACGCTGACCTCCTGCTGGTGCCCGACCTCAACTCCGGCAACATGCTCTACAAGAGTTTCAACTACATCGGTGGCGGTGACTGCGCTGGCCTGGTGCTGGGCGCCAAGGTGCCTGTGGTGCTGACCTCGCGTGCCGATTCGGTGCAGTCACGCATTGCCTCGGTGGCGCTGGCGGTGCTGGCCAGACCATAGAGCTGAAATCCTGAAAAGCCCAAGGAATTTCAGTCTGGTCTGCTGAGGCGTGTTTTGTCTGGACAGGTGAAGTCCCGCGGCTGATTGACACCGGGCGTGAGCCGGCGGAGCGGAACACCTCACCGTGGTGGGCACCGAGATCTGACCCAAATGCTGCGCGATGGGGAGGGTAGAATTTTGTGGCCAACACTGTCAGCAAGTTCTTTGCTTATCAATCAGGCCAATTCTTTTCCCTTTTTTCTCAACACTCATCATGCAGTACGTTATCCCTGTACCCCATCAAGCCGCGATTGACGTGGTAGGCACAGACGCCAAGTTTCCAGTGCGCCGCATTTGGTGTGTGGGCCGCAATTACGCCGACCATGCGCGTGAAATGGGCCACGATCCGAACCGCGAACCGCCTTTTTTCTTTGCCAAGCCGGCTGATGCGGTGGTACCTTCCGGCAGCACAATCGCTTACCCGGTCCAGACCAAAGACCTCCACCACGAGATCGAATTGGTCATCTGCATCGGCAAGGGTGGCCGCAACATCCCACAGGACAAGGCGCTGGACCATGTATTTGGCTACGCCCTGGGCCTCGACATGACTCGCCGTGACCTGCAGAGCGACGCCAAGAAGCTGCAGCGTCCCTGGGAAATGGGCAAATCGTTTGATGAATCCTGCCCCATCTCGCCCATCCAGCCAGCCACAAAAATTGGCCACCCAAAGGCCGGGGCTATTTGGCTCAAGGTCAATGGTGAAGTCAAACAAAAAGGCGATCTCAATCAGCAGATCTGGCAGATTGATGAAGCCATTGCGTATCTGTCTAACTTCGTCGCGCTTGAACCGGGCGACATCATCATGAATGGCACGCCAGCCGGGGTGGGCCCCTGCAAGGCTGGTGATACGCTGCAAGGCCATTGTGATGGCGTCGGTGATTTGGAAGTGACCTATCGCGCAGCGTAAACTGCCCTCGCGCATGGCCGCACCCGCCGTCTTGATCGGTATTTAATTTGGAGGCATCTGCTGATGAAATCGCAAACCGCAAGTCCGATCCGCATGCTGGCCGTCGCCTTGACTGGCATGGTGCTTGCCGCTCCAGCCACCCTTCTGGCTCAGTCGGACTACCCGAACAAGCCGGTACGCTTGATCGTACCCTTCCCGGCGGGTGGTTCAACGGACATTGTGGGCCGTGTTGTCGCGCAGAAGCTATCCGATCGCCTGGGCCAGCAAGTCATCGTCGAGAACCGGGGTGGTGCAGGTGGGACGATCGGCACTGATGCGGCAGCCAAGGCGGCACCGGACGGCTACACACTCAGCATCGGCACCACCAGCACGCATGCCGTCGCGCCGGCGGCCTATTCCAAGCTGGGGTACAACCCGACGAAAGATTTCGCACCGGTTTCGTTGGTTGCCATCACACCCTACCTTCTTGTCGTCAATCCGCAGGTCAAGGCCAACAATCTGAAGGAGTTTGTTGAGCTTGCCAAAGCAACGCCAGGCAAAATGAACTACGCCTCTGCCGGCAATGGCTCGACCACCCATCTGGCGATGGAGATGCTCAAAGACGTCGCACAAGTCAACTTGCAACATGTTCCCTACAAGGGCAATGCCCAGGCTGACTTGGCCTTGCTCGGCAATGAGGTGCAGGGCGTGTTTGGCTCGATGCCAGCCCTGTTGCAGCACACAAAGGTCGGTAAATTGCGCCCGCTGGCCGTCGGCAGTAGCCAGCGCTCCCCGGCCTTGCCTGATGTGCCCACGGTCGCTGAATCAGGCTATCCAGGATTTGAAGTCAGCCTGTGGCTAGGCGTTTTTGCACCCTCTGGCACGCCCCGTCCGGTGATTGATCGACTCCACAAAGAACTTCTGGCAATCGTGCCGACCGCCGACTTCAAGCAAGCGATGGAACGCAACGGTGCCGACGCTGTCAGCAACAACCCCGAGCAGTTCGCCAAGCTGGTTGCAGAAGAGTCTTCGCGTTACGCCAAAGTCGTCAGGTCCATTGGTCTCAAACTCGACTGATGGGGCCCGTGGTGCGCGGAGATCTGATCGAGACCCTTGTGGACAAATTGCCTGGGCTAAGCAACAAGATCGTCTGAGTCGTCTATAGCCGCAGCCATGCTCAGCATCCATTCCGGCTGGCCGTTCATGCGCTGGTCTGGGGCATCAGGTCGCGGCGCAGTACCACCGGTTTGCCGCCCAGGCGCTGCTTGCAGACCCAATGCGCCAGCGCCGAGTCAAGATAGTCGGCATGGCCCGGAAACCAATTGACCAGTTCCTCGGCCAAACGACGGCATTCGGCTACATCGCCCTGCGCCAATTGTGCGCCGACCTGCGCCACGGAGCGAAGCACGGCAGCGTGCTCATCCATATGGCATTCCCGCGCCGGAAAATCTGTCTCCACCATCCAGCGGTCCTCTTCTGAGAAGTGCTGGCGCAAGTGCTTTGCCATCGCCTCAAGCCGCTGGGGTAGCTGGTCATCCTTAGCGGCTTGCAACGCAGCAGCCATCACGACAAACTCATGATGCATAGCGTCCATCGGAGCGTAGCCCAGCAGCAGCGCATCGTTCCATTGCAGCTGGGAAAGAGGAATCATGCGTCCCGGAGCACCTAAACTGTCGCCTTGAGCCATGCTCAATCGGATTTAAGACCAGCCGTCTTGCCAGCTCTGGCCATCAGTTCATTTTCGCGAGCGATTACCTTAGCGTATTCAGAAGGGCCGGCGCCTACCGGGTCAATCACTGCGTTTTGCAGGGTTTTGATGAATTCGGGCTGTTTGGTCACCTCGGCCACTTCACGGCTTATGCGCTCGATTGCATAAGGCGGGGTGCCAGCGGCGGCCAGAATACCAATCACCACTGAAAAATCAAATCCAGGAACCATTTCGGCTACTGTAGGGATTTCGGGAGCCTGAGTCGACCGTGTGAGAGCGTTGCTGGCCAAGACCTTGATTTGGCCGCCTTTGACAAAACCAGAAATTGAAGGAAGGGCCGCCACTGAGAAGTCAACCTGTCCGCCGACCAGGGCGGGTGTGGATTGACCGGACCCACGAAATGGAATATGTCGAATGTCCAACCCTTGCGAGGCTTTGAGGGCCTCCATGGTCAAGTGGTGGGTCGAGCCGATACCAGAGGAGCCATAAGTAAATTCTCCAGGCTTACTCTTGATCATGGCAATCATTTCGGCCAGCGAGCCGATGTTATTTTTTGAATGCGCCACGATGAATAGGGGGGAGCGGGCAATCAGCGACACCGGGAGGATGTCTTTGCCGTACTGATACGGCAGATTTTTGTTCAATTGAGGCGTAATGGAGAGCATGGAGCCATCGGAAATGATGAAGGCATGCCCGTCCCCTGGAGAACTTTGCAGCAGGCTCTGAAAGGCCACCACACCGTTGCCACCTGGCTTGTTATCAACCACGACGCTCTGGCCCAAACGATCTCCGAGACGCTGTGATACCCACCTTGCCACCGTGTCGGGCAGGCCGCCGGCGGCGTAGGGCACGATGAACTTGACAGGCTTGGACGGATAGGTCGGTTGCGCCATCAACGTCAGCGGAAGGCAGAACAGGGCAGTGGCTAATGCGCATAAGGTTTGGCGTTTCAAGCTCGAAGGTCTGGACATACTGGGCTCCTGGGTGGCAAGGTCGAAAATGATCATGGAAAAGCGGCAGATTCTTGTATCACCGCTTGTAATTTGATTAGATGGCTAAGATAATCATTCTTGCAAACGAACAGATCCTTGTCAATATGGAAAACCACACTTTTATGGACTTGGTGGTTGCGGGCTCAGAAGCGGCGGCGCTTGGCGTTCAGCGTTTCGAGCTACGCCATCCCGCAGGTGAAGCATTGCCACCGTTTACTGCGGGCGCACATATCCAGGTGCGAACACCCAGCGGCGCTCTGCGCCAGTATTCCCTGGTCAACGACCCGGCTGAGCGTGACCGCTATGTCATCGCGGTCAAGCGCGAAGGCCGGGGTCGAGGTGGATCCCTAAGCCTGGTGGATGGAGTGCGCGCTGGCCAGACGCTGGAGGTGGGTGAGCCGCGCAACCTGTTCGAGCTTGATGCGCGTGCGCGCAGCTTTCTGCTCATCGCCGGGGGTATTGGCATCACACCCATGATGTCCATGGTGCGCCACCTGCAGGCGCTGGGTGATCGGGCGTTCAAGCTCTATTACCTGACCCGAGATGCCCAGAGCAGTGCCTTTCTGCATGAACTGGCCGCGCCTGAGCTGTCTCCTCATGTGGTGGTGCACCATGACGGTGGTGACCCGGCTTGCAGCCTGGACCTGTGGCCGCTGCTTGAAAAGCCGGGTAGCACTGCCGGCCGCCATGTCTATTGCTGTGGACCATCTTCGCTGATGGATGCGGTGCGCGACATGACCGGACACTGGCCGGCCAGCAGTGTGCATTTTGAAAGCTTCAGCGCTGATACCTGTCAGCTTGACGATGACCAGGCATTTGAAGTGCGGCTCGAGCGCAGTGGGCGCATTCTCCAGGTGCCGGCGGGGCAGACTCTGCTACAAGCCCTGCGTGCTGAAGGGTTCGATGTGGCGAGCTCCTGTGAGAGCGGTACCTGTGGTACCTGCAAGACACGCCTGCTCGAAGGCGAGGCGGACCATCGCGACTGGGTGCTGCTTGAAGAGGAAAAAGCGGACCACCTGATGGTCTGCGTCTCACGTGCCAAATCACATTGCCTAGTGCTGGACTTATGACCGTAAGCGCAAGAGCCCAGGACCCGATCCGGCTTGGCGTGCTGGGGCTGGGGCGAGCCTTTACCTTGATGCTTCCGACGTTTCGCGCTGACCCACGCGTGCAACTGACAGCGGCCTTCGATCCGCGCGAGTCGGCCAACGCGGCCTTTGCCAGCGAACTCGGTGGCCGCGCCCATTCATCGGTTGAGTCACTCTGCGCTGACCCCGCGGTGGAGTGGCTGTATGTGGCCACCCCCCACCAGCTGCATGCCCAGCATGTGCAGCTGGCAGCGCGCCATGGCAAGCATGTGCTGGTGGAAAAGCCGATGGCGATTTCCCTGACTGATTGCACCCGCATGATTGATGCCTGTGCCGCTGCCGGCACCAGGCTGATCGTTGGCCACAGCCACAGCTTCAATGCGCCGGTGCTCACAGCACGCCATTTGATCCGATGCGGCGAGCTGGGCGCGGTGCGTTTCATCCACGCCATGCAGTACACCGATTTTCTCTACCGGCCGCGCCGCTCCGAAGAGCTGGATACCGCCCAAGGCGGGGGGGTGTTGTTTAGCCAGGCGGCCCACCAGGTCGATGTGGTGCGATTGCTTGCTGGTGGCATGGCGAGCAGCGTGCGCGCCCTGACCGGGCAATGGGATTCAGCCCGTCCGACCGAAGGAGCCTACAGCGCGCTGCTTAAGTTTGCCGGTGGTGCCTTTGCCAGCCTTAGCTACAACGGCTATGGCTATTACGACAGCGACGAGCAGATGGATGGGGTGGGCGAGCTGGGGCGACCCAAGGATGCCAAGACCCACGCCCAAACCCACGCACGCCTGCCAAAGGTGGCTGACCAGGCAGCCGAGGCAGCGCTGAAGGCAGAGCGCAATTTTGGCGGTCGCCTGTACCAGCCAGCCCCGGCCGAGGTGCCGCAAGACTGCCAGCATTTCGGACCGGTCCTGGTCAGCTGCGAACGCGGGGACCTGCGTCTGACCCCCCGCGGTGTGCGGGTGTTCAATCGCCAGGGCGAGCATTTTGTTGCGGCGCCGATTCAGGCTGTGCCGCGTGCCGAGGTGATCGACGAGCTGTGGGCTGTGGCGCGCCAGGGGCAGGCGCCATTGCACGGTGGCGCCTGGTCGCGCGCGACCCTGGAAGTCTGCCTGGCTATGCTGGAGTCACAGCGCCTGGACACTGACATCATTTTGCACCTGCAGGTGGCAGCAGGGTGAAGGCGGCTTAATGTCCCAGGCCAAACAGACCCAACAAATGCTGCGTCACTGGCGTGAAGCAGTGCCGGAGGACCGACTGGCGCATCTCATCCGTGATGTGGCGCGTGCTCAGATGCGTGCCCTGCAGCAACGGCTTAACGCTCATGGCGTTTCGTTCGGACATTGGACCTTTCTGCGCATTTTGTGGACCCAGGACGGCCTTACCCAGCGCGAACTCAGTGAACGGGCCGGTGTCATGGAGCCGACTACCTTCAGCGCCATGAAGGCTATGGAAAACATGGGACTGATCGAGCGGCGGCACATGCAGGGAAATCGCAAGAATATGCATGTCTTCCTCACCAGGCAGGGCAGGGCACTGGAAAAGTTGCTGGTCCCACTGGCCGAGGAGGTGAATCGCGTCAGCGTGCAGGGTCAGTCTGAAAAAACCATTGCCAGCGTGCGCAGCTGCCTGCTGGCCATGATTGAGAACCTAGCCGCCGACGAGCGCGCCAGCTCCGGCGCGCAGGATCAGATCGAGTAGGTCTCGTAGGTGGCAGGATGGAAAATCTCGTCCACCTCCAGGCGCCTGGATGACAGGCCCTGGGCATGATGGTGGCGCAAGAAGGTCTCGATGGTGGGCCGGTTGTTGGCCACGCCGTAAGACCAGTAATCCTCGCCCATACTGTCGCGCGCTGCCTTGAGTTGCTCCTCGACAAATGGCAAGGTGACCTTGGTGGCCGAGGTATCAGACAGGGCCTCCAGGGCGGCTGCCTTGGCAAGGCTGAAGGCTTTGAAAACTGCACCTGGTAGCCAGGGATGCTGCTCAGCCAGCGTTTTGCGCACGCCGACCACATGCATGATGGGAAACACGCCAGTGCGTCGGTGATAGTCTTTGGCTACTGCGGTGGGATCGTCAAACAGCCAACCTACATTCGGGTTGGCCAGCGCCTGGGCAGAAGGTGGGCGAGGCGCCATGAAGCCGTCAATCTCGCCGCGGTCGAGCAACTCGGAGATGGTCACGCCCTCAGGCGCATTATCGAGGTGCACGCCGGGTGGCAGCTTGAGCGCAATTTTCTCGGGCCGGCCGGCAGTCTCAATGCCGCCGCGCACCCAGGTCACATCTTCGGGCGCCACGCCATAGTCGTCATGCAGTATGGCGCGTGCCCAGACATTGGCGCTGAGCTGGTACTCGGGCAGGCCAATGCGTTTGCCCCGGAGGTCCTCTGGCCGCTGAATGCGGTCCTTGCGCACATAGATCGAGGTATGGCGAAAGGCACGTGATAGAAACACCGGCACAGCAATATAGGGGCTATCGCCTTTAGCGGTCTTGACGCAATAGCTGGAGAAGGAAAGCTCGGAGATGTCAAATTCCTGGCTGCGCATGGCCCGAAAGAACATTTCCTCTGGATAGAGGTTCATATAGACCGGATCCACGCCGTCAATTTGGACACGGCCGTCGAGCAGGGCGCGGGTGCGGTCATAGTCGCCCATGGCGACCGAGAGTTGCAGTTTGCTCATGAATGATACGGGTAAGGTTAGCTTTGGTAGTTGTGCTGGTCACTCAGGTTTTGACGGAATAGTCATTCTCCATTTCCGTCAAGGCTGGCGAAGCGCCCCACACATAGCTTGCAGGGTAGTCCCGCCAGTCAAGTTCTTTCGGTATGACACTCTGGTAGGCGCATACCTCGTGACCAACGGCCTGCTCGCCTGTGCCGATGGCCGGCTGGCCGTTGCGCACCGCCTCAACAGCTTCAAGCATTTGCTTGCGGAATTCGACCACGGCCAGATCGCTGGCGCCCAGGCGGTCCTTGGTGCGGTCGGCAATTGGTCCCATGGTGACCCACATGGCGATATCTTGGTTGGGAAAACCGGTGATGCCGGTGAAGTTGCCGGCTTTCATGGCTTGGCGGTCCTGCCAGAAGCGGTTTTCCGGGTTGCGCAACGGCCGGTAGCGCTCATCCAGGTCTATCCCTACCGTCTGACGCAGGAACTTGCGCCAGGTTTCAGTCTCTGGTGTACACCCGGGATGGCCCCAGGCGATGAAGTAAAAACAGGTGGTGGTGTCATCGGCAGGTACATTCACATTGGCGACGTTGTAGAGGTTGTTTGGCGGTACCAGTACCGTCCATGGTGCTATGAACACGGTCGAGCGGATGTAGTCATGCGTCTGTGCATTGAAAATCGGTCGTCGTATAGCGGCATATCGAAAACCGTAGCCTCCACGCTGCACTTGCATACGAGGCGCTTTGTCGGTTGAGGGGCGCAGCCAGGCCGACGCGGTGGCTTCGGCGCCTTGCACCCGAGCTGGCACCATGTCAGAGCTGTGCAGGCTGGAGCTGTGGGCTGAGTCAATGGCGCCTTCGAGTACCTGGGCCCAGTTGGCAGGCAGTACTGCTTTGGCGATAGAGACCTGGGTTTCAGCCGAAGGCGCCCAGCGCGGTGGGACGAACTCGGGCATGGCTTCTGTCTTGCCCATCCAGGCCCAGATCATTCCAGCCCACTCCTTGACTGGGTAGGCCTTGTGCTTAACCTTGTTGATCAGGCCACTGGCTGTAGGCTCAGACACCATCTCCAGCACCTTGCCACGTACATCCATTTTCCAGCCGTGGTAGAGGCAACGTAAGCCGCCCTCCTCGTTGCGGCCATAAACCAAGGATGCCCCGCGGTGAGGGCAGGCTTCATCCATCACGCCGACCTGGCCATCGCTGTCGCGAAAGACCACCAGTTTTTCGCCCAGGATGCGCGCGCTCACCGGATCGCAGTCCGGTTCGGAGACTTCCTCGCTCAGGCAGATGGGTACCCAATGCTGGCGCATCAGTTCTCCCATGGGGGCATTGTTTTCTACGCGGCAAAGCGTTTCGTTTTCTTCAGACGTCATCATGGTGGACATTCGAGGACCCATTTGGACGAAGTTTCGAGCCTAAAATATTATTAGATACCTAATAATAATGGGTCTTGACCAGCTCTGTCAAGAATCTAGCCAACTGGCAAGATGCCTACGCTGGCAGAATAGACTTGCGATGCCGGTCATTTAGGCTGGCTTGGAGAGACCCGCTTGCTTACTTTACTGCCAGTGCTGGCTGGACTGCTTGCCTACCTGATTGGCTCCCTGTCCTTTGCTGTCATTGTCAGCCGTGTGCTGGGCCTGAGTGATCCGCGTACCTATGGCAGCAGGAACCCTGGTGCCACCAATGTGCTGCGCTCGGGCTCGAAGAAGGCGGCCGTGCTCACCCTGATGCTGGATGCGGCCAAGGGCTGCTTGCCGCTTTTGCTGATCCGCTGGTATGGCAGGCCCTATGGGCTGGAAGAGGGCGCCCTGGCGCTGGCGGGCCTTGGCGCATTTCTTGGTCACCTGTACCCGGTGTTTTTCCGCTTCCAGGGCGGCAAGGGGGTGGCCACCGCGCTGGGCGTGCTGGTCGGCTTTGATGCGCTGCTCGGGTTGGCCACTGTGCTCACCTGGCTGATCGTGGCATATTTCTTCCGCTATTCATCCCTGGCCTCATTGGTGTCGGCGGTTTTTGCCCCGGTTTACTACATCTTTGGTGCTGGCGTGGCCTGGTCCATGACGCCGTCTGTGCTGTGGGCCATGGGCCTGATGTGTGTGCTGCTGATATACCGACACGCAGAAAACATTGGCCGCTTGGTGCGCGGCACCGAATCGAAGCTGGGGCAAAAAAAGGGCTAAGCCTAGTCAATCAGTCAGGCGGCCGATACTGACCAGGACCGAACACCATCCTTAAGGCTCAGTCGCGAAAATTGTTGAACGACAAGGGGATATCGGCAACTTCCTTGCGGATCATGGCCATCACCGCCTGCAGGTCATCGCGCTTGGCACCGCTGACACGCAGCTTGCCTTCCTGGATGGCGGCCTGCACCTTGAGCTTGCTGTCCTTGACCAGGCGCTGCAGCTTCTTGGCCAGATCCGCTTCAATGCCATTGCGCACCTGGATCAGTTTTTTCACCTTGTCGCCACCAATTTTCTGCAACTCGCCTATGTCGAGGAAGCGTACATCCACAGATTGCTTGCTCAGCTTGTTACGCAGAACATCAATGATCTGGTCGGTCTGAAAATCAGCATCGCCGATGACGGTGATTTCCTTGTCCTTGATGTCGATGCTGGCTGAGGTGCCCTTGAAATCAAAGCGGGTGCTGATTTCCTTGGCGGCGTTGTCCACACCATTTTTGACCTTCACCATGTCGGCTTCGCAAACAGTGTCGAAAGAAGGCATTTTGGGTCCAAATCCAAATGAGAGAATTCGGCAATGGTAGTCGAGAAAAA
>CAXRBE010000079.1:0-40750 GCA_964228805.1 Burkholderiaceae bacterium
GATCAACAACGTCAAGCAGCTTGAAAAACAGCTTCCCAGCAAGGCCGAAATGGACGCCCTGCTCTCGGATATCAACCAGGCTGGTCTGGGACGAAGCCTGCAGTTCGAACTATTTCGGCCCGGTCAGGTGGTGGTGCGGGACTACTATGCCGAATTGCCAATTGCACTGCGTGTGATCGGACGTTATCACGATATCGGCGCCTTTACTTCCGACGTCGCCCATCTGTCGCGCATTGTGACGCTCAATACCCAACTGGTGATCGTGCCCGGACGGGACGACATTCTTTCCATGGATGCCACAGCCCGCACATATCGCTATTTGGATACCCGTGAGATCGAGGCTCAGCGCAAAGCTTCAGCCGCCAAAGGAGGGCGTAAGTGAGGCCCAGCTTGCCATGGCCAGTATTGATCCTGCCAGCCCTTCTGGCGGCTTGTGGTGTGGCAGAAGACGAACAACTGAAAAGCTGGATGGCTGAGCAGAAGCAGCAGGCCCGACCGCGGGTCAATCCGCTGCCTGTGCCCAAGCCGTTTCAACCCGAACCGTACGAAGCAGCCGAATTGCCGGATCCCTTTGGCAAAGAAAAGCTCAATATGGTCCTGCGCCGATCGGCTGCCCAGTTGCAGGCGGACCCATTGCTTTCTCAGGAGCTTAGGCGGCGCAAAGAGCCGCTGGAAGAATATCCCCTGGATGCCATGGTCATGGTGGGAAGTCTATCCAAAGAGGGGCAGCCAATGGCGCTGATCCGCGCTGACAAGCTGCTTTATCAGGTACTGGTCGGAAATTACTTGGGGAAAAACTACGGACGGGTGATAAAAATTACAGAAACTGAATTGACAGTACGCGAAATAGTGCAAGATGCGGCGGGGGAGTGGGTGGAGCGCCCCGCCTCGCTTCAATTGCAGGAGAAAACCAAATGAACATGCGACATGGGTGGCGCTTGTGGCTAGGCAGGCGGCCCTGCCTGACGGCTGTTTTCGGATTGATGGCGCTGATGCCAGCTTTTGCCCAGAATGCAATCGAAGCCGTGACTGGTTCCCTGCAAGGTGGCAGCGAGGTGGTGAAAATCGACTTGCGACAGGAACTGACGGTCAACCCCACTGGCTTTGCAATTCAATCACCGGCCCGGATTGCCCTGGATTTTCCAGGGGTGGCCAGCGCAATGGCAAGACCGACCGTCGAGGTCAACCAGGGGAATCTACGCTCAGTCACTGTGGTCCAGGCTGGGGAGCGCACCCGTGTGGTGCTCAACCTGAAACAGGCGGCAGGCTACAAAACCCAGTTGCAGGGCAAATCGGTGCTGGTATTTCTGGAGCCCATTACAAGCGTTGCCGGTACGCGGGTCGCGCCGGTGGCCACGGCAGCGGTGGCGGTTGATGCTTCAACTTCTGCCAGTCCAGAGCGGGCTGCACTGAAGGATGTTGATTTTCGACGCAATGTGGAAGGAGCCGGGCGGGTGATCGTGACATTGCCCAATGCCCAGGCTGGGGTGGGGGTGCAACAGCAGGGGCAAACTTTGATCGTGGAGTTTCCCGGGGCAACCCTGCCCGAGGGTTTGCGCCGGCGCCTGGATGTGTCCGACTTTGGCACGCCAGTCCAGACGGTCAGCACTTTCCAGGCGGGGGACCGGGTACGCATGGTGATCGAGCCCAAGGGACAGTGGGAACATAGCGCCTACCAAAGCGATGACCAGTTCGTGGTGGAAGTGAAGCCACTGAAAGTCGATCCAAGCAAGCTCAGCCCTGGCGTGGGCTATACCGGACAGAAACTGTCGCTCAATTTTCAGAACATTGAAGTCCGCTCCCTGCTGCAGGTGATTGCTGACTTTACTGGCTTCAATGTGGTCACCTCGGACTCGGTCAGCGGATCTGTAACCTTGCGACTGCTCGATGTGCCATGGGATCAGGCGATGGATATCATCTTGCGCGCCAAAGGGTTGGGTGTGCGCAAGTTTGGCAATGTGATGTGGGTTGCACCCAATGAGGAAATCCTGGCCAAGGAAAAGCTTGAGCGCGAGTCGCGGGTGGCGCTGGAGGGGTTGGAGGCTGTGCAAACCCAGTCATTCCAACTGAACTATGCCAAGGCCCTGGATGTGGCACGCCAGTTGATGGGCGCGACCCCTGGACTCGCAGCGCCTACAGCGCCTGTGGCTGCCATGGGCGGAGCGGCAGCTGCTTCGGCGCGTATCTTGAGCCTGCGCGGCAGCGTGATACCCGAGGTCCGCACCAACCAGATCTTTGTCACCGATATCCCCAGCAAGATCGAGCAGGTGCGTCAGCTCATACTCAAACTTGACATCCCCGTTCGGCAGGTGCTGATCGAAGCGCGTATTGTTGAAGCCGACGACTCTTTTGGCAAGGCGCTTGGAGTCCGGCTTGGCGGGGGTGGCCCTCAGACAGCGGCGGCAACTGGAGGAATTCAATTTGGGGGTACCTACAGTGCTGCCAGCGCCGGGGTGGCTGCCGGCAGCTTCCTCAATATGCCTGCAGCGTTTCCTTCCGGTGTCTCTGCCTTGGTTCCCACCGGTGCCGCAGCGCCTGCTTTTGCAGTGTCGATCTTTGGTGAGGGCGCAGCCCGATTCCTAAACCTGGAAATTTCCGCGCTGGAAGCTGATAACAAGGGCAAGGTGGTGTCGAGCCCGCGTGTGGTGACCGCAGACAAAACCAAAGCCCTGATTGAGCAAGGCACCGAATTGCCTTATCAGATGGCGACTGCCAGCGGCGCTACTTCCATTGCATTTCGCAAGGCCAACCTGAAGCTGGAAGTGACACCGCAAATCACTCCAGAGGGCAATATCATTCTGGACCTGGATGTCAACAAAGATACCGTAGGGCAGACAACTCCTGCCGGGTTTGCCATCGATACCAAGCATGTGCAGACCCAGGTTTTGGTGGAAAATGGCGGTACGGTGGTGATCGGCGGCATTTTCACTATGGATGAAACCGAGCAGGAGACCAAGGTGCCATTCTTTGGTGATTTGCCTGTGATGGGCCACTTGTTCAAGTCTCGCAACAAGAAGTCCATCAAGAAGGAAATGCTGGTCTTTATCACGCCCAAGACCGTGGTTGACAAAACCGCCTCGCGTTGAAGCACCCTTGCGGGCAATTAGTCGGGTAAGCATTTGATAGTCACTTTGATCGGACTGCCTGGTTCAGGCAAGACCACCGTTGGCCGGCAGTTGGCCCGGCGCTTGCAGCTGCCCTTTGTCGACTCCGATCAGGTGCTGGAACAGCGCCTGGGTTGCTCGATTCGTGCCTATTTTGAAGCCGAGGGCGAAGATCGTTTTCGCGACAACGAAGAGCAGGTGATTGAGGACCTGTCGCAATCGGACATGGGAGTTCTTTCCACTGGTGGGGGTGTAGTACTCAGGCCTGAAAATTGCAGGCGCTTGCACGATCGCACCACCGTCGTTTATTTGCGCGCCTCGCCGGAGGATTTGTATCGACGCCTGCGGCACGACACCCAGCGCCCTTTGTTGCAGGTGGCTGACCCGATGGCTCGCTTGCGCGAGCTGTTCGAATTGCGAGACCCCCTGTATCTTGAAACAGCACATTTCGTGATTGATACTGGCCGACCTTCCGTGGCTTCACAGGTCAACAAGATCATGATGCAACTGGAAATGGCTGATCTCAAGAGTGGCTCTGGCTCGACGGGTACCGACATCCCCTAAACTTGGGGGCATGCAAGCAGCAAGTTCCCTTTCGGCTTCCACCCAGGTACAGATCAATCTGGGTGATCGCAGCTACGCCATCCTGATCGGCGAAGAGCTGCTGGGTGATCCGGCCACGTTTACCGGCTTACCACGTGCGGCCCAGGCCTTGATAGTCAGCAATACCACTGTGCAGTCGCTTTACGCAGCAAGCCTGCAGGCCGCGCTCAGGAATCATTTTGGCGCAGTGCATGTGCTCAGCCTGCCCGACGGTGAGGAGCACAAGAACTGGGAGCAACTCAATCGGGTCTTTGATGTCTTGCTAGCCAATGCCTGTGATCGCAAGACGGTGCTATTTGCGCTGGGAGGCGGTGTGGTGGGCGATATGGCCGGTTTTGCCGCCGCATGCTATATGCGCGGCGTCCCTTTTGTGCAGGTGCCCACCACCTTGCTGGCCCAGGTTGATTCGTCGGTGGGTGGAAAGACGGCCATCAATCACCCTTCAGGCAAGAACATGATCGGCGCCTTCTACCAGCCTTTGCGAGTGGTCTGTGACTTGGGCACGCT
Source organism: Burkholderiaceae bacterium (assembly GCA_964228805.1). Taxonomy (GTDB): domain Bacteria; phylum Pseudomonadota; class Gammaproteobacteria; order Burkholderiales; family Burkholderiaceae_C; genus Hylemonella. The sequence continues at coordinate 4,215 of CAXRBE010000079.1, forward strand.
CAGGAGCTTGCCGCCGCGCGAACTCTCCGCTGGTCTGGCCGAGGTGATCAAATACGGTCCGATTTTCGACATGTCATTTTTCGACTGGATCGAGACCAACATCGATGCCTTGATGGCTAGAGATACTAGCGCCCTGGCCTATGCGGTGCAACGCAGCTGTGAAATCAAGGCCGAAGTGGTGGGCGTGGACGAGCGAGAGGCGGGGCTTCGCGCCATCCTCAACTTTGGTCATACCTTTGGCCATGCGATCGAGGCCGGTTTGGGCTATGGGCGCTGGCTGCATGGCGAAGCCGTGGCCTGTGGCATGGTGATGGCTGCCACCTTGTCTCAGCGTCTGGCTTGGGTTGATGCGGCATTCGTGGCGCGTTTGCGCCGCCTGATCGAGCGCGCGGGTCTGCCAGTGATTGGGCCGGTTCTTTCGGACGCCAACAACGCAGCGCGCTACCTCGAACTGATGAGGGTGGACAAGAAGGCCGAAGCGGGTGAGGTCAAGTTCGTGCTGATCGAGCGCCCCGGGCTGGCCGGTGTCCACGGCGCCCCTGATGCCTTGGTCCGCGAGGTGATCGACACCTGTTGCAGGGCATGAGCAAGCTTGCTGGTGATGACCCGTTGACGCCAGCGCAATGACTCTTGCACCCTATGCCTGCGATCCTGCTAGGAGCCGGGGTCGGCGTCACATGGAGTCGCCTGCGCCCACCCGTAGCGAGTACCAGCGTGACCGCGACCGCATCGTGCACTCGACCGCCTTTCGCCGACTGGTCTACAAGACCCAGGTATTCCTGAACCATGAGGGGGATCTGTTCAGAACTCGTCTGACCCATTCGCTTGAGGTGGCGCAACTGGGCCGATCCGTTGCCCGGTCGCTTGGCCTGAATGAGGATCTGGTGGAGGCGATCTCCTTGGCACATGACCTGGGCCACACACCTTTTGGACATGCGGGGCAGGATGCGCTCAATGAATGTTTGGCCGGTCACGGAGGTTTTGAGCACAACCTGCAGAGTCTGCGGGTGGTCGATCATTTGGAAGAGCGCTACCCTGCTTTCGACGGCCTGAACCTGTGCTTCGAAACCCGCGAGGGCATCCTCAAGCATTGCTCCAGCGCCAATGCCCGACAGCTTGAAGCGGATGAGCCGGGGGGTGTCGGTCAGCGCTTTTTGCGGCGACAGCAGCCTAGCCTGGAGGCCCAGTTGTGCAATCTGGCAGACGAAATAGCCTACAACGCACATGACATTGATGATGGCGTGCGCTCCGGCTTGATCTCTCTGGAGCAATTGCAGGCGGTACCTCTTTTTGATGAATTCCGGCAACAGGCCTTGCATGAATTTCCCCGCTTGGACCACCCGGCTCAGTCCAGGCGCCTGCTCTACGAGTCAATTCGTCGAATGCTGAGCGCCATGGTGTATGACGTGATCGATGCCACGCGAGCTGCACTGGCCCAGGCCTCCCCAGACAATGTTGCTGCAGTGCGGTGCTTGCCGCCCTTGCTGAATTTCAGCCAGCTCATGCGGCAGAAATCGCAAGTGCTGAAGAAATTTCTTTTTGTCAACCTGTACCGGCATCCGCAGGTGTTGCAGACTTCAAGCCAGGCCAGGACGATCATTCTTGAGCTGTTTCAGGCGTATCGCCAGGCTCCAGGTCAGATGCAAACCGGTTTTACCGCCCGTGCCGATGCGGCGAGCAATGCGGCGGATCCGCTGGCTTCATTGTCGCGTGTGGTGGCCGACTATATCGCCGGCATGACTGACCGGTTTGCCTCGCGCGAGCATGAGCGGCTCACTGGACGACGCTTGTTATGTTGAGGCGCTTCACTTCTCGTGGTGTATTCATTGAGCCGGCCTGGTTGGTGATTCTGGCTGGCGTGTGCGCAGCGCTGCATGCGGGCAAGCTGCCGCCAGCCTTGCCGATCCTGCAGCGGGAAATCGGCATTTCGCTGCTGCAATCAGGTTTTTTATTGTCGCTGGTCCAGCTGGCAGGCATGTTGTTCGGCATTTTTATAGGCCTGGCGGCAGATGGCCTGGGGCAACGTCGCAGCATGCTCACTGGGCTTGGTGTTCTGGCTTTGAGCTCCTTGTTCGGTGCGGGGGCGCAGCATGCGCCCACCCTGTTGTTCTGGCGCGCTGTCGAGGGCATGGGCTTTTTGCTGGTGGTGCTGCCGGCTCCCAACCTGATCCGCCTGCTGGTCAGGCCCGAGCATATGAGCGTCATGCTGGGTGTCTGGGGGACCTATATGCCGCTTGGCACCGGGCTCGCGCTCCTGCTCGGGCCGGTGCTGATTGCTTTGGCGGGCTGGCAAAGTCTCTGGTGGGGCTTGTCACTGTTGACGTTCCTGATGATGATCTGGATTGGGTGGGCGCTGCCGCAGGATGCCAAGATGCTGGCGCATGCCCGATCCGATTCAACTGGCTGGCAGTTGAGACTGAAACAGACGCTAAGCGCGTCGGGCCCATGGCTGGTTGCCTCCTGCTTTGCGGTCTACTCGGCACAGTGGCTGGCAGTGATTGGGTTTCTGCCCACCATCTACCAGCAGGCGGGATTTACTGGCCAGGCTACAGCCTTGCTGACGGCCTTGGTGGCGCTGGTGAACATGCTTGGTAATCTGCTGTCGGGCAGGCTGCTCGGGCGTGGTTACAGGCCCGGTCATCTGTTGTACCTGGGGTTTATTGCCATGGGCCTGGGCGCAGCCCTTGCCTTTTGGAGCGGGCCCTGGGGGGCGGTGCCGCGTTTTCTGTCGATCCTGCTGTTCTCGATGATTGGCGGCATGGTCCCCGCCACCCTCTTCTCCCTGGCGGTGAGGCTGGCGCCCAATGAGCGCGCGGTCTCTACAACCGTGGGTTGGGTCCAGCAGTGGTCAGCCCTGGGGCAATTTGTCGGGCCGCCGCTGGTGGCCTGGGTGGCAGCCAACGTAGGGGGCTGGCAAGGAACCTGGTGGGTCACCAGTGGCTTTTCCCTGGCTGGGCTGGTCCTGGCTGGCCAACTGGGGCGGAGGATCCGGTGAAAGAGGCTCGCAGCACAGCCAACGCGCGCCGCCAAAAGCCGTCGGCCACTGCCATGCTGCCAGATCTGCGACCGGGCCAGTCAATCGAACTACTCAAGGAACTGCATATCCTGACCCGGGAAGGTGGATTGAATCAGGATTCCCGACGAAAACTCAAGCAGGTGCAACACCTGTACCAGTTCATTGAGAAATATCTCTTGGAGCTGGAAGCAGAGCGCGCCAGCAAGCCGCCTGAAATCACTGTGGCTGATCACGGCGCCGGCAAGTCATACCTGGGCTTCATTATCTATGACCTGTTTTTCAAGCGTCGCCCAAGCGGCCGTATTTTTGGTATTGAGGCGCGCAGCGAGTTGGTCCAGGGCGCGCGCGACTTGGCCGTGAGACTGGGCTTTGAACGCATGGAGTTTCGCCATTTGAGCGTTGCCGAGTCGGCGCGCTCGCAGGACATGCCAGAGCATATCGATCTGGTGACTGCACTGCATGCTTGCGATACCGCGACCGATGACGCGATTGCTTTTGGGTTGCAGAAACAGGCCCGACTGATGGTCCTGGTTCCTTGCTGCCAGGCCGAGGTGGCGCGCGCTCTCAATTCGTCCAAGGCGCTGTCACTGGCGCGCACGCCCTTGGCCGAGTTGTGGCGTCACCCCCTTCATACCCGTGAGTTGGGCAGTCAAATCACCAATGTGCTGCGTTGCCTATACCTTGAGGCCAGCGGCTATCAGGTCACCGTGACCGAACTGGTGGGCTGGGAGCACAGTCTCAAGAACGAGTTGATCATTGCTCGTCGTACCGGCCATCGAAAGCGCGCTGCCGCGCAACGCCTGCAGGCCATCCTGGCCGAATTCGGCCTGCTCGACTTATTGGAATCGCGCTTCCCTCTTTCAAAATAATTGGGGTCAGATTCCAATTAACATGGGAATCTTATGGCACGCCTTGCAAGACTCACTGTGGCCGGCTACGCACACCACATCATTCAGCGCGGAAACAACCGGCAGCCCATCTTTCTTGACGACTCTGACCGGCGCTTCATGCTCGACCTGCTGTTTGAGAAGGCCGACACCCTGGGGGTGGCAGTGCATGCCTATGTCCTGATGGACAACCATTTTCACGTGTTGGCCACGCCGCAGGACAACGGAGGATTGCCAAAGCTGATGCAGGCGGTCGGACGTCAATATGTTCGCTATTTCAATGACCGCCACCGACGAAGCGGCACGTTGTGGGAAGGGCGCTATCGATCGAATCTGATAGATAGTGAACCCTATCTGTTGACGTGCATGGCTTATATTGACCTCAATCCGGTGCGGGCCGGGATGGTGGCCCGTGCCCAGGATTTTCCCTGGTCAAGTCACGCCCATTACGCGGGAATACGGCCTGACCGACTGATTAGCCCACCATCCTTGTATTGGTCCTTGGGCAATACCCCCTTTGCCAGGGAGGCGGCTTACAGCGAATTTGTCTCTGCCGGGATTACTCCCCGAGAGCAAAAATCCCTGACTGAATCAGCCCTGCATGGCTGGGCGCTGGGGAATCAAGAGTTTGTGGACAAGTTGCAAAAACTAACCCGGCGCCGCGTCAGTATGGCATCTGCTGGCCGCCCCAAAAGCAAGCTGAAAGACTGAGTGAAGCCATTTATAGACTCAAAAAGTTCGTAAATTTATTCTGTCCCCAATTTCCATCTCAAATTGAAATTCTGGATTTAATTGGAATCTGACCCCAATTATTTTGCTTGGCAATTTTGGCAGCTTGGACTATTCTTATGGCCCTTGTGATTATTTAGGAGCGGGCCATGTCGACGGCTGCCGAGATCAAACACCTGCAAGAAAACGGTTTGTACGCCCCCAACAACGAGCACGATGCCTGCGGCGTTGGTTTCGTGGCCCATATCAAAGGCGTCAAGACACATGACATTGTTCTTGGTGCGCTAAAAATTCTGGAGAATCTTGACCACCGTGGCGCTGTTGGCGCCGATAAGCTGATGGGTGACGGCGCTGGGATTCTCATCCAGATTCCTGACCTGCTCTATCGGGAGGAAATGGCTCGGCAGGGTGTTGAGTTGCCACCCCCAGGTGAATACGGGGTGGGCATGATTTTCCTGCCCAAGGAGCATGCCTCAAGGTTGGCCTGTGAGCAGGAGATGGAGCGGGCCATCAAGGCTGAGGGGCAGGTGTTGCTGGGCTGGCGCGATGTCCCCACCAACCGTGAGATGCCCATGTCGCCCACCGTGCGCCAAAAAGAGCCAGTTCTGCGACAGGTATTCATTGGCCGTGGCAGTGATGTGATCGTCCAGGATGCCTTGGAGCGCAAGCTGTTTGTGATACGCAAAACAGCCAGCGCGTCGATTCAACGCCTCAAGCTCAAGCACAGCAAAGAGTATTACGTGCCGAGCATGTCAAGCCGAACGGTCATCTACAAAGGCCTGCTGCTAGCTGATCAAGTTGGCACTTACTACCATGATTTACAAGATAAACGCTGTACATCTGCATTAGGCTTAGTGCATCAGCGCTTTTCGACCAATACCTTCCCCGAGTGGCCTTTGGCCCACCCCTACCGCTATGTCGCGCACAACGGTGAGATCAATACGGTCAAAGGCAACTACAACTGGATGAAAGCCCGCGAGGGAGTGATGAGTTCGCCAGTGCTGGGCGCAGACCTGCAAAAGCTCTACCCAATCAGTTTTGCCGATCAGTCCGATACCGCCACCTTTGACAACTGCCTCGAACTCCTGACCATGGCAGGCTACCCAATCAGCCAGGCAGTGATGATGATGATCCCGGAGCCCTGGGAGCAGCATAGCACCATGGATGAGAGGCGCAAGGCTTTCTATGAATACCACGCCGCCATGCTGGAGCCATGGGATGGACCTGCCTCCATCGTGTTTACAGACGGGCGCCAGATCGGCGCCACCCTGGACCGCAATGGACTGCGACCCTCACGCTACTGCATCACTGACGATGATCTGGTCATCATGGGATCAGAGTCGGGGGTATTGCCAGTCCCAGAAAACAAGATCGTACGCAAATGGCGCCTGCAGCCTGGCAAGATGTTCCTGATCGACCTCGAGCAAGGGCGCATGATTGATGATGAGGAGCTTAAGGCCAGTCTGGCCAACAGCAAGCCCTACAAGCAATGGATTGAAAACCTGCGCATTCGTCTCGATGATGTGGTGCAGCCGGTGGCAGGGGAGGGTGAGAGCAGCGCCAAAACACCAGTCGAGGAGACATCGCTGGCCGCCATGGAGAAGGTGTCCGCTTCCTTAATGGACCGGCAGCAGGCGTTTGGCATGACCCAGGAAGACCTCAAGTTTCTCATGGCGCCGATGGCTGCCAACGGCGAAGAAGCAGTGGGCTCCATGGGCAACGACAGCCCCTTGGCGGTGTTGTCGAACAAAAACAAGCCGCTGTACAACTATTTCAAACAGCTGTTCGCCCAGGTGACCAACCCTCCGATCGATCCGATCCGGGAGGCGATAGTGATGTCGCTGGTGTCATTTATTGGTCCCAAGCCCAATCTGCTCGACATTAACCAGGTCAATCCGCCAATGCGGCTGGAGGTCAGTCAGCCAATATTGGACTTTGCCGATATGGCCAAACTGCGCAATATTGCCAGCACGACGCAAGGTAAATTCCGAAGCTACACCCTGGATATCACCTACCCCCTGGCCTGGGGCCATGAAGGGGTGGAAGCCAAGCTGGCATCCTTGTGCGCAGAGGCAGTGGATGCAATCAAAGGCAACCACAATATCCTGATCATCAGCGACCGCGCTGTCAGCGCCAACCAGGTGGCCATCCCGGCCCTGCTGGCGCTTTCTGCCATCCATCAGCACCTGGTGCGCGAAGGGCGGCGCACCACGGCCGGGCTGGTCGTGGAAACCGGTACTGCCCGTGAGGTGCATCACTTTGCGGTGCTGGCCGGCTATGGCGCTGAAGCCGTCCATCCCTACCTTGCGCTGGAAACCCTGGAGGCGCTGCACAAGAGCCTGCCTGGAAGCCTGAGTGCCGAAAAAGCCATCTACAACTACATCAAAGCCATCGGCAAGGGTCTGTCAAAGATCATGTCCAAGATGGGCGTGAGCACCTATATGAGCTACTGCGGAGCGCAGTTGTTTGAAGCCATTGGCATCAACAGCGAGACGGTGGCCAAGTACTTCACCGGCACCCCAAGTCGGGTGGAGGGCATCGGCGTTTTCGAGATTGCGGAGGAATCCATTCGGATGCACAAGGCAGCATTCGGCCATGACCCGGTGCTCTCCAATATGCTCGATGCGGGCGGCGAATACGCCTGGCGCGTCAGGGGGGAAGAACATATGTGGACGCCAGATGCCATAGCCAAATTGCAGCACAGCACACGCGCCAATAATTTCAATACCTACAAGGAATATGCACAGATCATCAATGACCAAAGCCAGCGCCAGATGACGCTGCGCGGCCTGTTCGAGTTCAAGGTAGATCCGAGCAAGGCCATTGCGATCGATCAGGTCGAGCCGGCCAGTGAAATTGTCAAGCGCTTTGCCACTGGCGCCATGTCGCTGGGATCGATTTCAACTGAAGCACACGCCACGCTGGCCATTGCCATGAACCGTATCGGTGGCAAGAGCAACACTGGCGAGGGCGGAGAAGATCCGGCGCGTTACCGCCAGGAGCTCAAAGGCATTCCGATCAAGGCCGGCGAGACCTTGAAAAGCGTGATTGGCACCGAGCAGGTTGAAGTGGACATTTCTTTGCGGGATGGCGACTCGCTGCGCTCCAGAATCAAGCAGGTAGCCTCGGGACGGTTTGGGGTGACCGCCGATTATCTGGTCAGCGCCGATCAGATCCAGATCAAGATGGCGCAGGGTGCCAAGCCCGGCGAAGGCGGTCAGCTGCCTGGTGGCAAGGTGTCGGAATATATCGGCAAGCTGCGCCATTCCGTGCCTGGGGTGGGCCTGATTTCGCCGCCCCCGCACCATGACATTTATTCGATCGAAGATTTGGCCCAGCTGATTCATGACCTCAAGAATGTGGCGCCACATGCCAGCATCAGTGTCAAATTGGTGAGTGAAATCGGTGTCGGCACCGTGGCCGCAGGCGTTGCCAAGTGCAAGAGCGACCACCTGGTGATAGCCGGCCATGATGGTGGCACCGGGGCCTCGCCTTGGTCATCGATCAAGCACGCGGGCAGCCCGTGGGAGATCGGCTTGGCCGAAACCCAGCAGACGCTGGTGCTCAACCGTCTGCGCAGCCGGATCCGGGTCCAGGTGGATGGACAGATCAAGACCGGTCGCGATGTGGCCATTGGCGCCATGCTCGGGGCTGACGAGTTTGGATTTGCCACTGCGCCACTGGTGGTGGAGGGATGCATCATGATGCGCAAGTGCCATCTCAACACTTGCCCGGTGGTGGTGGCCACCCAGGACCCGGCGCTGCGCAAAAAGTTTTCCGGCAAACCTGAGCATGTGGTGAATTACTTTTTCTTCGTGGCCGAAGAGGTACGCCAGATCATGGCCCAGTTGGGTATCCGAAAGTTTGACGAAATGATCGGGCGCATGGACCTGCTCGATATGCGTCGTGGCATTGAGCATTGGAAATCCAGCGGCCTAGATTTTTCCCGTCTGCTGGCCTTGCCGTTGGTACCCGCCGATGTGCCGCGCCTGCATGTGGCTCAACAGGATCATGGCCTGGAAAAGGCGCTGGACCAGGTGCTTATCGAAAAATCCAGGGCGGCGATCGAGCGAGGCGAGAAAGTCCAGTTCATGGAGGTGGCGCGCAATGTCAACCGCTCGGTTGGGGCCATGTTGTCGGGTGCATTGACCAGGGTGCGACCTGAGGGCTTGCCAGATGACACCATCCGGATACAGCTAGAAGGCACAGGCGGCCAATCTTTTGGCGCGTTCCTGGCCCCAGGCATCACTCTGTACCTGATCGGTGACGCCAACGACTACACCGGCAAGGGGCTATCGGGTGGCCGGGTGGTGGTGCGGCCCAGCATCGACTTCCGTGGTGTCCCATCCAGCAACATCATCGTCGGCAATACGGTGATGTTTGGCGCCACCAGCGGCGCAGCCTTCTTTGGCGGTGTGGCGGGTGAACGCTTTGCCGTGCGCCTGTCGGGTGCCTCCGCTGTGGTGGAAGGCACCGGGGACCACGGTTGCGAGGACATGACAGGCGGCACGGTGGCTGTCCTGGGCAGGACTGGACGTAACTTTGCTGCGGGTATGAGCGGTGGCGTGGCCTATGTCTATGACGAAGACGGTCGATTTGCCGAGCGCTGCAACACCTCGATGGTGAGCCTGGAAAAAGTCTTGCCGGCCGCAGAGCAGGAGTCTTCCATCGATCGCGGAATCTGGCACCGTGGCCAGGCTGACGAGGTCCAGCTGCGAAAACTGCTGGAAGACCATAACCGGTGGACCGGTAGCAAGCGCGCCCGCGATCTGTTGGACAACTGGAGCGAGGCTCGCAGCAGGTTTGTCAAGGTGTTCCCCAACGAATACAAGCGCGCCTTGGGTGAAATCAGTGCCAAAAAAGCCAAGCCAATGAGCAAGCAGGAAGCAGCCACGGCCCATTAAGAATCTTGTGGGGCAGGCCTTGAACAGCAGCATTGGCTGCCTGCTCCCAAAGCAGACTAAAGACAGGAACCATCATGGGAAAAGTTACCGGCTTCATGGAGTTTGAACGGGTCGAGGAGGGCTATGTCGCCGTTCCCGAGCGCATCAAGAACTATCAGGAATTCGTGATTGGATTGAACAACGAGCAGGCCAAGCAGCAGGGAGCGCGCTGCATGGATTGCGGCACGCCCTTTTGCAACAGTGGCTGTCCGGTCAACAACATCATTCCAGATTTCAATGACCTGGTCTATCGCGGCGACTGGGAAAACGCCATTGCTGTGCTGCACAGCACCAACAATTTCCCTGACTTCACCGGACGGGTTTGCCCCGCGCCCTGTGAGGCGGCCTGCACCCTCAATATCAACGACGATGCGGTAGGCATCAAATCGATTGAACATGCCATCATCGACCGTGCCTGGGAAAACGGCTGGGTCAAGCCGCAGCCCGCAGCAGTGAAATCAGGCAAAAGTGTGGCCATCGTGGGCTCGGGCCCTGCCGGTCTGGCGGCAGCCCAGCAATTGGCGCGCGCGGGACATGCGGTGACGGTGTTCGAAAAGAACGACACCATCGGCGGCCTGTTGCGTTTTGGCATTCCTGATTTCAAATTTGACAAATCGCACATCGATCGACGGGTGCAGCAGATGGAGGCCGAGGGCGTTGTCTTCAAGACCGGCATCATCGTGGGCGAGCTGCCCAAAGGCTCCAAGGTCACCAACTGGGCACGGCAAACCCTCAGCCCGGCTCAGCTCTTGAAGGACTTCGATGCCGTGTTGCTGGCCGGCGGCTCCGAGCAGTCACGCGACCTGCCGGTGCCCGGCCGAGACTTGCAGGGCATATGCTTTGCAATGGAGTTTTTGCCGCAGCAAAACCGGGTCAATGCCGGTGTCAAGGTGAAAGACCAGATCCGCGCTGATGGCAAGCATGTCATCGTGATTGGCGGCGGCGATACCGGCTCTGACTGCGTGGGCACCAGCAATCGGCACGGCGCGGCCAGCGTGACCCAATTCGAAGTGATGCCCATGCCGCCCGAACAGGAAGACAAGCCCCTGGTCTGGCCTTATTGGCCGCTGAAGTTGCGCACCAGTTCTAGCCATGAGGAGGGCTGCGAGCGGGAATTTGCAATTTCTACCAAGGAATTCATCGGCAAAAACGGCAAACTTACCGGCCTCAAAACCGTCCATGTCGAATTCAAGGATGGCAAATTCATCGAGATCGCCGGTACCGAAAAAGAATACCCTGCCGATCTGGTTTTGCTGGCCATGGGCTTTACCAACCCGGTGGCCACTTTGCTGGATGGTTTTCAGGTGGAGAAAGATGCGCGTGGCAATGCCAAGGCCAGCACCGAGTCAACTGGGGCTTATGCAACCAGCGCCAGCAAGGTGTTTGCGGCGGGGGATGTTCGTCGTGGCCAGAGCCTGGTGGTGTGGGCGATCCGGGAAGGGCGTCAAGCGGCCAGGGCCATAGATGAGTTCCTGATGGGCTCTTCTGAATTGCCACGCTAGGACTGGGCGGTGTCCAATCCCTTATGATCCCAGAAGCCGGAACATTCCGGCTTTTTTGTCTCCCTATGGCCACCAACTCGAACTCGCTTGTTGAACTTCGGAACCTGAGCTTCGGGTACTCTGACCGCGTCATCCTGGATGATGTGTCGATGCGCTTGCCACGTGGCAAGGTGACCGCCCTGATGGGAGCATCCGGCGGCGGCAAGACCACGATTCTGCGTTTGATCGGGGGTCAAAATCTTGCCCAAAAAGGTGAAATGCTGTTCGATGGCGATGATGTCACCACCATGGACCAGGACCAGCTATATGCGGCACGTCGGCGCATGGGCATGCTGTTCCAGTTTGGTGCCCTGTTTGCTGATCTGGATGTGTTCGAGAATGTGGCCTTTCCTTTGCGCGAGCACACTGACCTGCCGGAAGCCTTGATCCGGGATATTGTGCTGATGAAACTCACTGCGGTGGGGCTGCGAGGAGCGCGTAACCTCATGCCCAGCGAGGTCTCAGGTGGCATGGCTCGTCGCATCGCTTTAGCCCGTGCGATTGCCCTGGACCCAGACCTGGTGATGTACGACGAACCCTTTTCTGGCCTGGATCCAATCTCTCTTGGAACGGCTGCGCGCCTGATCCGTCATCTCAACGACGCCATGGGGCTGACCAGCATCTTTGTCTCGCACGAGCTCGAGCAGACCTTTTCCATTGCCGATCATGTGATTGTCCTGGCCAATGGCAAGGTGGCCCTGGAGGGTACCCCCGACGATGTGCGCAAGAGCCAGGACCCCTTGATTTATCAGTATGTGAATGCCTTGTCGGACGGCCCGGTGCGCTTTCACTATCCTGGCGCCAGCGTGGAAGATGACTTTGGTCTACCCCGGGCGCCACAAGCCTTGGAGCCTTCCCGATGAGCTGGTTCAAGCCCTCAGACATCGGATTTGCAGTGCGCAGCAAGCTGTCCGACATGGGCTACGCTGCCCGCCTGTTCGTGCGCCTGGTCATGTCGCTGGGCGCAAGCCTGCGTCGTTTTGCGCTGGTGCGGGATCAGATTCATTTTTTGGGAAATTATTCCCTCGCCATCATCGCTGTCTCAGGACTGTTCGTCGGCTTTGTTTTCGGCCTGCAGGGCTATTACACCCTGCAGCGCTATGGTTCCACCGAAGCGCTGGGGCTACTGGTGACGCTCAGCCTGGTGAGAGAGCTTGGTCCCGTGGTCACCGCCTTGCTGTTCGCCGGACGCGCCGGCACCTCCCTCACCGCTGAGATTGGACTGATGAAGGCGGGCGAGCAAATCAGCGTCATGGAGATGATGGCCGTCGACCCGGTGCAGCGGGTGCTGGCTCCGCGCTTCTGGGGCGGGGTGATTGCCATGCCGCTGCTGGCGGCTGTGTTCAGTGCCATGGGCATCATTGGTGGCTGGGTGGTGGGCGTGTTGATGATCGGGGTCGATGGTGGTGCTTTCTGGAGCCAGGTCCAGGGTGGGGTCGATGTCTGGAAAGATGTAGGCAATGGCATCATCAAAAGTGTGGTTTTTGGATTTACCGTGACTTTTGTAGCGCTGTTCCAGGGCTATGAGGCCCAACCAACCCCGGAAGGGGTGTCCAGTGCCACAACCCGTACTGTGGTGATGGCTTCACTGGCTGTGTTGGGCCTGGACTTCATCCTGACCGCCATGATGTTTACCATCTAGGGTCGTCCATACAGCCGACACCTGCACTACCAATACACTCTGAATCGGAACGCTTAGGAAATCCCATGCAACGCTCCAAAAATGATCTCTGGGTAGGCTTGTTTGTCCTGGTGGGTGCGGCCGCCATCCTGTTTTTGGCGCTCCAGGCGGCCAATCTGCTCAACCTGAGTTTTCAGTCGACTTACCAGGTGGAGGCCAAATTTGTCAATATTGGCGGCCTCAAGCCCAAGTCAGCCGTTCGCAGTGGCGGCGTGGTGGTTGGGCGGGTCGAGTCGATCAGCTTTGATGATCAGACTTTTCAGGCTCGGGTCACCCTGGCGTTGGAGAGGCGCTACAGCTTTCCCAAGGACAGTTCGCTCAAGATTCTGACCAGCGGCTTGCTGGGCGATCAGTATGTCGGAATTGAGGCAGGGGCGGACGACAAGAACCTGGCAGATGGAGACGTGGTCACTGCCACCCAGTCAGCGGTGGTGCTGGAAAATTTGATCGGCCAGTTTCTCTACAGCAAGGCTGCAGAGGGCGGATCTGCGGGGTCGAACAAGAAATGAAGCCCAGTGCCGCTTGGGTCATGGGCTGGCGTGCCCGCGTATCGGCCTGGCAGCTGCTGCTGACTTGCCTGCTGTTACTGGCTGGCAGCCTGGCAATGACCGGTTGCGCCAGTAGCCCCATGGCCAATCCGGCAGATCCTCTGGAGCCTTTCAATCGCACCATGTTTGAGTTCAACGACGCGCTGGATCGCGGCATTGTCAAACCAGTGGCCACGGGCTATCGGGAGGTGGTGCCTGAATTGGCGCGCAAGGGTGTGGGCAACTTTTTCAACAACCTGCGGGATGTCTGGTCAGGAGTCAATAATCTTTTGCAGCTCAAGGCAGAGGGCGCTGCCAACAGCTTTATGCGGGTTGTGGTCAATACCACAGCAGGATTGGCTGGAGTTCTTGATGTGGCCACAGAGATGGGCATTGAGCGTTACACCGAGGATTTTGGTCAGACCCTGGGGTATTGGGGCATAGGCGCAGGCCCCTACATTGTCTTGCCGGTACTGGGGCCATCCACCTTGCGCGACACCGTGGCCCTGCCCGCAGATTGGCGTGGCGATCTTGTCTCTTGGCAAGAGAATATTGCGCTGCGTAATTCTCTTTGGGCTTTACGTGCAATTGACAACCGGGCTCGTCTGTTGAGGTTGGGCGACGTGCTGGAAGATGCCGCCCTGGACAAATACACTTTTGTGCGGGATGCATTCCTGCAACGACGGCGCAATCAGGTGTATGACGGCAATCCGCCCGAGGAGCCAGAGGTCAATGGCCCTGGCGCAGACCGGCAGGCACCGCGTTGAACCGCTTGTGTGAGTCCACCATAAACTGGCCGCTGACGTTAAACTCTAGGTGAGTTGCAACTCAGAGCCAGTATTCGGAGCCAAGACCATGCAGCGTCGATTTTTTAGTCATTTCTTTGCTGCCCTATTGGGTGGCTTGACCTTCTTGTCAGCTTGTCCTGCCTCAGCAACTGACGAGTCGCCCGATGCCATGATCCAGCGTTTGTCCAAGGACGTGCTCGATAGCATTCGCGCTGATAAGTCCTTGCAGAACGGTGATCTGACCAAGGTGATCGCCCTGGTGGACAAGAAGATCATGCCCAATGTTGATTTTCAGCGCATGACAGCCTCCGCCGTCGGACCGAGTTGGCGTCAGGCCACAGCCGAACAGCGCCAGCGACTGCAGGAAGAGTTCAAGATACTGCTGGTGCGCACCTATGCCGGAGCGATCAATCAGGTGGGTGATCACACTGTCGCCACCAAACCTTTGCGTGCCGCGGCTGATGATCGGGAGGTGCTCGTCCGCAGCGAAGTTAAGGGCCGTGGCGATCCGATTCAGCTTGACTATCGGCTGGTCAAGACCCCTGGCCAGGGATCGGGCTGGAAAATTTATAACCTGAATGTATTGGGTGTCTGGCTGGTGGACACCTATCGCAGCCAGTTTGCCCAGGAAATCGCCACCAAGGGGCTCGATGGCCTGATAGGAACCCTGGCTGAACGCAACCGTAGCAATGCCAAGAAGGTGTGAAACATGCTGGTGCTGCCCGCGGAAGTGACACATCGCCAAGCCAGGGCTTGCTTGCAAATGTTGCGTCAGGCCCTTGGTACCCAGACTGGCACAAGGGTAGAGCTTGACGCTTCCCCGCTGCAGAAATTTGACTCGTCCGCTCTGGCTGTGTTGCTGGAGTTCCGGCGCGACTGCCAGGCGCAAAACAAGGCGCTCCATCTGCTGGGTCTGTCAGGTCAATTGGCTGACTTGGCCACGCTCTATGGCGTGTCAGAATTGCTCCCCCAGGCTTCTGCCAAAACCTAATCTGGCCAGGGTTTAGTCAGCGAGAAAGCTAAAATGGCGGCCTCCATGCCCGCTGCCATCACTTTTCACGCTGTTTCCAAAAGCTATTCCACGCAACGCACAAAGTCCGTTTCCGGCGACTCTTTGAAGGCGCTTGACCATGTCAGCCTGAGGATTGAACAGGGGGAGTTTTTCGGTCTGCTCGGGCCCAACGGAGCTGGCAAGACCACGCTCATCAGCATCCTGGCCGGCTTGTTGCGCGCCAGTGAAGGGCAGGTCAGCGTGTTGGGCCATGATGTCCAGGCCGACTATGCCAGGGCTCGCCAGCTGCTCGGCGTGGTGCCTCAAGAACTGGTGTTCGATCCCTTTTTCAATGTGCGGGAGGCTCTGCGCATCCAGTCTGGCTACTTTGGCATCAAGAACAACGACGACTGGATCGATGAACTATTGCATAGTCTTGGCCTGACCGACAAGGCCCAGGCCAATATGCGTCAGCTCTCTGGCGGCATGAAGCGGCGGGTTCTGGTGGCCCAGGCGCTGGTTCACAAACCCCCAGTGATTGTGCTGGACGAACCCACTGCAGGGGTTGATGTCGAATTGCGCCAAACCCTGTGGCAATTTATTTCCCGCCTGAACAAAGCGGGGCATACCGTCTTGCTCACCACCCATTACCTGGAGGAGGCCGAAGCCCTCTGCGGCCGGATCGCCATGCTCAAAGCCGGACGGGTGGTGGCGCTGGAGCGAACCAGCGACCTGCTCAAGGCTGCCTCCAGTCATGTGCTGCGCCTCAAGCTTGATGGCGAGCTTCCGGCCGATCTGGCGGCCCGTGCGCGGGTCACTGGCCGGGTGGCCCAGTTTCCCGCCCATGATGCACGGGAAATTGAGGGTTACCTGTCCGCTGTGCGCGAAGCAGGACTCGAGGCCGAAGATGTCGAAATAACCAAGGCCGATCTGGAGGATGTATTTCTCGAGGTCATGGCCGGTAAGACCAGTGCCAATGTAGGGTTGCACGCCAACCTGGGCTCCAAACCATGACAGGCTGGCAAACCCTGCTCTACAAGGAGGTTCTGCGCTTCTGGAAAGTCAGCTTTCAGACCATCGCTGCGCCTGTTCTCACGGCTGTGCTTTATTTGATGATATTCGGGCATGTGCTGGAAGACCATGTCAAGGTCTATGACCGCATCAGCTACACCGCCTTCCTGATCCCCGGGCTTGTCATGATGAGCGTGTTGCAAAACGCCTTTGCCAACAGCTCCTCATCGCTGATTCAGAGCAAGATCATGGGCAACCTGGTTTTTCTACTGCTCACCCCCTTGTCGCACTGGGCCTGGTTTTTCGCCTATATCGGCTCCTCCCTGTTGCGCGGGCTATTGGTCGGCAGCGGTGTGTTTGTGGCCACTGCCTTGTTTGTCGAAATGCATTTTGCGGCTCCGTTGTGGATATTCGTCTTTGCGGTCATGGGCTCAGCTTTGCTGGGCTCTCTCGGGCTGATTGCCGGCTTGTGGGCTGAAAAATTCGACCAGCTGGCAGCCTTCCAGAACTTTGTCATCATGCCCATGACTTTTCTGAGTGGCGTCTTTTATTCGATCCATTCCCTGCCGGTTTTCTGGCAACAGGTCAGCCACCTCAATCCGTTTTTCTACATGATCGACGGCTTTCGCTACGGCTTCTTTGGGGTCAGTGACACCTCGCCGTGGCTGAGCCTGTGGATTGTCGGTGTGGCGCTGCTGGCCGCAGGTGGCCTGGCAGTGCACCTGCTGCGCATCGGCTACAAGATACGAGGATAGTGCCCAGTGCCATGACTGCCGACCAACTCAAATCCCTCATCAACGCAGGCCTGCGCTGTGAGCATATCGAATTGACCGGCGATGGGCGCCACTGGTATGCCACCATTGTTTCGTCCGAATTCGAGGGCATGCGTGCCATTGCCAGGCATCAGCGTGTTTACGCCACTCTCGGCAGCAAAATGCACACTGATGAAGTGCATGCCCTGTCAATGAAAACCTACACGCCTGCCGAATGGTCGGCCCTGGGCTGAACCCGTATGGATAAATTGCTCATCCGTGGCGGCCGGCCCCTGCAAGGCGAAGTACGAATTTCCGGCGCAAAAAATGCCGCCTTGCCCGAGCTGTGTGCTGCGCTGCTGACCGCAGAACCGGTCACGCTACACAATGTGCCGCGCTTGCAGGATGTGTCCACCATGTTGCGACTGATTCGCAATATGGGCGTGCAGGCTGAGCTTGCGCAAGATGGTTCGGTGGGCATCAATGCGGCCGCCCTTGATCAGCCGCAGGCACCCTACGAACTGGTCAAGACCATGCGCGCCTCGGTGCTTGCCTTGGGCCCTTTGCTGGCCCGTTTTGGGCACGCGCGCGTCTCCTTGCCTGGGGGTTGTGCCATCGGTTCCCGTCCTGTCGACCAGCATATCAAGGGGCTGCAGGCCATGGGCGCGCAGATTGCCGTCGAGCACGGCTACATGCTTGCCACCCTGCCAGCAGGCCGCAAGCGCCTGAAGGGAGCCCGCATCAGCACCGATATGGTGACTGTCACTGGCACCGAAAATTTCCTCATGGCCGCCTGTTTGGCCGAGGGTGAAACCATTCTGGAAAACGCTGCACAGGAGCCAGAAATTCCAGATCTGGCCGAAATGCTTATCCGCATGGGCGCCCAGATCGAGGGCCACGGCACCAGCAGGATACGGATTCAGGGCGTGCCAGCCCTGCATGGTTGCGAGCACACCGTGGTGGCAGACCGGATTGAGGCAGGCACCTTCCTATGTGCAGTTGCCGCCGCGGGTGGCGAGGTGTTCCTCAGGAATGCGCGTGCAGACCATCTGGATGCAGTGATTGAAAAACTGATAGAGGCCGGCGCCAATGTGCAGGCACAAACAGATGGAATTCGCATCTGGTCACAGGGGCGGCTCAGGGCGCAGAGTTTTCGTACCACTGAGTATCCTGGCTTTCCCACAGACATGCAGGCCCAGTTCATGGCGCTCAATGCCATCTCGCATGGAACCGCCAAGGTCGTTGAAACCATTTTTGAAAACCGTTTCATGCATGTCAACGAGCTTGTCCGCTTGGGGGCTCGAATCCAGATCGACGGAAATATTGCTGTCGTTGAAGGAGGGCCCCAGCTTTCCGGGGCCAATGTGATGGCCACCGATCTGCGCGCATCGGCCAGCCTGGTGATTGCTGGCCTGGTGGCAGAGGGCGAGACCCTGGTGGACCGGATCTACCATCTGGATCGCGGCTATGACCAGATGGAAGTCAAGCTGCGTGCCCTGGGCGCCGACATTGAGCGCGTCCACTGAATCGGCAGCGGGGTATAGCGGACTGATGGGCGTACGGCGCTTCACTGTAGCTTTGACGGCCATACTGAGGGCCGCTGATCTGACTGCCCCAGCATGAGAAAATCGAAGACATGATCACTCTCGCATTGTCCAAGGGGCGAATTTTCGAGGAAACCATGCCCTTGCTGAAGGCGGCAGGTATCTCGGTGCTCGACGATCCCGAAAAAACACGCAAGCTGATCCTGGCCACCAATCAGGAGGAACTGCGGGTGGTGCTGGTGCGGGCGGCTGATGTTCCCACCTATGTTCAATATGGCGGGGCAGATCTGGGCATCACCGGCCTGGACACCCTGATTGAACATGGTGGCGGTGGGCTTTACCAGCCTTTGGATCTGCAGATTGCCAGGTGCCGTATCAGCGTGGCGGTACGCGAGGGTTTTGATTACGCAGCAGCTGTGCGTCAAGGTTCTCGCCTGAGCGTGGCCACCAAGTATGTTGGCATCGCGCGCGATTTTTTCGCTAACAAGGGCGTTCATGTCGATCTGATCAAGCTGTATGGGAGCATGGAACTTGCGCCCCTGACCGGACTGTCTGATGCCATCGTCGACCTGGTGTCTACCGGAAACACACTCAAGGCCAACCATTTGGTCGAGGTGGAGCACATCATGGACATCTCCTCCCGGCTGGTGGTCAACCAGGCCGCACTCAAACTCAAGCAGGCTCCCCTGCGACGCATCATTGATGCTTTTGCCCAGGCCTTGGAAGCAGCATGAGCCTGAGTGCCCAGCCCATTCGCCTCTCGACCCTGGATGATGATTTCGAGGCCCGCCTGAGCCAGCGCCTGCATTGGTCGGGCGACACTGATGCGCAAATCGAGAGCCGGGTTGCCGACATTCTGGCCGCGGTCCGCCAGCGCGGGGATGCCGCTGTGCTGGAATACTCAGCGCGCTTTGATGGCATGCAGTCTACGACACTCCAGCAACTGGAGCTCAATCCAAGCGAGCTGCAAGCTGCTCTTGAAGGCTTGCCACGGGCTCAGCGCGACGCCCTGGAAGCGGCCGCGCAGCGGGTGCGCCGCTACCATGAGGCGCAAAAGCGCGCCTGTGGTGAAAGCTGGAGTTACCGTGATGCGGATGGCACGCTCCTGGGGCAGAAGGTCACGCCGCTGGACCGGGTTGGAATCTATGTGCCAGGGGGCAAGGCGGCTTACCCATCCTCAGTATTGATGAACGCCATTCCAGCGCATGTGGCGGGCGTGCCGGAAATCATCATGGTGGTGCCCACCCCACAAGGGGAAAAAAATCCCCTGGTGCTGGCGGCAGCCTGCGTCGCCGGTGTCACGCGTGCCTTCACCATCGGCGGCGCCCAGGCGGTGGCTGCGCTGGCCTATGGCACCCAGACCATCCCGGCGGTGGACAAGATCACCGGCCCGGGCAATGCCTATGTGGCCAGCGCCAAGCGGCGCGTATTTGGCCAGGTGGGCATCGACATGATTGCCGGCCCGAGCGAGATACTTGTACTCGCCGACGGTACGACTCCGCCGGACTGGGTGGCCATGGATATGTTTTCCCAGGCCGAGCATGACGAGTTGGCCCAGAGCATCCTGCTCTGTCCGGACGCCCACTATCTGGGGGCAGTTCAGCAGGAAATTGACAGGCTGCTGCCGCAAATGCCACGCTGCGGGATCATTGCCAGCTCGCTCAATCACAGGGGGGCGCTTATCTGTACCCGTGACATGGAAGAGGCGTGTGCCATCTCCAACCGCATTGCTCCAGAGCACCTCGAAATCTGTAGTCGAGAGCCGCACCGCTGGGAGCCCATGCTCAGGCACGCTGGCGCCATCTTTCTGGGCGCCTGGACCAGTGAATCCCTGGGCGATTACTGTGCCGGCCCCAACCATGTGTTGCCCACCAGCGGCACGGCTCGGTTTTCCTCGCCGCTGGGCGTTTACGACTTTCAGAAGCGCAGCAGCCTGATTGAGGTCAGCGAGTCTGGCGCCCAGTCTCTTGGAAAAATTGCCTCGGTCCTGGCGCATGGAGAGGGCTTGCAGGCGCATGCCCGGGCTGCTGAAATGCGAATGAAAGAAGACCAGCCGTGAAGCAGCAGTTTGCCCTGCCGCGTGGGCAGAATTGAGCCAACTCACCCGATAGCATGAGTTCCTTGTTGCCGAAATGGAAATCTCGAATACGCCAGGATGTGCAGGGCATGCACGCCTATGCGGTTCAGCAGTCGGCCGGGCTGGTCAAGCTCGACGCGATGGAAAATCCTTACAGCCTGCCGCCGCAACTGCAGGACCAGCTGGGGCAGCGCCTGGGCCGCCTGGCGCTCAACCGCTACCCTGATGCCCGGGTCAACGATCTGCGCGACGCCCTGGCGGCCTACGCAGACATGCCTGCCGGATATGCGCTCATGCTGGGCAATGGCTCCGATGAGCTGATATCACTACTGGCCATGGCTTGCGATGTGCCGGGTGCTTGTGTGCTGGCTCCTGAGCCAGGCTTTGTCATGTACGCCATGAGCGCCAAACTACAGGGGCTGGCCTTCCGTGGCGTGCCACTGACACCCGACTTTGAGCTGGACGAGGCCGCCATGCTGGCCGCCATAGAAGAGCATCGCCCCAGCATCACCTACCTGGCCTACCCCAACAATCCGACGGCCAATCTTTGGGATGAGCAGGTTATTGCCCGCATCATTGCGGCGGTGGGTGCGCAGGGCGGTCTGGTGGTGATTGATGAGGCCTACCAACCCTTTGCCGCGCGCAGCTGGCTCGAGCGTATGCGTGCCGATCCGCCGGTACATGACCATGTGCTGCTGATGCGCACCCTCTCAAAGTTCGGCTTGGCTGGGGTGCGCCTGGGGTATCTGATGGGGCCGGCAACGCTGATTGCAGAAATTGACAAGGTGCGCCCGCCCTATAACGTGAGCGTGCTCAACTACGAGTGTGCCTTGTTTGCGCTGGAGCATGTGCAGGTCTTCGCCGAGCAGGCAAAAGAGATCAAGGCTCAGCGTGCTAATATTTTGCGAACCCTGTCTGCGTGGCCTCAGGTGCGCGCCTGGAACAGTGAAGCCAATATGATTCTGGTGCGTGTCCCCGATGCAGATCAATGTTTCGAGGGCATGAAGGCAAGTGGGGTGCTGGTCAAAAATGTTTCCCGTCTGCACCCATTGCTCGCCAATTGTCTGCGTCTGACTGTTGGCACACCCGAGGAAAACCAGCTTTTGCTGGCTGCGTTGAAAGATTCCCTATGAGTGCACCACGTACCGCAGAAGTTAATCGCCACACTGCTGAAACCCAGATCACCGTCAAGCTCAACCTGGACGGTACGGGTCAGGCGCGTCTGGCCACCGGCATCGGCTTTTTCGACCATATGCTTGATCAGATCGCTCGTCACGGGCTGATCGATCTGGACATCGAGGCCCGCGGCGACTTGCATATCGACGGCCATCACACGGTTGAGGATGTGGGCATCACGCTGGGTCAGGCGGTGGCCAAGGCTGTTGGCGACAAGAAGGGCATACGCCGGTACGGCCACGCCTATGTGCCTCTGGATGAGGCGCTATCTCGGGTGGTAATTGATTTTTCGGGCCGCCCGGGGCTGGTCATGCATGTACCTTTCAAGAGCGGTCTGATTGGCACTTTTGACAGTCAGTTGGCCTTTGAGTTTTTTCAGGGTTTTGTCAACCACGCCTTTGTCACCTTGCATATTGACAATCTGCGTGGCGAGAACGCCCATCATCAGGCAGAAACAGTCTTCAAGGCATTTGGCCGGGCCTTGCGTTCCGCCTTGGAAATCGACACGCGCGCCCCCGCTGCCATTCCTTCGACTAAAGGCTCGCTCTGATTCACATGCCAGCGGGTGCTGCCAAAACTGTGGCTGTGGTCGATTACGGCATGGGCAATTTGCGCTCAGTGTCGCAGGCGGTGCAAGCGGCGGCTCAAGGCAGCGCCTGGCAGGTACTGATCACTTCCAGGCCTGAGCAGGTCAGGGCCAGCAGCAAGGTGGTGTTGCCCGGCCAGGGGGCGATGCCAGACTGCATGCGTGAATTGCGTGAATCCGGCCTGCTGGAGGCGGTGCTGGAGGCGGCAATAAACAAGCCCTTGTTTGGCGTCTGCGTGG
This sequence comes from Burkholderiaceae bacterium, assembly GCA_964228805.1. Taxonomy (GTDB): domain Bacteria; phylum Pseudomonadota; class Gammaproteobacteria; order Burkholderiales; family Burkholderiaceae_C; genus Hylemonella. The sequence continues at coordinate 26,704 of CAXRBE010000079.1, forward strand.
GCATGCAAATGCTGCTGGACCACAGTGCCGAGGGTGATACCCCTGCCCTGGGCCTGATTCCGGGCGAGGTGCTGCGTTTCGATCTGGGTGGCCGCTTTCAGCCTGACGGCAGCCGGTACAAGGTGCCGCAGATGGGATGGAATCAGGTCTGGCAATTAAGCCATGGCCAGGACAGACACCCGGTCTGGGGTGGCGTGCCTGATGGCAGCTGGTTTTACTTTGTGCACAGTTTCTACGCCAAACCGTCTGTTACACGCCACACCGTGGGTGAGGCAGATTACGGCGGCCGCTTCACAGCAGCGATTGCACGGGATAATATTTTCGCCACCCAATTTCATCCTGAAAAAAGTGCTGCCCACGGCTTGGCCCTCTATCGCAACTTTCTCCGTTGGAGCCCATGATCTGGCCTTGTCTTGGCCCGATTCAATGCAGCTCTGCCTCTATTTCACAGCATCATGTTGCTTATACCCGCCATCGACCTGAAAGACGGCCAGTGCGTGCGCCTCAAGCAAGGCGATATGGATCAGTCGACCACCTATGGTGAAAACCCGGCCGTCATGGCGCGCTCCTGGGTAGAAAAGGGCGCCCGTCGTCTGCACCTGGTTGACCTCAATGGAGCCTTTGCCGGCCAGCCCAGAAACGAACAGGCGATCCGTGCCATTCTCAGAGAGGTGGGTAGCGAGGTTGATGTCCAGTTGGGCGGTGGCATTCGTGACCTGGACACCATCGAGAGGTACCTGGATGCGGGCTTGCGCTATGTCATCATCGGCACGGCCGCAGTGAAGAATCCAGGCTTTCTGCAGGATGCTTGCACCGCCTTCGGTGGGCATATCATCGTCGGCCTTGATGCCAAGGAGGGCAAGGTGGCTACCGATGGCTGGAGCAAGCTGACCCGGCATGAGGTGGTGGATTTGGGCAAGAAATTTCAAGACTACGGGGTCGAGGCCATCATCTACACCGACATTGGGCGCGATGGCATGCTCTCAGGCATCAATATCGAAGCCACGGTCAAGCTGGCCCAGGCATTGACCATACCTGTTATCGCATCCGGCGGCCTCAAAGGCATTGCCGATGTCGAGGCCTTGTGTGCAGTGGAAGACGAGGGGGTTGAGGGTGTGATCTGCGGTCGCGCCATCTATACCGGTGATCTTGACTTCGAAGCAGCCCAGATTCGCGCCGACGAACTCAATGCCTGAGCCTTTGACGGCCGAGCACTTGCATGTGCACGGGCTGCCCTGCCACCGTTTAAGTTTGCCCAATGGCGATACAGTCACAGTGGCCTGTCATGGGGCCCAGGTCTTGTCCTGGGTCTGCGCAGGCAGCGAACGACTTTATTTGAGCCCGCGCAGTATCTTTGATGGCCAAGCAGCCATTCGCGGAGGCGTGCCGATCTGTTTCCCCCAGTTCAACCTGCGTGGCGCTCTGCCCAAGCATGGATTTGTCCGAAACCTGCCCTGGCAAGCCTTGGCTGCGCCTGGCCAAGACGGGCTTCAGGCCAGGCTTAGCCTGCGCCTGTCATCCAGTGCGGCCACCAGGGCCTATTGGGCCAATGAGTTCGAACTGACTCTCACGCTGGAACTTCTGCCACAGGCTCTTCTGCTGCAATTGGATGTACACAATATCGGCCAGACTGAATTTGCCTTCACTGGAGCCCTGCACACCTATCTCAGGGTGAATGATCTGGCGGGCCTGCGCTTGCAGGGCTTGGGTGGTCAGCCCGCATGGGACGCTGTCACAGATCAACATGGCCTGGGAGACTCCTCGATCAGTTTTGGTGCCGAATTCGATCGTGTGTACGACGCCCCTGCCCGGCCACTGTGCGCCCAGGAGGGCGCGCAGCGTCTGCAGATCGAGCAAAGCGCCAGTTTCGAGCACACCGTGGTCTGGAACCCGGGCGCCGAGAAATGCGCATCGCTGGCGGATATGCCTGCCGATGGCTGGCGGCACATGCTGTGCATCGAGGCGGCGCAGGTGCTGTCGGCGCAGACTCTTGGCCCAGGACAGAGCTGGTCGGGCTGGCAACGGCTAAGCGTGTTGTGACGCGGTCCTTCTCTACAATGCCGCAATGTTAGCCAAACGCATCATCCCTTGCCTCGATGTCACTGGAGGGCGGGTCGTCAAGGGCGTCAATTTTGTCGAGTTACGAGACGCTGGCGATCCGGTGGAAATCGCGGCACGTTACAACGAGCAAGGCGCCGATGAGCTGACATTTCTTGACATCACCGCCACCAGTGATGGTCGCGATCTGATCCTGCATATCATTGAGGCGGTGGCGTCGCAGGTGTTTATCCCGCTCACGGTGGGAGGCGGGGTGCGTACGGTGGACGATGTGCGGCGCCTGCTCAATGCCGGAGCAGACAAAACCAGTTTCAATTCGGCCGCCATTGCCAACCCCCAGGTGATCCGTGATGCCTCGGCCAAATATGGCTCCCAATGCATTGTGGTGGCCATCGATGCCAAGCGACGCCTGGGACAGGAGGCGTTGCTTCGTGGCGAAGGCTGGGATGTCTACAGTCATGGCGGACGCAAAAACACCGGCCTGGATGCTGTGACTTGGGCCCGGCAAATGGTGCAACACGGGGCGGGAGAAATATTGCTCACCAGCATGGACCGCGATGGAACCAAATCCGGTTTTGATCTGGAGTTGACAAGAGCGGTCAGTGACGCGGTCAGTGTGCCAGTGATTGCCTCAGGTGGTGTGGGCAATCTCGATCACCTTGTGGACGGCGTCAGGGTTGGCGGTGCTGATGCAGTGCTGGCCGCCAGCATCTTCCACTATGGTGAATACACCATCGCCCAGGCCAAGGAACGCATGGCGGCGGCGGGCATACCGGTGCGGATCGAATCTCAAGTTTGAAAGCCGGCACGCCCAGACCGGCATGCGGGGTTGACTGCACCAAAGGTGTGAGATTTCGCGCGACAATACAAACATGAACTGGCTGGACGAAATCAAATGGGACGCACAGGGCCTGGTGCCAGTGATCGCGCAGGAGCGTGTCAGCAAGGATGTCTTGATGTTCGCCTGGATGAACCGAGAGGCCTTGCTCAAGACCGCAGAACTCGGCCGCGCAGTCTATTTCAGCCGCTCTCGTGACCAACTCTGGTTCAAGGGAGAGGAGTCGGGTCATGTCCAGACTGTCCATGAAATACGACTTGATTGTGACAACGATGTGATCTTGCTGCTGGTCACGCAACAGGGCCACCAGCCCGGCATTGCCTGCCACACCGGACGTCATAGCTGCTTTTTCAGCGTGCTCAAGGACGGTGCCTGGCTGGCGGTCGATCCGGTGCTGAAAGACCCAGCCACTATCTACAAGTGAACACCATGGCTGATATCAAAGATTCTTTCCAAACGCTGGCCCGTCTGGCCGCAGTCATAGAAAGCCGCCTGCCCTCGCATGGCGGTGATCCACAGAAAAGCTATGTGGCCCGCTTGCTGCACCAGGGGCCGGAAGCTTTTCTCAAGAAGATCGGCGAAGAGGCAACCGAGGTGGTGATGGCGGCCAAGGAGGCTGATCACGGGGGCGACCTAAGCCATCTGGTCGGTGAAATGGCTGACCTGTGGTTCCACTGCCTGATTGCCCTGGCCCACTACGGCCTCAAACCCGCAGATGTCCTGGCTGAACTCGAGCGACGCGAGGGAACCAGTGGCATCGAGGAAAAAGCCATGCGCAAGGCCTTGTCGCGTGAGAGTGACAAGCCGTGAACCGCCAGGTTGCTTCAGTGGCTGATACCGCAGTGCGTGGCGCGGAGCTGGCTGGATGAGCCAGACTGAGGGCGAAAAGCTGCAATCACTCACCACGGTGGGTACCCTCAGCTATGTTCTGCACCTCATCGTCGCGGTCGGCGCCCTGGTACCCGGGGCGCAGATCAGCCCGGTGCTGTTGATCGTGGCGCTGATCATCGACCTGGTCAAGCGCGAGGACGCAGCCGGCACCTGGCATGAGTCACACTTTCGCTGGCGCATACGCACCGTGCTGCTGGTGGCCCTGCTCTATGTCCTGACACTGCCGTTATGGTTTTTTTTCATAGCCCCGGGGTGGCTGGCCTGGCTGGCGATCTCGATCTGGTTTCTTTGGCGAATCGTACGCGGCATGGTCAATATGAATAAAGGCTTACCCATGGAGACTGGACAATGACAAATGTGAAGCACAGCGACCCTGACTGCATCTTCTGCAAGATTGCCGCTGGTCAGATTCCGGCCAGAAAGGTCTATGAGGACGATGACATCCTTGCGTTCCATGATATTCAGCCCTGGGCGCCAGTTCATTTTCTGCTTATTCCCAAGCAGCATATTCCCTCCATGGCGCAGGCTGGGCCAGAGCATGCAGGGGTGCTGGGCCGCATGATGGTTCAGGCACCAAAACTGGCCATGGAGCAGGGTTGCCAGCCTTATCCCGAGGGCGGTTTCCGCATCATCTGCAATACCGGCGTTCACGGCGGCCAGGAAGTGCATCACCTGCATATTCATGTGATTGGCGGCCCGCGCCCCTGGCGCAAGGGGTAAATCGGACGTCACCACGCCCCAACGGGGCCAACCGGATTAAAATGGTCTTATTCCTGAGGAGTTATCTATGGGTTCGTTTTCCATTTGGCATTGGCTGATTGTGCTGTTGATCGTGGTCATGGTTTTTGGCACCAAAAAGTTGAAAAACCTGGGTGGCGATCTTGGTGGTGCAGTCAAGGGCTTCAAGGATGGTATGAAAGATGGCGGCTCCACCGAGGACAAGACTGCTGCCCCTGCTCAGGTGACCAGCACTGCCCCTGCCGCCGAGAAGACCACGATCGACGTCGAAGCCAAGACCAAGTCCTGATCGCCTCGTCCAGGCAGGCATGATCGATCTCGGAATTTCCAAGCTGGCGCTGATCGGTGCCGTGGCGCTGGTCGTGATCGGGCCGGAAAAGCTGCCCCGAGTGGCACGCACGCTTGGGGCGATGTTGGGCAAGGCGCAGCGCTATGTGGCTGATGTGAAAGCGGAAGTCAATCGCTCGATGGAACTCGATGAATTGAAAAAAATGAAGGATTCGGTGGAGGGCGCTGCCCGCGAAGTCGAAAGCTCAATCCAGACCACGGCCACTGATTTCGAGCAGAGTTGGTCCGAGGCGACGGCCGGACTGCAGTCCAATCCCTCGGATACCATTGCCGCTCCTGATTCCCCCCAATATCGGCATCCCAAAAAAAATTGGCGCCTCAAGCGCGGGACCACACCCAATTGGTACAAGGCCCGGCAGGGCGTTCGCACCCGTGCCCTGTCTGGCGCCGCAAGGGTGGCGCGCTTTCGACCGCAAAAACTCAACTGATCCTCAACGGTCGCCCCTGGCACCAACCTTGGGCAAGATACATACTGCATGGCTGACCCTCAAACCAAAGAAGACGAACTCGCAGGCACCGAGCAGCCCTTTGTGCAGCATCTGATCGAGTTGCGCGATCGCCTGCTCAAGTCGGTGGTGGCAATGGCGGTGATGACTGCGATGCTGGCCATCTACCCCGGCCCGGGCGCGCTCTACGACCTGTTGGCTGCCCCACTGGTGGCACACCTGCCCAAAGGTGCCACCATGATCGCCACCTCGGTCATCTCGCCATTCATGGTGCCGCTCAAGATCATGCTGATGGCGGCATTTTTGCTGGCATTGCCTGTCATCCTTCACCAGGCCTGGGCCTTTGTTGCCCCCGGGTTGTATTCCAATGAAAAGAAGTTGGTGCTGCCGCTGGTGATTTCCAGCACCATCCTGTTTTTTATTGGCGTGGCGTTCTGTTACTTTTTTGTTTTTGGTCAGGTCTTCTCATTCATCCAGGGTTTTGCGCCCAAAAGCATCACCGCGGCGCCTGATATCGAGGCTTATCTGAGCTTTGTCCTCACCATGTTCCTGGCCTTCGGTCTGGCTTTTGAGGTACCCGTGGTGGTGGTGGTGCTGGCGCGCATGGGTGTGGTCAGCCTGCAAAAACTGAAGGATTTTCGTGGCTATTTCATAGTGTTGGCTTTCGTCATTGCCGCCATCGTGACCCCGCCCGATGTGGTGTCGCAACTCGCCCTCGCCATCCCCATGTGCCTCTTGTATGAACTCGGCCTCTGGGCGGCGCAGGTGTTCAGCAAGCAGACCAAGGCGGAAGAAGACAGCGAGGCGACCTCCTCGCCTTGAGGGTTTACTGGGCCTGGCTTGGGCGTCTTGGCTTGGGGCGCACCCCAGGGACGATATTCACAGCCATTTTCTGGTTTTGCCGGTGTAGCTCGAAACGGGCAGATTGACCAGGCTGAAGCGATGCCACCAGCCCCAGCAGTTCCGACACATTGCTGACGGCCTTGCCTTCCACCGAGCTGATCACATCACCTGGACGAATTCCCGCCAGGGCGGCAGGACCATTGCTGAGCACGCCCGTGATCAGCACGCCTTGCTCTGTTTTGATGCCAAAAGTCTGCACCAGTTCGGGCGTCAAGTCGTTGGGCTCCACCCCGATCCAGCCACGCGTCACCCGCCCTTCACGTACCAGGCTCTCAAGCACATGGCGCGCGGTGGACACAGGGATCGCAAATCCAATTCCCATATTGCCACCCGAGCGAGAGTAGATGGCGGTGTTGATGCCTTGCAGATGCCCTTGGGTATCGACCAGCGCTCCCCCTGAATTGCCAGGATTGATAGCGGCGTCGGTCTGAATGAAGTTTTCAAAAGTGTTGATGCCCAGGTGGCTGCGTCCGAGGGCACTGACAATGCCGCTGGTGACAGTCTGCCCCACTCCAAAGGGGTTGCCGATGGCCAGAACCGGGTCACCAATTTGCAGATGGTCTGGCTGGCCCAACACGATCACGGGCAGCTTGTCCAGCTTGATATGTAGCACGGCAAGATCGGTATCAGGATCGTTGCCGATCAGCTTGGCCCGAGCTCGCCGGTTGTCATTGAGCACCACCTCGATCTCGTCGGCACCCTCAATCACATGGTTGTTGGTCAATATATAACCGTCCGGGCTGACAATCACCCCGCTGCCCAGCCCAACCTGAGGCTCGTCATTGCCATCACCAAAAAAGAAACGGAACCAGGGGTCATTGCTGTTGGGGTGGCGACGGGCAGCCTTGCTGGTATTGATACTGACGACCGCAGCCGAAGCACGTTGCGCGGCCTGACGAAAACTGCCGGGCGGTGTCTGGCTGGTACCTGCCCCAACCTTGGCCTCCATGACCGTGATGGCATTGTTTGAGCGTCCAAGCCAGGACGGCTTGAGGGTCAGGACAACAAAATAAGTCGCCAGCAAAATAGTGGCAGCCTGAGAAAATACCAGCCAGAGACGTTTCATGTCGAAATTGTAGGGTTTATGGCCAAGCAAAGAACCATGTTCATCCCGGTGCATGCAAAAGCGCCGGCCAAGCCAGCCTGGGGGGCGCCTTGCAATGGTTGTGGTGTCTGTTGTCTGAGCGAGCCGTGCCCGGTGGGCATGATTCTGTCGCGCCGACGTGCTGGCGCCTGCCTGGCCCTGCAGTGGGACGAACCGGGTAAGCGCTACCGCTGTGGCGCTTTGGATGCACCCGAACAGGTGCTCAAGCAGGCTGTGCCCAACTGGCTCTTTTGGACGATTCCCGGCTGGATGGCCTTGCTGCGCTGGCGAGGCGCGCGCTGGATTGGGGCGGGCATCGGCTGCGACTGTAGCCTGCAGGTTCAGGCGGATCCACCTGGGCAGTGAGCCTGCAACAGGAGATGTGAGGGACAATCAACCCATGATTGACAGACAGGTACTGATGACCAAGCTGGATGAACTGCTTCAGCCTGAGCTCTTTCGCGACTATGGGCCCAATGGACTGCAGGTCGAGGGAGCCCCGGTGGTCCGCAAGCTTGTTTCAGGCGTAACTGCCAGCCGGGCCCTGATTGAGGCGGCCATCCGTGCTCGTGCCGACACCATTCTGGTCCACCACGGGCTGTTCTGGCGTGGCCAGGACGGACGGGTCACCGGCTGGTTGAGGCAGCGTTTGTCGCTCTTGCTGGCGCATGACATCAACCTGATTGCCTACCACCTGCCGCTGGATGCCCATCCTGAATTTGGCAACAACGCCCAGTTGGGCTTGCGGCTGGGCTTGCGCACCCTTGGACACTTTGGCGAGCAGAACCTGGGATGCCTGGGCGAAGATGAGAAGGGACAAACATTTGCCAATGTCGAGCAATTGGCTGAACTTGTCTCGCATGCGCTGGGCCGCACGGTGATTCATGTCGGCCCTGACAGCCCGCGACCACTGCGCCGCATTGCGTGGTGCACCGGAGCGGCCCAGGGATATTTCGAGGCGGCCATTGCCGCTGGCGCCGATGCCTTCATCACCGGTGAAATTTCAGAACCTCAGGCCCACTATGCGCGCGAGTGTGGCGTGGCTTTCATTGCTTGTGGCCACCACGCCAGTGAGCGCTTTGGTGCGCAGGCAATTGCGGCAAATGTGGCATCGCTCTACGGGCTGGCACACGAGTTCATCGATATCGACAACCCGGCATGATGCTGCCCATTGCCATCACCCAGGGAGACGCTGCCGGCATTGGAGCAGAGATCATCGTCAAGGCTTTTCGGGGAAGTGCCGGTCTGATGCATGGCTGCTTCATTGTTGGCTCTGTGGCCGTGATCCGAAGGGCGTCAAACTTGCTGGCTGGGGCAGGCGAAACCCCCTTGCCGCTGGCGCTGATCGACTCTCCAGCCGAAGTCATGGAACTGCCAGCGGGCTGCCTGCCAGTGTTGCCAGTAGGAGAAGAGTTTGATCCTCCGCCCTGGGGTCATGTCAGTGCGGCTGCAGGACGGCAAGCTGGCGATTGTGTGGTTTGGGCGGCGCGTGCTGCGCTACGGGGTGAAATTGCAGCCCTGGTCACTGCCCCCTTGCACAAAGAGGCGTTGTCGGCAGCCGGGGCGCCTTACGACGGCTTTGCGGGCCACACAGAGCTCTTACAGTCCGAGGCCGCCGTCCATGTCGGTCAGTCTGTTGCCAACATGCCAGTACGCATGATGCTGGCCAATCAGGAATTGCGCACTGTGCTGCTCAGCATCCATGTGCCCCTGCGGCAGGCGATTGAGGCAGTCACGGTCGATAATGTTTTGCAGTCCGCTCGCATAGCCCACTACGCCCTGGGACAAATGCTGGGCCGCCCGCCACACATCGCTGTGGCCGGTCTCAATCCCCATGCAGGGGAAGGCGGGCTGTTTGGCCGGGAGGAAATCGAAGTCATCGCGCCGGCCATCGCCCAGGCACGTGCCGAGGGAATTGATGTCAGCGGGCCCTACGCACCCGACACGGTGTTCATGCGGGCACGTGCCAAGCAGGGACAGGCCGGTGAATTTGACGCGGTGCTCGCGATGTACCATGACCAGGCCCTGATTCCGGTGAAATATTTGGGTATCGAAGATGGTGTCAATGTCACCTTGGGCCTGCCTTTCGTCCGTACCAGCCCCGACCATGGCACGGCATTTGACATTGCTGGCACCGGCGTAGCCGACCCTTCCAGCCTGATCAAGGCAATCAGCCTGGCTCGTTCCCTCGTCCAGGGCCGGGGCACCTGAGCTTTCGGGCCTATTTTTTCAGGCTGTCCCTGATTTCGCGCAATAACAGAATGTCCTCGGGCGTCACTGCGGCTGTTGCTGGCTCCGCGGGGGCCTCCCGTTTGAGCCTGTTGATCTGCTTGACCATCAGGAAAATGATGAAAGCCAGAATGGCGAAATTGACCGCAACTGTAATAAAGCTGCCATAGGCAAATATTGGCACACCTGCTTTTTTGAGTGCGTCCAGAGTCTGTGGCACTCCCGCGGGTATGCTGCCAAGGACGACAAACAGGTTGGAAAAATCGAGCTTCCCCACCACCGAACCAACCAGTGGCATGATCAGATCGCCCACTACCGAATCAACGATCTTGCCAAAGGCGCCTCCAATGATCACGCCCACAGCCAGGTCGATCACATTGCCCTTGATGGCAAAACTTCTGAATTCCTGCAGCATCCCCATAAGACATCCTTTCGTGGGCGAAAACGGACACAGGCAATATAGCGCTGAACTGGCAGGTCTGTCGACTTCCTGGTTTGACGCCGATCAAGGTACCTTCAAGCCCGATTACAATCACAGACTTTTAATGCCGGTTGCATCAGCCGACAATCCTGCAGCTATTAATGAGGGTTTTCATGAGCGAGACGCTTGGCGAGAAGAGCGAGATCGATCCCAGCAAACGAACTTGGCTGATTGCCACTGGGTGTGCTGGGACCGTTGGGGGAGTGGTTGCTGCCATTCCATTCGTCAGTAACTTTCAGCCATCGGAAAAGGCCAAGGCCGCCGGTGCTGCGGTGGAAGTGGATATCGCCGGGCTCAAACCGGGTGAGAAGCTGACTGTGGAGTGGCGCGGCAAGCCGGTCTGGATCATTCGTCGCACCCCTGATCAGCTTGAAGGTCTGAAGAAAACCGAAGGCCAGCTGGCCGACCCGGAATCCAAGCGCAACCCCTCCGAGTTGACGCCAGACTATGCGCGCAACCAGCACCGTTCGATCAAACCTGAACTGCTGGTGGCAGTGGGTATCTGCTCGCATCTGGGGTGCTCACCGATTGACAAGTTTCAGTCAGGGGCCCAGCCCTCTTTGCCAGACGACTGGTCGGGCGGCTTTTTGTGTCCCTGCCACGGTTCAACCTTCGACATGGCTGGACGGGTGTTCAAAAACAAACCAGCGCCTGACAACCTGGAAGTGCCACCGCATATGTACCTGTCCGACAGCAAGCTGCTGATCGGTGAAGACAAAAAGGCTTGAGGACGACCAAGATGGCTGAATTCAAAGAATTACCCGCCGACGCCCCTGCTGGGGCCAAGCTGATGAACTGGTTTGAAAACCGCTTCCCGACCATGTTCGAGGCCTATCGGGTGCACATGGCGGAATACTACGCACCCAAGAACTTCAATTTCTGGTACATCTTCGGCTCCCTGGCCATGCTGGTGCTGGTGATCCAGATCGTCACCGGCATCTTTCTGGTCATGCACTACAAGCCAGACGCTGCCCTGGCCTTTGCCTCGGTCGAGTACATCATGCGCGATGTGCCCTGGGGCTGGCTGATCCGCTACATGCATTCCACCGGCGCTTCGGCGTTTTTTGTGGTGGTGTACCTGCACATGTTCCGTGGTCTGATCTATGGCAGCTATCGAAAACCACGCGAGCTGGTCTGGATTTTCGGCTGTGCCATCTTCCTGGTGCTGATGGCTGAGGCCTTCATGGGCTATCTGCTGCCTTGGGGACAAATGTCCTACTGGGGTGCCCAGGTGATTGTCAACCTGTTTTCGGCCATTCCCTTCATCGGTCCTGATCTGGCCTTGCTGATCCGTGGCGACTATGTGGTGGGCGACGCGACGCTGAACCGCTTTTTCAGCTTTCATGTGATTGCCGTGCCCCTGGTGTTGTTGGGCCTGGTGGTGGCCCACTTGCTGGCCCTGCATGATGTCGGCTCAAACAACCCCGATGGCGTTGAAATCAAGGCCGGCCCCAAGGGCAACCGTTGGTCAGCCACCGCACCGGCCGATGGAGTGCCATTCCATCCTTACTACACCGTGCATGACATCTTTGCTGTCAGCGTGTTTCTGCTGGTGTTCTCTGCCATTGTGTTCTTCGCCCCTGAGTTTGGCGGCTACTTTCTGGAATACAACAATTTCATTCCGGCCGACCCACTCAAGACGCCGGCACACATCGCCCCAGTCTGGTACTTCACGCCCTTCTACTCGATGCTGCGCGCCATCACCAGCGAGATGATGTACGTGTTGATCGCCTGTACGGTGCTCGGCGCCCTGCTCGGCGTTGCGAAATGCAAGTCCAGCATGTTCCGCGCTGCGGTTTTGCTGGCCACTGCCATCGCTGTCGCACTGATGCTGGCCATTGATGCCAAGTTCTGGGGTGTGCTGGTCATGGGCGGTGCGGTGATCATTTTGTTTTTCCTGCCCTGGCTGGATAACAGCCCGGTCAAGTCGATCCGCTATCGGCCGAGTTGGCATAAATACATCTACGGCCTGTTCGTCATCAACTTTGTCATCCTGGCCTATCTGGGCGTTCAGCCACCCTCCCCGGTGGGTGAGCGCGTGTCGCAGCTTGGCACCTTGTTCTACTTTGGCTTTTTTCTCCTCATGCCTTGGTGGAGCCGCCTGGGGCAGTGCCTGCCTGTACCCAGCCGCGTGAATTTTGCAGCCCATTGAGCCGGAGACCATTACCCATGAAGCAACTGATTTATGGTTTCATCCTGTCGCTGAGCCTGTCCAGTGCAGTGCATGCTGCGGGCGGGGGCATACCCTGGGACAAGGCGCCGGTCAATACCAGTGACCTGACCTCCTTGCAGAACGGCGCCAAGCTGTTTGTCAATTACTGTCTGAATTGCCACTCGGCTGCCTACATGCGTTACAACCGGCTGCAGGATATTGGCCTGAGTAACGAGCAGATCAAGGACAACCTGCTTTTCGCATCCGACAAAGTGGGCGACACCATGCGGTCTGCCATCGATCCGAAAGAGGCCAAGGGCTGGTTTGGTGCCAACCCGCCTGACCTTTCTGTGATTGCCCGCTCTCGTGCAGGCCACGGTGGCACCGGCGCGGATTACCTGTACACCTTCCTTCGCACTTTTCATGTGGATGACAGCAAGGCCACCGGTTGGGACAATCTGGCATTTCCCAGTGTTGGCATGCCACATGCCTTGTGGGAACTCCAGGGCAAACGCCGGCCTGTTTATGAGACCCGGCAGGAACACGGCCATGAGGTCAAGTTGTTCAAGGGCTGGGAGCAGCTCAGCCCCGGCAGCTTGACACCCGTCCAGTACGACCAGGCTGTCGGAGACCTGGTGAACTTTCTGCAATGGATGGGCGAGCCCTCGCAGAACACACGCGTGCGGGTTGGTGTCTGGGTCCTGGTGTTTCTGCTGATATTCACAGTGATTGCCTGGCGCTTGAACGCCAGCTTCTGGAAAGACGTCAAGTAAGCTTTAAGGACTTTTTGCACCATTTTGGTGCAAAATTTGCAATTTCATGAGTGGGTTTGCGACAATGCGGCCCACTCTTCGTTTTTTTGTTTTTAGGAGCCTTCCCCCATGATGGTGCTGTACTCGGGCACAACCTGCCCCTTCTCTCACCGTTGCCGCTTTGTTTTGTTTGAGAAGGGCATGGATTTTGAAATCCGCGATGTTGATCTTTACAACAAGCCGGAAGACATCAGCGTGATGAACCCCTATGGTCAGGTCCCCATCCTTGTGGAGCGTGACCTCATCTTGTACGAATCCAACATCATCAACGAATACATTGATGAGCGCTTTCCTCACCCCCAGCTGATGCCGGGTGATCCGGTCGATCGTGCCCGGGTCCGTCTTTTTCTCCTAAATTTCGAAAAAGAGCTGTTCATTCATGTGGCCACGCTGGAAAACCGCGCCACAAAAGGCAATGAAAAGGCTCTTGAGAAGGCGCGCGCCCACATTCGAGACCGACTGATTCAACTGGCCCCGGTGTTTCTGAAAAACAAATACATGCTCGGCGACAACTTCTCCATGCTGGATGTGGCCATCGCCCCCCTGCTTTGGCGGCTTGACTACTATGGTATTGAGTTGTCCAAGAACGCTGCCCCCTTGCTCAAATATGCAGAGCGTATTTTTTCGCGACCGGCCTATATCGAGGCTCTGACCCCGTCCGAAAAAGTGATGCGCAAGTAAGTCTCAATCAGTCCGATATGAGCAAAGAGCAGGATGCAAGTTCCACGCGCCCGTACTTCATACGGGCCCTGCATGAGTGGTGCTGTGACAACGGCCTAACGCCCTATGTTGCCGTCAGCGTCAACGACTCAGTGCAGGTGCCGCGCGAATTTGTCAAGGATGGTGAAATTGTGCTCAACATCAGCCCGGACGCAACGAGCTCTCTGAAACTGGGTAATGAATTCATAGAGTTCAGAGCCCGCTTTGGCGGTGTGGCCAGGGAAGTTGTCGTTCCCGTCGATCGTGTGATGGCGGTCTATGCCCGCGAAAACGGACAGGGCATGGCCTTTCCCATGGACACAACAACCCGTGGCGCACCTGGTTCAAACCCCTTGAATGTGCTGGCT
>CAXRBE010000080.1:0-8618 GCA_964228805.1 Burkholderiaceae bacterium
GCGGCTGAACAATCAATGCCCGGGCAATGGCCAGCCGTTGGCGCTGCCCACCAGAAAACTCATGGGGGTAGCGATCCAGAAGATTGTGAAATAGGGACTCATCCAGACCGACTTCCGCCAGCGCCTGTTCGACGCGAGCCCGACGCTGTGCTTTGGACAGCTCTGGATAATGGACGAGCAGTCCCTCGCCCACGATCTCCTCTACGGTCAGCCGTGGCGACAAGGATGAAAAAGGATCTTGAAATACTACTTGAACTTTCTTTCGTAATTCTTTGTCAATATTTAACTTTCCACTCCAAGAATGACCATCCACGGTGAGCTGGCCGGCATACGGCAACAGGCCAAGTGCGGCCAGTGCCAGGGTTGATTTTCCTGAACCTGATTCACCGATGACGCCCAATGTGCTGGCCGCAGGAATGGCAAAACTGGCCGCCTGAACAGCGACAAACTCGCCGTGGCGAAACCAGCCTCGCACACCAGGTATCGAGGTGCGGTAGGAAACCCTCAAATTGACGGCCTGCAACCGGGGCGCTTGGACTTCAACTGAACCCCACTCCAGCACATCTCGCACCGGTTTGCTGTCAATCAGTTTGCGGGTGTAGGGATGACGGGGTCGGTCAAACACCGACCCGACCGGGCCCTGTTCGACCAAGAGGCCGTTTTCCATCACCAAGACACGGTCGGCAAAACGGCGTACCAGATTGAGATCGTGGGTGATCATCAGGACCGCCATGCCATTCTGACGCTGCAACTGGGCCAGCAGGTCTAGGATCTGACCTCTTAGGGTGACATCCAGAGCGGTGGTTGGCTCGTCAGCCAGCAGCAGACGAGGCTTGCAGGCCAGCGCCATGGCAATCATGGCCCGCTGCCTCTGGCCGCCACTGAGTTGATGCGCAAACGCGGACGCCCGGCGTTCGGGCTCGGTTATTCCAGTGGCAGCGAGCAGTTCTACGCTGCGCTGTCGGGCTGTCAAGCTGTCCAGTCCAAGCTTGAGCTCAAGCACCTCGGCAATTTGATCCCCAATGGTGAAGAGCGGATTGAGCGCTGTCATCGGCTCCTGGAATATCATGGAGATGTCGCTACCGCGCACTGAACGCAAGGCAGAGTCTGCGAGGGCGAGCAGGTCAATTTGGCCTTGCGCCCCTTGGTAAATGGCTTGGCCAGTCACCTTCGCATCGTTCAACAGACGCAGCAGACTCAAGGCACTCACTGTCTTGCCTGAGCCGGATTCACCGACCAGAGCCACTTTCTCGCCGGCAGCCAGTGAAAAGCTCAGTTGGCTCACCACACTTTTGCCAGCGAAAGAAACCTGCAGGTTTCTGACATCCAGCAGTGGCAATTGACCGGAAGCAGCCCCTGGCGCTGGGGTGTTATCCACAAATTCCCTGGTGTCAGAAGGGGGTGGGCCTGAGTGGGGTGCAGTCATCGTTCTGCCTTGCGGGGATCGAGGGCATCGCGCAACGCATCACCCATGAAGGTCAGCAACAGGAGCGTCACCACCAGGACAGCAAAAGTGGACAGGGAAATCCACCAGGCATCAATATTGTTTTTTCCCTGCGCCAGTAATTCACCCAGGGATGGTGTACCTGGCGGCACACCAAGACCTAGAAAATCAAGCGAGGTCAGCGCCAGAATGGCTGCGCTCATTCGAAATGGCAAGAAGGTCACCACCGGGGTCAGACTGTTGGGGAGGATATGTCGCCAGATGATCTGCCAGTTCGTCAGACCCATGGCGCGGGCAGCGCGGACATAATCCAGCTGCCGATTTCGCAGGAACTCGGCACGCACATAGTCTGACAGTCCCATCCAGCCAAACAGGCTGAGCAGAATCAGCAGCAGCGCAATACTCGGATCAAACATGGCAGAGAAAATGATCAGCAGATAGAGTTCAGGCATCGATCCCCAGATCTCGATGAAGCGCTGGAACCATAAATCGGTCTTACCGCCAAAAAACCCCTGGATGGCACCTGTGAGAACGCCCAGCAGCACGCCGATGAAGGTCAGCGCCAGTGCAAACAGGACCGAAATACGAAAGCCGTAGAGCAGCCGGGCGATCACATCCCGGCCGCGATCGTCCGTTCCCAGCCAGTTATCGGCTGATGGTGCTGACGGGTTGGGTTCCTTGGCGAAATAGTTGATGGTGCTGTGGTGATAGGGGTTGGGGGGGTAGAGCGCAAAGTTGCCCGGTTGTCGAAATTGCTGCTGGATAAAAGGATCCAGAAAGTCGGTCGGTGTCTGGAAATCGCCGCCAAATTCGGTCTCAGGTACGTTCTTCAGGATCGGGAAGTACCACTGACCTTGATAACGCGCTATCAGAGGCTTGTCATTGGAAATCAACTCTGCGCCCAGGCTGACCACAAACAGGGTGCAGAAAATCAGCAAACTCCAGAAGCCCAGACGGTTACGGCTGAAGCGCTGCCAGGCGCGTTGCGACGGGGACAAGGATGCACTGCTCATGCCGCACAAGCTTCCGAACGACAGGGCTCAATCGAGAAACGCCGTGGAACGGGCTTCGCCCGGCCACTGCCCATGCCCCCCTGGGGAGGGATACCACCGCAGGCGGCAACAGGGGGCTTAGTCAAACTTGACACGAGGATCCACCCACACATAGCAGAGGTCGGAAATCAGTTTGGTCACCAGACCAATCAGCGTGAACAGGTACAGGGTACCCAAGACCACCGGATAGTCGCGCCGCATGACCGATTCGTAGGACAGCAGGCCCAGCCCATCCAGCGAAAATAAGGTCTCGATCAGCAGGGATCCGGTGAAAAAGGCGCCGATGAAGGCAGCTGGGAATCCGGTCACGATGGGAATCAAGGCGTTTCGGAAGACATGCTTCCACAGAACCCGCCGCTCGGACAGCCCCTTGGCGCGAGCGGTCAGCACATAGTGTTTGCGAATTTCCTCAAGAAAGGCATTTTTGGTCAGCATGGTAGTGACGGCAAAGGCCCCCAGCACGCTGGCTGTGACCGGTAAGGCAATGTGCCAGAGATAGTCGACCACCTTGGCGCCCCAGCTCAGCGTTTCCCAGTTGCTGGAGGTCAGCCCGCGCAAGGGGAACCACTGCAGCTGCCCCCCAAAAATCACCAGCAACGCCACACCGAGCACAAAACCTGGTATGGCGTAGCCGACCAGCACCATCAGGCTGGTGACGGTGTCAAAGCGGCTGCCAGCCCGCACAGCCTTGGCAATGCCCAGCGGTATCGAAATGATGTAACTCAGAAAGAAAGTCCATAGGCCCAGGCTGATGGAAACCGGCAATTTTTCCTTGACCAGCTCCCACACGCTCTTTGGATAAAAAAAGCTTTTGCCCAGGTCAAACCGGACAAACTGGCCGAGCATTTGCCAAAAACGCTCATGGGCTGGTTTATCAAAGCCATAGAAGGCACGGATTTCGGCAATTCGCGCCGCATCTACCCCTTGCCGACCACGATAGCCAGCCCCACCCACAGCGGCGCCCTCGCCTCCGGTGTCGCGTCCCTGCAATTGGGCCACCATTTGCTCGACCGGACCTCCCGGAACAAACTGGATCACCACAAACGTCAGCAGCAGGATGCCCAGCAAGGTCGGCAGCATCAGAAGAAGGCGCTTGAGAATGTAGGCGTACATGGTGCTTATCTGGCTCCTGCCCGGTTGGCTGGTGTGGCCCACCAGACAGCTGTGATCCAGTATTCCGGCTGGTAGTAACGGGGAGCGACTGTGGGCTGTTCAAAACGACCAGCCCGCCAAGCTACCCGGTGCACCCCGCTGGTCCAGTGTGGCACTGCATAATGGCCGTGGCGCAGCACCCGGTCAAGAGCGCGCAGCCTGGCCACCAACTCTGGTCGGGTGGTGGCCGAGATGATCTGGTCGAGCAAGGCATCAACCGCCGGGTTTTTCAGACCGATGACATTGCTGGAGCCTTCAGTATCGGCAGCCCTGGAGCCAAAGCGCTCCAGCAGTTCGGTGCCAGGCGCCTCGCTGCCGACCAGTCGGTTGCTGATGATCTCAAAGTCGAAGACATCCAACCTTTTTTGCAGGATGGCAAAGTCAATCACTTTGTAATTGACCTGAAAGCCAAGTTTTTCCAGATTTTTGGCATAGGGTGTGACCACCCGACCCATAGAACCCGAACTGTCCAGAAATTCAATCGTGAAGGCCTCACCGCTGGCATTGCGCAAGGCCCCTTCACGAAAAGTCCAGCCGGCAGCCGCCAGCAAATCACGGGCACGACGCAGATTGTCACGCAGGGTGTGGCCAGATTTCGGATCGAGTGAAGTCTCGGGCGGCAGCGGCGCCGCCTGGGTGAACACCTCAGGCGCTAGCTGAGCCCTCAGCGACTCTAGCAGCGCCAGCTCGTCAGGCCCAGGAAGGCCGCGTGCTTCAAAATCACTGCCGACAAAGTATCCGCGCACCCGCTTGTAGGCATTGTAAAAAAGTTGACGGTTGAGCCATTCGAAATCCATGGCCAGTTCAATCGCCTGGCGCACCCGCACGTCCTGAAACTTGGGCCGGCGCAGATTGAAAAGAAAACCCTGAAAGTCACCAGCATTGCCGTGCTGCAACTCTTTCTTGATCAGTTCACCCTTGTCGAAGGCCTTTCCCGTGTAGGCACGCGCCCATTCGCGAGCGATGAAGGCCTGGATATAGTCAAATTCCCCGGCCTTGAAGGCTTCCAGCTGCGCGGTGCTGTCCTTGTAAATTTTGTAAGTGATGCGGTCAAAATTGAACATGCCGCGGCGCACATTCAGGTCGCGTGCCCAGTACTTTGAATCACGCTCGTAGCTGATGTCCTTGCCAAAATTGACCTTGCCAATACGGTAAGGGCCCGAGCCGATGGGCAGATCGGTGATGATCTGGTCCAGCGGCTTACCCTGCCCCCAACGGCGGCTGAATACCGGCAAGCTGCCAGCAATCAGAGGCAACTCTGCGTTCACCCTCTTGAAATCAAAGCGCACGCTTCGGTCGGTGAGGATGCTGACGCCCTTGATTTCACCAAAAATCGTGCGAAATTGTGGTGCTGCCTCCTTGGAGGTGAGACGATCGAAAGAATGTTTGACATCAGCGGCCAGGACTGGCTCGCCGTCATGAAAGCGTGCCTGCTCATGGAGTGTGAAAGTGGCTGAAAGACGGTCAGAGGCCACTGTCACATCCTTGGCCAGCAGGCCGTAGGCGGTGGTGGGTTCGTCCAGGGTGCCAGTAAGCAAACTCTCGAAGACCAGACTGGAAAGCGCGGGTGGTGCACTGCCCTTGAGAGTAAAGGGGTTGTACTTGTCAAAATTGCTGAGTCGGGTGGGTGGTACCAGGGTGATTTCACCACCCTTGGGCGCAGCAGGATTGACATAGTCCAGGTGAGCAAAGCCAGCGGGATATTTGATGTCGCCAAATTGCGCATAGGCATGGGCGGCCCAGCCTGGCACGGCAAGGCAGCAGGAGGCAAACGCAAAAATAACCTGTTTGATCCACATGCGACAATTCTGCCCAGATTTTTTACCAACCTTTGTATCCTGGGAAATATATATGGGCTTTCTGACCGGAAAAAAATTTCTCATCACAGGTGTCCTGAGCAACCGATCGATCGCCTACGGCATTGCCCAGGCCTGTCATCGAGAGGGTGCCGAACTGGCCTTCAGCTATGTCGGCGAGCGCTTCAAGGATCGAATCACCGAATTTGCGGCGGAATTTAATTCCAGCCTAGTATTTGACTGTGATGTGGGCGATGACGCCCAGATTGACAGGCTGTTTTCTGAACTGTCAACGCATTGGCCGCGCTTTGACGGCTTCGTTCACAGTATCGGCTTTGCCCCACGTGAAGCCATAGCTGGCAATTTTCTGGACGGATTGAGCCGGGAAAATTTCCGCATCGCTCACGATATCAGCGCCTACAGCTTCCCAGCCATGGCCAAGTCTGCCCTGCCCTACCTGAACGACAAGTCTTCCCTGCTGACCCTGAGCTATCTTGGCGCCTTGCGGGCGATTCCCAATTACAACACGATGGGCCTGGCCAAGGCCAGCCTGGAAGCCTCAGTGCGTTACCTGGCCCAGGCCATCGGCAGTTTGCCAGATGGCCGCGGCATGCGGGTCAACGGTATTTCTGCCGGACCGATCAAGACTTTGGCTGCCAGTGGCATCAAGGATTTTTCCAAGTTGCTCAATGTTGTGGCTAGCGCATCCCCGATTCGGCGCAATATCACCATCGAGGACGTCGGTAATGTGGCGGCATTTTTGCTGAGCGACCTATCGGCTGGCGTGACTGCAGAAATCACGTATGTGGATGGTGGATTCAGCCAGACAGCAATTGCAGTGATGGACTCCTGAGACGCCTCTGCCTCATCAAGAATTTAACAACTTTCAATAGGAGAATTGACATGAACCGTGAATCATTTGAAAAAGGTCTGAACACACGACGCGAGGTACTTGGGTCCGAATATGTTGAAAACTCGATCAAGAATGCAGATGACTTTAATCGTCCAATGCAGGAATTGGTGACCGAGTATTGCTGGCATGAAATCTGGAACCGACCCGGCCTGGACCGTCGCACCCGTAGCATCATGAATTTGTGTATGCTCACCGCGCTAAACCGCCCGCACGAACTCAAGCTCCACGTGCGCGGCGCCATCAACAACGGGCTCAGCAAGCAAGAAATCCAGGAAGTCTTTCTGCAGACTGCGATTTACTGCGGCGTACCGGCTGCCATCGACAGCTTTCGCAGCGCCAAGGAGGTATTCAAGGACATGGGAATCTGAGTTTTTACAAGCTGGCTGCCGTTTTTATTTCTTGGGTGTGCCTGTCTTCAGGCCTTGACGCAGTCAGCGTAGTAGTTTTTCTTTCCATCCTCACTCACGATTTCAACCAGGCCGTGAATATCGGTCTCAAAGCCAGGGCACCGGGCGTTGAATTCCCGTGAGAATTTGAGGTAATCGACTATTTTTCTGTTGAACACTTCACCTGGCACAAGTAGCGGAATGCCCGGTGGATAGGGCGTCACCAAACCGACGGTGACCCGTCCTTCCAGGTGGTCGATTTCCACCCGCTCAGTGGTGCGGTGCGCAATATGGGCGTAGGCATCGCTGGGCTTCATGGCGGGCGTCAGTTCGCTCAGGTACATGTCGGTGGTCAGTCGTGCCACGTCATATTGGGCGTACATCTCGTGCACGAATTGGCTCAGGTCACGCAGCCCCATGCGCTCATAACTGGGATGTTTCTGGCAGAACTCGGGCATGATGCGCCACATCGGCTGGTTGCGGTCGTAGTCATCCTTGAATTGCTGCAGCGCAGTCAACAAAGTATTCCAACGGCCCTTGGTGATGCCGATGGTGAACATGATGAAAAAACTGTTCAGTCCAGTCTTTTCAACCACCACGCCATGCTCAGCCAGGAACTTGGTCACGATTGCAGCCGGGATGCCGGTCTTGTCAAACTTGCCGTCCAGATTGAGGCCTGGTGTGACCACGGTGGCCTTGATCGGGTCCAGCATGTTGAATTCATCAGCCAACTTGCCAAAGCCATGCCATTTACTGCCGTTTTTGCCGCGCGCATCACTGCGGATGATCCAGTCTTCGGCCCGGCCAATGCCTTCTTCCACCAATTTCTCGGGCCCCCAGACCTTGAACCACCAGTTGTCACCATACTCAAGATCGACTTTGCGCATGGCGCGGCGGAAGTTCAGGCATTCGGCGATGCTTTCCTCGACCAGGGCAGTGCCGCCCGGTGGCTCCATCATGGCCGCAGCCACATCACAGCTGGCAATAATGCTGTACTGGGGCGAGGTGCTGGTGTGCATCAGATAAGCCTCGTTGAAGAGGTGGTGGTCCAGCTTGGTGTTTTGCGAGTCTTGTACTAGGACATGGCTGGCCTGGCTGATACCTGCTAGCAATTTATGAATTGACTGGGTGGCATACACCACACTGTTTTTAGGCCTTACCCTTTTTTTACCCATCGCATGGTAGGCGCCGTAGAAGGAGTGAAACGCGGCATGAGGCAACCAGGCTTCGTCGAAATGCAGGTTGTCGACATAGCCGTCGAGCATGTTTTTAATCGTTTCCGTGTTGTAAAGGACGCCGTCGTAGGTCGATTGGGTCAAGGTCATGATGCGCGGCTTGACCGCCTTGGCATCCATGCCTTTGAGCAGTGGATTGGCCTTGATCTTGGCCTGGATGGTGGCTGGCTCGAACTCATCCTTTGGAATAGGGCCGATGATGCCGTAATGATTGCGGGTCGGTTTAAGGAAGACAGGAATTGCGCCTGTCATGATGATGCTGTGCAACACTGATTTGTGGCAGTTGCGGTCGACCACCACCACATCCCCAGGTGCTACCGTGTGGTGCCAGACCATTTTGTTGGAGGTGCTGGTGCCGTTGGTGACAAAAAAGCAATGGTCGGCGTTGAAGATGCGAGCCGCGTTGCGCTCGCTTTCGCCCACGGCTCCGTTGTGGTCCAGCAGCTGACCTAATTCCTCGACCGCATTGCAGACGTCGGCACGCAACATGTTTTCACCAAAGAACTGGTGAAACATCTGGCCCACCGGGCTTTTCAGAAAAGCCACGCCGCCAGAGTGACCTGGGCAGTGCCAGGAATAGGAGCCGTCTTCGGCGTAATCCAAGAGTGCTTTAAAAAAAGGCGGCTGGACTCCTTCAAGA
>CAXRBE010000081.1:0-19046 GCA_964228805.1 Burkholderiaceae bacterium
TTGCAGTGCGTCAGCGCGAGGGCCTGCTGCCCCTGGCGGTTGCTGTGCTTGATGCTGGCGGGCAACTGGTTGCCTTCAAGCGCGAAGACGGCTGCGGTGTGATGCGCTACGACATTGCATTTGGCAAGGCCTGGGCAGCGCTGGGCATGGGCATGTCCACCCGACTGATTCGCGACCGCATGGTCAACCGTCCAGCCTTTCAAAGCGCTCTGGCCTCAGCCTCTGATGGCCGCTTCATTCCTGTGCCAGGTGGCGTGCTCATTCTCAATGATCAATCCATGGTAATTGGCGCTGTAGGAGTCAGCGGGGATGCCTCCGACCGCGATGAGTTTTGTGCCATTCATGCCATCCAGGCCGCGGGGCTGCGCTGCGAGCCGGCTGCGCCGCTGCCTGAATGGCGACAGGCCAGCTTGTAAGCTCCGGATGCTTCAGGCTTATGATGACCAGTCAGATTGTGAATTTTAAAAAATGAATGTCGTGAAAACATAGGAGACCCCATGAACACCATTTCCCTTACAAAACGTCGTCTCAGTGTTGTGCTGATGTCGCTCATCGGCGCGTTGGCCTTGGCGCCAGCCATGATTCAGGCGCAATCGGCTGGCAATTACCCCAGTAAAACAATTCGACTGGTTGTCCCGTTTCCCGCCGGTGGACCCACCGATATTTTTGCGCGCCAGTACGCCGTGGGGCTTGCCAAGGTGCTCAACCAAAGCGTGATTGTGGACAACAAGGCCGGCGCCAGTGGCGCCATTGGCACCCTGGAAGTCAAGCGCAGCCAGCCCGATGGCTACACCCTGCTGTTTGGAACCGCCTCCAACCTCGCCCTCTACAACCTGATGGCCAGCAAGCCCCAGTACGACTCACTGAAAGACTTCAATATCGTCGCTGTGGTGGGCGGCTCCGCGGTCGTGGTCATGGCCCATAAAGATGCCCCGCAGACCCTCAAGGCATTGATCGACCAGGCCAAAGCCGCTCCCAACAAGTTTCGCTATGGCTCGCCCGGTCAAGGCACCTACCTGCATTTGTCAATGGAGCACTTCTTGCTCGAAGCCGGCGCCAAGATCGAGCACATCCCCTACAAGGGCAGTGGCCAAGCCAAGCCCGCCCTGCTCGGCGGCCAGACAGAAACCATGGTGGATGCCCTGGGCTCAGCCCTGCCCCTGCACCAAAACGGACAAGCCAAAATTTTGGCCATCGCATCCAACAAACGCTCCAGCCTGGCTCCTGATGTTCCCACAGTGAACGAGGCATTGGGCATCAAAAACTTTGAGGCTGTTCTATGGAACGGAGTGGCAGCACCGCTGGGCACGCCCAAGGCGGTGATTGATATCCTGGCAGCAGCCACGGCCAAGGTACTCAAAGACCCCGCCATGGTTGAGCAACTTAACAAACAGGCCATGGAGGGAAACGACTCCACCCCGGAATCGGCCGCCGCCTACATCAAGGACGAAATGGCCAAATGGAAACCGGTGGTTGAAAAAACCGGTTTGCGTATCGAGTAAGCGCGCCTCAGCCCATCTGAGTTGCTGCTGCCATTACAGTGCAGCGCCAGCGCTAGCCATAGATAGCTGCACCTTGGCCCGACGGCCCACTGCGCAGGCTGGACTCAGTTGCCCAGCCCTACATCCAGCCCCAAATGGCTGCCAGCAGCTGCCGGCCGGGTAATCTTTGGGGCAGACGCCACACACGCTGCAGTCCTGGCAATTGGCGATAGCTGTGGGTCATGGCTCCCTCCCCACAGGTGCCGGAATTCCCTGGCTTAACCAGGCCACCACGGCCAGCTCCGGCTCGCTTTGCTGCCAGCGCTGGTCGCTCCAGAGTTCTTGCGCCATCTCATCGCGTTGTGCTCTTTGCAGCCGCGGCCACTGCGCGTGCAGGCGAGCCGAGCACCTGGCGATCCATTCATTTGCTTGCATTGGCTGATCCATTTCTGCCTCCGGGTAATACTGTATTTTTGTACAGTATATGCAAAAAATGGGAAAAGTAAAGAGCTAGGGATGGTGTTCAAAACTCCCGCCATGCGCGTTCGAGTCCAAAAACGGGATGATTTGATCGCCAACACCGCGCGTCGTGTGCCCGTAGGCACACGCAAGTGGTTTGGTGAGCAAAGGGCCCGTTTTTGGCCGAACCCTAGTCTCCTTTTTAGTTAGGGGCGCGGTTTTGCGGGAGATCCGCGGCGTTGCAAAACCAGGTAAGCCGTCCAGGCTTGCCTTGGGTTTTGCGCCTTGCGGCTCAACCCGCAAAAGCAGCGCCGCGCGCGGCGCGAGTTTTGAACACCATCCTTAGCCGGGCTCACCTTGGAGACTGCTTGCACGTGACATCCGACCAAGCGCCAACTCTGCGGCTGCTGCTGTCGCAACAGGCCCTGGACCATTGGGGCGCGGCGATCGGCAAGGTGCTGGCGGCACGACCGCATGAGCTGGTCACGATCGAGTCTGCAGTGGCTCAGGCACGTACCGACCTGGATCTGGCATTCATCACCCGGGATGTCACCGGCCTGTCGACCAAGTACGAGTTGGCGCCCTCGCTGCAGGCCTGTTACAACGTTCTGCGTCACTCGAGGGGCTTGCGCTGGGTGCAAATCCATTCGGCGGGTGCAGATCGCGAGATTTATCTCGAATTGCGGGCCCGGGGTGTGGCCATCAGCACCTCCTCGGGCGCAAGTGCCGAGGTGGTGGCACAGTCGGCGCTGGCCGGGGTGCTGGCGCTGGCTCGGCGTTTTCCCCAGCTGATGCGTGCGCAGCTGGCCCATCGCTGGGAGCCCTTGCTGGGCGAGCGTCTGCCGCGTGATCTGGGCGGGCAGACCGCGCTACTGGTGGGCTGGGGGCCGATCGGCCAGCGCATTGGCGCGGTGCTGCGCCTGCTGGGGCTCAGATTGATGGTTGTGCGAACCCAGGCGGCCCCGACCGCTGACGGTGTCGAGTTTGTGGACTTTGACAGCTTTCATGCTGTTTTGCCTCGGGCCGACTGGCTGCTGCTGGCCTGCCCACTGACAGAGCGCACCCGGCAACTGGTCGATGCGCGCGCGCTCAATGCCCTGCCTCAGGGCGCCTGTCTGATCAATGTGGCGCGTGGAGAGGTGGTCGAACAAGTGGCGCTGCTGGCGGCATTGCGCAGTGGCCGCCTGGCTGGGGCCATGCTGGATGTTTTCGAGCACGAGCCCCTGCCCGCTGACTCCGCTTTGTGGGATATGCCGCAGGTGATCATTACCCCGCACTCGGCAGGCCATTCCGACGGCAATGCACAGCGCATCGCAGCCATGTTCCTGGACAATCTGCGCCGCTGGTGTGATGGCCAGATGCCGTTGAATCTGGCCCCTTGAGTGGCTGAAAACTCAGCGCCCAAAATCTTGCACCGCGGCGTCGGTGTAGATCAGATCAAGAGGATAGCGCTGGCCGCGCAGATGGTCTTCCAGGCAGCGCAGGACCAGGGGGCTGCGGCAGAGCTGCCGCTTGGCCCGGATTTCTTCAGGGCTCAGCCAGACAGTGCGCAAGATGCCGTGGTCCAGTTGCCGACCCACCACCTGTTCACCCAGCTCGCCGGCAAAGGCAAAACGCATGTAAGTGATGTCTTGCGCTGGCCCATGCTGGGGCAGGCGCTGGAAACGAGATAGGTAGATCCCCAATAAATGGGTGGGTACAAAGTGATGGGCAGTCTCTTCCAGCGCTTCGCGCACGCAGCCCTCAAGCGGCGACTCACCCGGGTCGAGGTGACCGGCCGGGTTGTTCAGCCGGATGCCCTCGGGCGTTTCTTCTTCAACCAGCAGATACTGGCCGCCGCGCTCAATGATCGCGGCCACTGTGACGCTGGGCTTCCATCGGGTATCCATGGCACGCGATTATCGGCTGACTGGTGGGGCAGGAGGCAATTTATAGGGCTTATTCCCGGGCGGCATCTAAATCTCGGCTAAGCTTGCCGCTTTCTGGCCGCTGCGATAGGCTGGCCATATCCAATTTGACATGCATGGCCAGGAGATGAGTTATGCAGACTGGCACCAATCAAGCGGTTCAGACCATTGGTGTGCCGCGGGAGGTTTTCCCTGGTGAAAAACGCGTGGCCACCGTGCCCGAGGTGGTGGAGAAGCTGATCAAGCTGGGCTTCAAGGTGGTGGTCGAGTCCGGTGCGGGCGATGCTGCCAATTTTGACGATGCGGCGTACCGCGGCGCGGGGGCCGAAATTGCCGCTGGCGCTGCCGCGCTGTGGTCGGCGGCCGATATTGTGCTCAAGGTGCGGGCGCCAGCAGCGCAGGAACTGGCGCTGATACGTGAAGGCACCACCCTGATCGGGTTCATCTGGCCGGCGCAGAACCCGGATCTGATGCAGCAACTGGCGGCGAAAAAGACCACGGTGCTGGCAATCGACTCCCTGCCGCGCACCCTGAGCCGGGCACAGAAAATGGATGCCCTGACTTCCACCGCCGGTGTCAGCGGCTACCGCGCCGTGATTGAAGCGGCCAATGCCTTTGGCCGTTTTTTCAATGGCCAGATCACCGCGGCGGGCAAGGTGCCACCGGCCAAGGTGTTCATTGCGGGTGCCGGTGTGGCTGGTCTGGCCGCCATCGGCACCGCCGCCAGCCTGGGCGCTGTCGTACGCGCCAACGACACCCGTGCCGAGGTGGCTGACCAGGTCATTTCCCTGGGGGGCGAATTTGTCAAGGTCGACTATGAGGAGGAGGGCTCGGGCGGCGGTGGCTATGCCAAGGTCATGAGCGAAGGCTTCCAGCAGGCGCAACGCGAGATGTACGCCAAGCAGGCACGCGAGGTCGACATCATCATCACCACTGCCCTGATTCCTGGCAAGCCGGCGCCGCGCCTGATCACTGCCGAGATGGTGAAAACCATGAAGCCTGGCAGCGTGATTGTTGACATGGCGGCCGAGCAGGGCGGCAACTGCGAGCTGACCGAGCCGGGGCAGGCCGTGGTGAAACATGGAGTGACCATCATCGGCTACACCGATCTGGCTTCGCGCCTGTCCAAGCAGTCATCCACCCTGTATGCCACCAACCTCTTGCGCCTGACCGAGGAGCTGTGCAAGACCAAGGACGGCGTGATCAATGTGAACATGGAGGATGACGCCATCCGCGGGCTGACTGTGGTCAAGGAGGGCAACATAACCTGGCCGCCACCTCCACTCAAGCCAGTTGCGGCACCGGCACCGAAGCCGGCGGCAGCGCCGGTGGCCGAGAAAAAGGGTGGCCATGGCCATGGCAGCAGTGGCCCCTTGCCGGCCAAGACCCTGGCCATTATCTTTGCCGTGGCCGCTGTGGCTTTCTGGTTTGTGGGCGCCAATGCGCCCGCGGCCTTCCTCGGCCACTTCACCGTTTTCGTGCTGGCCTGTTTCGTGGGCTATATGGTGGTCTGGAATGTGACGCCGGCCTTACACACGCCGCTGATGAGTGTGACCAACGCCATTTCCAGCATCATTGCCATCGGCGCGCTGGTGCAGATCGCGCCACCGGAGGCAGGCATGGCAGGACGCCCGGACGACTTGATCCGCTGGCTGGCCTTTGCCGGCATTGTGCTGACTGCGATCAATATGTTCGGCGGCTTTGCGGTGACCCGCCGCATGCTTGCCATGTTCCAAAAATAAATGACTTCGGGCACAGATCTGCAGCTCTGTCCCCGATTCATCAAGACGAGAACAACAAGGAATTAACCACCATGTCCCAAAGTCTTATTTCTTCCAACCTCGCCACCGTGGCCTATCTTGGCGCCGCGATCCTGTTCATCCTGAGCCTGGGCGGCCTGTCCAATCCGGAGACATCTCGCCGGGGCAATCTGTTTGGCATCGTTGGCATGGCGCTGGCGGTGCTGGCCACCGTGTTCGGGCCGCGCGTCAGCCCCTCCGGCCTGGCCTGGATTGTTGCAGCACTGACGGTGGGCGGCGGTATTGGCTTGTATGCCGCCAAGGTCGTGAAGATGACCCAGATGCCCGAGCTGGTGGCGCTGATGCACAGCCTGGTCGGCCTGGCCGCCTGCCTGGTTGGTTTTGCCAGTTATGTCGATACCTCGATCGAATTGAAGGGCGCCGAAAAGCTGATCCACGAAGTGGAAATTTACGTCGGCATCCTGATTGGCGCAGTCACCTTCTCGGGCTCACTGATTGCCTTTGGCAAGCTCAACGGCAAGATTGGTGGCAAGCCCTTGCTGCTGCCTGCGCGCCACTGGATCAATCTGCTGGGTCTGCTGGTGGTGATTGCCTTCGGGCGCGAATTCATCCACGCGCCCAATATTGCCGAGGGCATGACTCCGCTGATTGTGATGACCGTAATTTCTCTGCTGTTTGGTGTGCACATGGTGATGGCCATTGGCGGCGCCGACATGCCGGTGGTGGTGTCCATGCTCAACAGCTACTCAGGATGGGCCGCAGCCGCCACTGGGTTCATGCTCAACAACGACCTGCTGATCGTCACCGGTGCCCTGGTGGGCTCCTCGGGTGCGATCCTGTCCTACATCATGTGCACCGCGATGAATCGCAACTTCATCAGCGTGATCGCCGGCGGCTTTGGCTCCGGCGCAGGTGCCGCCCCCGCCAAATCGGGCGAGGCCGCGCAGCCGCAGGGCGAAGTGGTGGCGGTGAGCGCAGCCGAGACTGCCGAGATGCTGCGTGAGGCCAAGAGCGTCATCATTGTGCCGGGCTATGGCATGGCAGTGGCTCAGGCGCAGCATACGGTCAATGAGATCACCAGGACCTTGCGCGACAAGGGCATTCAAGTGCGTTTTGGCATTCACCCGGTGGCCGGTCGCATGCCAGGCCATATGAATGTTTTGCTGGCCGAAGCCAAAGTGCCCTACGACATCGTGCTGGAGATGGACGAGATCAACGAAGATTTCCCGGACACCGATGTAGCCATGGTGATTGGCGCCAACGATATCGTCAACCCCGCCGCCCAGGACGACCCGGCCAGCCCGATCGCTGGCATGCCGGTGCTGGAAGTGTGGAAGGCCAAGACCTCGATCGTCATGAAGCGCTCCATGGCCTCGGGCTATGCCGGCGTGGACAACCCCTTGTTCTACAAGGACAACAACCGCATGCTGTTCGGCGACGCCAAGAAAATGCTGGATGAGGTGCTGGGCGCACTCAAGGCCTGAGCGCTGGCAAGGCAGTCGCCGTACTTGCCCCTGGCTGTCAGCTGCTTGCGACCAGTGAAAGAAAATACTTTTCAGGCCTGCCGGGCCAGGCGTGCAATCACGTCAAGCAGCAGGGTGGTCACCTTGGCCGCATTGCTGCTGAAGACCTGCAGCACGGCCTCCCAGCTCACGGGTTCCTCGTCGTCTTTCCAGCAGTCGTAATCGGTGCTCATGGCCACCGCGGCGTAGGGAATGCCTGCCTCATTGGCCAGGGCCGCCTCGGTGGCCACCGACATATTGATGATGTCGGCGCCCCAGGCGCGAAACATGTGCGATTCGGCCCGGGTTGAAAAGCGTGGCCCTTCAATGGTGAGCACTGTGCCGCGGGGATGAAAGTCAAAGCCGCGCTGTGCGCAGGCTTCAATCAGGAGGGCGCGCAAATCCTTGTCGAAAGGCTCGGCCATGGGTGTGTGCACTGGCTGGTGGGGCGCAAAGCGCTCGTGAAAGCTCATGGCGCGCTGCTTGGTGAAGTCGATGAACTGGTCGACGATCACCAGATGTCCGCGGCCGATTTCCTCGCGCAGTGAGCCCACTGCAGTGGTGGCCAGCAGGTGGGTGCAACCGACCTCCTTCATGGCCTGGATGTTGGCTCGGTAATTGACCTGGGTTGGAGGGATGGTGTGCTCGCGGCCATGGCGACCCAGCAGCGCCACCTCAACGCCGGCAATCTTGCCAAGCTTGAGCGCTGAAGAGGGTGGGCCCCAGGCTGTGGTGAGCGTCAGGTCCTGCGGGTTCTCAAAAATGTCAGGGTTGTCCAGGCCGCTGCCGCCGATGATGCCGATCTTAGCCATGATGAATGATCTGGTTGAATGTCTGGATGATGAGCTGCCTCACCGATGCGATGTCTGCGCCGTAGGCGATAACCCCTTCGTCGTGGCCAGCCATGACAAACAACACCGGCAGGCTGTGCTGCGCCTGCACCAGGCTGGACACGGCCTGTGCCATGGCTGGCGTGCCGTAGGGTACATCGGCGGCGGTCTGAGGCGTACCACGGGCGATCAAGGCATCAAACAGGGCGCGGCTGTGGATGTGCATCACACAGTTGACAGCTGGGCTGGCAGCGTAAATGGAGCCATGCGTCATGGACTCAGAAGAGGCCATGAGCTGTCCTCGCGAGCGCACGCTGTTGTGCTCAGGGGAAAAGGATTCGACCAGGCAGTACTGATCCAAGCGCAACTCGCGCTCGCCACCGGTGGCGCTGGCAGTGATCAGAAAGGTCTGACCAGCGTCACGAAGGCTCAGGTTGCCGAAGCCTATGCCATCGTCATAGCAGCCAATCAGGCCGAGGTCGAACAGATCGGTGCGGGCACGATTGAGCTCGCCCAAAGCGGGCGGGTAAGGGATGGTGCCATCCACTCGCTCGGCGCTGAACTTGATATAGCCCTCATCCATGGCGGGGGTCATGGCGGCGCTCCTCTGGAAATAGCGACAGGATGCCCTCTTCACTGGCCTCGCAGATACCACGCTCGCAAATCAGCTGGGTGACCAGCCGTGCCGGCGTCACATCAAAGCCCCAATTGCGCGCAGGAGTGCCGGATGGGCAGATCCGCACTGTCTCAATGGTTCCCTGCGCAGTCAGGCCGCTGAGCTGGCGTACCTCGTCGGGGTCGCGCTCTTCGATTGGAATGCTGCTCAGGCCGTCACGCCGGGAAAAGTCGAAAGTCGACGAGGGCAGGGCCACGTACATTGGAATATTGTTGTCTCGTGCAGCCAGCGCCTTGAGGTAGGTGCCGATCTTGTTGGCCACATCTGCGCTGCGGGTGACACGGTCGGCGCCGGTGATCACCATGTCCACCATGCCGTGCTGCATCAGGTGGCCGCCCGCATTGTCGGCAATGAGTGAATGCGGCACGCCGTGCTGGCCAAGCTCCCAGGCGGTCAAGGCAGCCCCTTGGTTGCGCGGCCGGGTTTCGTCCACCCACACATGGAGTTGGATGCCGGCATCATGAGCGGCATAAATTGGTGCCGTGGCCGAACCGTGGTCGACAAAAGCCAGCCAACCGGCGTTGCAATGCGTCAGGATATTGACCGCAGCGCCCTGTTTGCGATGTGCAAGGGCTTCGATGATTGTCTTGCCATGCTGTCCGATCAGGCGGCAGTGCTTGGCATCTTCATCGGCAATGGCCTGTGCCTCCCGCCTGGCCAGGTCGCGCTTGTCAGCCAGCGACCTGGCGCTGGCGATGACGCGCCGCATGCGTGCGGTGGCCCAGGCCAGGTTGGTGGCGGTGGGCCGGCAGGCGTCCAGCGCGTCGCCCGCCTGAGCGAGGAAGCGGTCAAAGTCGGTGTCTGGCGCCTGCAGCGCGGCCAGATACATGCCAAAGGCAGCGGCGGCACCGATCAGGCCAGCACCTCGGACATGCATGTCCTTGATGGCGATGCGCATATCGTCCACATCGACCAGGTCCATGATTTCAAAAACATGCGGCAGCTTGCTCTGGTTGATGGCCTGCACCACATGGTCAGCGCCCGGCTTGAGCCAGATGGTGCGGTAGGCCTGCCCCTTGACTTTCATGTCTCAGCTCTTGTTGACATGCCAGCACCCGCAAAGGCCATTGGCCTGTTGCCTATCATTTCAGCCAGCCGCGCTTGCGGAAGTACCACATCGGAATCACCGCACTGGCCAACATCAGTACCAGCGCCAGCGGGTAGCCCCAGGTCTGCCCCAGCTCGGGCATGTGCTGAAAGTTCATGCCGTAGATGCTGGCAATTAAGGTGGGCGGAAGCAGGGCCACGCTGGCCACCGAGAAAATCTTGATGATCTTGTTCTGGTTGATGTTGATGAAACCGACGGTGGCGTCCATCAGGAAGTTGATTTTGTCGAACAGAAAGGCGGTGTGCGAGTCCAGCGAATCGATGTCGCGCAGGATCTGGCGGGCCTCCTCAAATTGCTCGGCACTGAGCATGCGGCTGCGCATCAGAAAGCTGAGCGCGCGCCGAGTGTCCATCATATTGCGGCGTATGCGGCCGTTGAGGTCTTCCTGGCGTGCGATGGCGCCCAGGACTTCGCTAGCCAAGGCGTCGGTCACATCCCCGGCCAACACCTGGCGACCGGCGCTTTCCAGATGGTCGTAGATTTCTTCCAGGGTGTCGGCCGAGTATTCGGCATCGGCGTCAAACAGTTTGAGCAGCACGTCCTTGGCGTCGGCAATCAGGCCTGGGGCACGGCGCGCGCGCATGCGCAGCAGGCGAAAGACCGGCACGTTTTCGTCGTGAATCGAAAAAAGCACCCCATGACTGCGCAGGGTGGCATTGGTCTGGTTCAGTATGAAGGCCACCCGGACGGTGCGCGGCGCCTCTTGGTCGGCAATCAGAAAGTCGCTGCGAATATGCAGCTCGCCATTGTCTTCCTCGTAAAAGCGGGCCGATTCCTCGATGTCCTCGTCCATCGCGTCTTCCGGAATCGACAGGCCGTAGTACTGCTTGACCCAGCGCTTTTCCTCCAGCGTGGGCGATTCCAGATCGACCCACACCGGCTGGAACTGGGCGAGGCTCTCCAGGGACTCGATCTCTTCCTGAAAGAGCCGGCCGTTGGCGAGCGAAAAAATGTTGAGCATGGCTCACTTCCTCAATCGTGGGGGCATCGCAGGGATGCGGGGGCTGAATGTCTGCTTCCAGCCCCCGAAGTGCGCAAGGACTGGAAGCTAGCAACTATGGCAAGTTTCCAAGGAGATTTCCTGTTGGTGTCGACGGTCAGAATTATCCCATCGTTCTCGCTGTTTTCAGGGGGGCAGGCTGAAGTTTTCTGCGCGCCAGACCAGGCCAGATCTGGCAGCCGCGAATATCCGAGCCGTGAGCTAGGTCATGTCAACGGGATTGCTTTTCTGCAGCCACCGGGGCATAGTGGACATGTCCGGGGCCGCCCGGGGGTGTCGCAGCCCCCAGGTTTGTGGACCGGGCCTTATTTCAATCCGGAGAGTTACAGGAGGCTTATATGAACCTGACGATCAGTGGTCACCACCTTGAAGTCACCCCCGCCCTGCGCAACTATGTCACGACCAAGCTTGATCGCATCATCCGTCACTTTGACCAGGTTGTTGATGTCAAAGTTTTGCTCACTGTGGAAAAACAGAAGGAGAAGGAGCGGCGACAACGCGCCGAATGCAATATTCATGTCAAGGGCAGCGATCTGTTCGCCGAAAGCTCGCATGAGGACCTTTATGCGGCGGTGGATGAATTGGTGGACAAGCTCGATCGCCAGGTGGTTCGCCACAAGGACCGGCTGCAGGATCACCACCATGAACCCAGCAAGCGTCTGATGTAGGACGAGCCAGACAATTCACCAGAGCAGGCCGCGGGCATCGTCCGCGGCTTTTTTATGTGCATAATTGATCACTGAGCCATGAACCGACTTGCTGCCATTTTGCCCCCCTCCCAGGTGCTGGTGCATGTGGATGCTGCCAGCAAGAAAAGAGCTTTCGAGGAAGTCGGTCTGCTGTTTGAAAACCTGCATGGGCTCAGTCGCGCGGCCGTCACTGACAGCCTGTTTGCGCGCGAACGTCTGGGTTCCACTGGCCTGGGCCACGGCGTGGCCATCCCCCATGGACGCATCAAGGGACTGAAGGCCCCGATGGCGGCCGTGCTGCTGCTTGACACACCGATTGGTTTTGATGCGCCTGATGAGCAAGCGGTCAAGCTGATGATTTTTCTGCTGGTGCCTGAAGCGGCCACCCAAAAGCACCTGGAAATCCTGTCCGAAATTGCCGAGTTGCTCAGTGATGCCTCTTTGCGTGAGCGCCTGCAGGGTTGCGCCGATGTGGCCGAGCTGCATGGCCTGATCGCCTCCTGGCTGCCGGCCCACGCGGCCTGAGGCTGGGCGTCGCACCATGCGTCCAACCGCTGTCAGCGCCCAGGTCCTGTTCGAGGAGTTTCGCGCCAGCCTGAACTGGGAGTGGGTGGCCAGTCTGGGCGCTTCCGAGCGTCGCTTTGACGAGGTGGCGGTGCGGGCAGCCAGCTCGGGCGCTGACCTGGTGGGCTATCTGAACTACATCCACCCTTACCGGGTGCAGGTGCTGGGCGAGCGCGAGATCGCCTACCTGACCAACGCTTCGGCCGAGGACTGCGCGCGCCGGGTCGCGCGTATTGTGGAGCTCGAACCTCCAGTGCTGGTGCTGGCTGATGGGCGGTCGCCGCCACCGGCCCTGCTGGCCATGTGCGAGCAGGCCCAGATTCCCATGTTCGCAACCCAGGAGCCGCCAGCCTATGTGATCGATGTGCTGCGCAACTACCTGTCCAAGCACTTTGCCGACCGCACCACCCAGCACGGCGTGTTGATGGACATCCTGGGCCTGGGTGTGCTGATCACGGGTGAGTCGGGTCTGGGCAAAAGCGAGCTGGGGCTGGAGCTGATTTCGCGTGGCCATGGGCTGGTGGCTGACGATGCGGTCGAGTTGTGGCGGGTCGACCAGGCCAATATCGAAGGCCGTTGCCCGGAGCTTTTGCGCAACCTGCTGGAAGTGCGCGGCATCGGCCTGCTCGACATCCGGGCCATCTTTGGCGAAACCGCTGTGCGGCGCAAGATGCGCGTCAAGCTGATTGTCCATCTGGTGCGGCGTGAAACCCTGGAGCGCGACTATGAGCGGATCCCGACCGAGCCACTGACCCAGGATGTGCTGGGCATTGCGGTACGCAAGGTTGTCATACAGGTGGTGGCGGGGCGCAACCTGGCGGTGCTGGTGGAGGCGGCGGTGCGCAACACCATCCTTCAGTTGCGTGGCATAGACACTTACCAGGAGTTCATGGAGCGCCACCGCCTGGCCATGGACGACAAGGGTGCCTAGGGATGGTGTTCAAAACTCGCGCCGTGCGCGGCGCTGCTTTTGCGGGTTGAGCCGCAAGGCGTAAAACCCAAGGCAAGCCTGGACGGCTTGCCTGGTTTTGCAACGCTGTGGATCGCCCGCAAAACCGCGCCCCCAAAGGGGTTCGGCCAAAAACGGGCCCTTTGCTCACCAAACCGCTTGCGTGTGCTGCCAAGCACACGACGCGCGGTGTTGGCGATCAAATCATCCCGTTTTTGGACTCGAACGCGCATGGCGGGAGTTTTGAACACCATCCCTAGAGGACGCTGGCGCGGTTGGGGCAATCCTTCTTGGCGCAGTGGGCATACAGGCTGAGTGCATGCTCGGCCAGCACAAAGCCCCTCTTTTCAGCCACTGCTTGTTGCCGCTGCTCGATCTGCGGGTCGTAGAACTCCTCCACCTTGCCGCAATCTAGGCAGACCAGATGGTCATGGTGCTGGCCTTCGTTGAGCTCGTACACCGCCTTGCCACCCTCAAAATTGCTGCGGCTGAGTATGCCGGCCTGCTCGAACTGGGTGAGAACCCGGTAGACCGTGGCCAGACCGACATCGGAGCGCTCCTGCAGCAGGACGCGAAACACATCCTCGGCGCTCATGTGGCGCAGCGCGCTTTTCTGAAAAATTTCCAAAATTTTCAGGCGCGGCAAGGTCGCTTTCAGGCCGGTGCTTTTGAGTTCTTCGATGTTGGTCATGGTCGGGGGTCACCCCGCTGGCTACGGGATCAACCGCTACAATGGACCGATCATATCGCCAGCCCCTGATTCATGTCAGTATCTTTCTGCGCTTCGATGTCCCGAAGTTTTGCCCTGTTGCCACTCATTTTGATCAGTGCCTGCGGCAGCTTCAACAACGCAAGCAACCGGCTGGTGGAGGCCGTCAGTCCCTACCGGATCGATGTGGTGCAGGGCAATGTGGTCACGCGCGAGCAGGCCAGCGCGCTCAAGCCGGGCATGAGCCGCCTGCAGGTGCGCGACATTCTCGGCACGCCATTGCTGACCAGTGTTTTTCACGACGACCGCTGGGACTATGTTTTCACCCTGCGCCGCCAGGGCCTTGCCTCTCAGGCGCGCCGTGTGACCGTGTTTTTCAAGGGCGATGTGCTCGAGCGCGTCGAGGCTGATGAGCTGCCGACTGAAGCCGAATTTGCCGCCACCCTGGAGCGTTCAACCATTGACCCGGCCAAGGTGCCCAAACTGGAGGCCAGTGCCGAACAGTTGCAGCAATTCCCTGCGCCCGCCGCACGCGCTACTGAAGACAAGCCATTGCCGCCCCTGCCGGCGAGCTACCCGCCACTGGAGGCCCCGGCTCGCTGAACTCGCTCAAACCACCGACTTCTTCTGCCCCATGACTTCCGCCACCTCTTACCCACTTGCCATCGCTGGCGCCAGCGGACGCATGGGCCGCATGCTGATCGAAGCGGTGCGTGAGGCCGACGATTGTGTTTTGGCCGGTGCGCTCGACATTGCCAGCAGCCCGGCGATTGGACAGGATGCCGCCGCTTTTCTTGGGCATGCCAGCGGCGTCACCATCACCGCCGATCTGCGCTCTGGCCTGCAGCAGTCGCAATGCCTGATCGATTTTACCCGTCCGGAAGGTACCTTGGCGCACTTGCGGGTGTGCCGCGAGCTGGGGATCAAGGCGGTGATTGGCACCACCGGTTTCAGCGAGGCGCAAAAGGAAGAAATCGCCCGCATTGCCCAGGACATTGCGATCGTGCTGGCGCCCAATATGAGTGTCGGTGTCAATGTGACCATGAAGTTGCTGGAGATGGCTGCCAAGGCGCTGGCCACCGGGTACGACATCGAAATCATCGAGGCGCACCATCGGCACAAGGTGGATGCGCCCTCGGGCACCGCACTCAAGATGGGTGAGGTAATTGCCGCTGCCCTGGGGCGTGATCTCAAGGAGTGCGCGGTGTACGAGCGCCATGGCCATACGGGCGAACGCGACCCCTCTTCCATCGGCTTTGCCACCATCCGTGGTGGCGATATCGTGGGCGATCACACCGTTCTGTTTGCCGGCACCGGCGAGCGCATCGAGATCACGCACAAGTCTGCCAGCCGGGCCACATATGCCCAGGGCAGCCTGCGCGCGGCCCGCTTTCTGGCCGGCCGGCCCCGCGGGCTCTACGATATGTTCGACGTGCTTGGCCTGCGCTGAGTCGATCGATGAACCCGACCCAGCTGCTGACCGGGGGCGACTCGCTGAGCCGCAGCCTGGCGCTGCTGCTTTTGCTGATGTCGGTGGCAAGCTGGACCGTGATTGCCTGGAAGGTTTGGCTGCTGCGCCGCGCCCGCCTTGACCTGGCGCGCGCCATCGCCTCCTTCTGGCAGGCCCGGGCTTTTGACGAGGCAGTGCAGCGGGTGGCGGCATTTGACCGGCTGGCCTTGCTGTCGCCCATGCTGGGCCTCCTGCACCCGCACACCCAGGGCACGCTGGCTGCCAGTGCCGGGCTTGCGCACCAACTCACCCGCGCCCTGCGTGAGGCGCTGCATGCTGTCTCGCGTCGCCTGCAGTTTGGCCAGACCTTGCTCGCTTCGGTGGGCGCGACGGCCCCATTCGTCGGTTTGCTGGGCACCGTATGGGGCATCTACCTGGCACTGGCGGGTATTGCAGCCCAGGGCCAGATCGCAGTCGATCGTATTGCCGGGCCGGTTGGCGAGGCCCTGATCATGACGGCTGCTGGTCTGGCGGTGGCCATTCCGGCGGTGCTGGGCTACAACCTGCTGGGGCGCCTGATTGCCCAGGTGGAGGCCGACCTGGAAGGCTTTGCCCACGATGTGCGCGAACTGCTGCTGGGTCAGCGGCTGCCAAGCCAGGCTGCTGATAGCCAGGAGCCCTGAATGGCCTTTGCACGCTTCGGTCGCAGCCCTGGGGCCCAGCCCATGAGCGAGATCAACATGACGCCCCTGATCGATGTCATGCTGGTGCTGTTGGTGATCTTCATGCTGACCGCGCCCCTGTTGGCGCCGGCCCTGCGTCTGGATCTGCCGCGCGCCGAGGGCGGCCAGGTGCAGGCTGCGCCGCAGGTGCTGCAAGTCGCGCTTGATGCCACCGGCCAGGCCTACCTCGATGAGCAGCCGATCGCAATGGAGACCTTGCGCCTGCGCCTGCTCGAGTTGGGCCCGCAGGCTGCACAGGCCGAGCTTCAGCTGCGGGCCGATGCTGCGGTGCCCTATGGCCAGGTGGTTGCCGTGCTGGATGCTGCGCAACAGGCGGGCATCGTGCGGATCGCTTTCGCCACCAAGCGCTGAGTGGCCAGGCCAGGCCGCCTAAAATGCTGCGCTTGGAATCACGCTTGCCGCTTTGCCCCAATTTCACATGCAAGACAAATATAACCATCTCGATGTCGAGCGCGCCGCCCAAGCCGACTGGTCAGCAAGCGACGCCTACCGCGTGACTGAAGACGCGGGCAAGAAGAAGTTCTACGCCTGCTCCATGCTGCCCTACCCCAGTGGCAAGCTGCATATGGGCCATGTGCGCAACTACACCATCAACGACATGCTGGCGCGCCAACTGCGCATGACTGGCCACAATGTGCTCATGCCCATGGGCTGGGATGCTTTTGGCCTGCCTGCCGAAAATGCGGCGCTCAAGAATGGCGTGCCGCCGGCCAAGTGGACCTACGACAACATCGCCCATATGAAGGAGCAGATGCGTGCCATGGGTCTGGCCATCGACTGGAGCCGCGAAGTTGCCACCTGCGACCCGAGCTACTACAAGTGGAACCAGTGGCTGTTTCTCAAGATGCTGGAAAAGGGCATTGCCTACCGCAAGACCCAGGTGGTGAACTGGGATCCGGTGGACCAGACGGTGCTGGCCAATGAGCAGGTGATCGATGGGCGCGGCTGGCGTACCGGTGCGCTGGTCGAAAAGCGCGAGATTCCGGGCTACTACCTGAAGATCACCGACTATGCCCAGGAACTGCTCGATCATGTGCAGATCGGCAACGACAAGGCCACCCTCAATGGCTGGCCTGAGCGGGTGCGGCTGATGCAGGAGAACTGGATTGGCCGCAGCGAGGGCGTGCGATTTGCCTTTCCGCACGAGATCCGGGGCGAAGACGGTGAGCTGATCGGCGAGGGCCGGATGTATGTGTTCACCACCCGGGCCGACACCATCATGGGGGTGACTTTCTGCGCGGTGGCGCCCGAGCACCCGCTGGCAACCCATGCGGCCAAGACCAACCCCAGTCTGGCTGCATTCATCGAGGCCTGCAAGCGCGGTGGCACCACCGAAGCCGAGCTTGCTCTCAAGGACAAGGAAGGCATGGCCACCGGGCTGTTTGTGAATCACCCCCTGATGGACGAACAGATCGAAGTCTGGGTCGGCAACTATGTGCTCATGAGTTACGGCGATGGCGCTGTGATGGGCGTGCCGGCCCACGATGAGCGCGACTTTGCCTTTGCCCTCAAGTACCAGCTGCCGATCAAGCAGGTGATCGATGTTGAGAGCCAGCACTACGACTACCACCAGTGGCATGACTGGTACGCCGACAAGCAACATGGCGTGACCATCAACTCCGACAGCTTCAGTGGTCTGGGCTACCAGCAGGCGATCGAGGCGGTGGCCCATGCGCTCGGCACCCGAGGCCTGGGCGAGAAGAAAACCACCTGGCGCCTGCGCGACTGGGGCATCAGCCGCCAACGCTATTGGGGCACACCGATCCCGATCGTTCACTGCGAAGCCTGCGGCTCGGTACCGGTGCCAGAAAAGGATTTGCCGGTGGTGCTGCCGCAAGACCTGGTGCCCGACGGCAGTGGCAACCCGCTCAACAAGTGCGAAGCGTTCCTCAAAGTGGACTGCCCCTGCTGCGGCCGGCCGGCCCGGCGCGAGACCGACACCATGGACACCTTTGTCGATTCGTCCTGGTACTTCATGCGCTATTGCGATCCGAGCAATGACGCCCAGATGGTGGCTGATGGGGCGCGCTACTGGATGCCGATGGATCAGTACATCGGTGGGATTGAGCACGCCATCCTGCACCTGCTCTATGCCCGCTTCTGGACCAAGGTCATGCGCGACCTGGACCTGGTCCAGGTGGACGAGCCCTTCACCCGTCTGCTGACCCAGGGCATGGTGCTCAACCATATCTACTCCCGTCGCACCGACAAGGGCGGCAAGGAATACTTCTGGCCGCAGGATGTGGAACATGTCCTCGACAGCGGGGGCAAGATCGTTGGCGCCCGGCTCAGGCAGGCGGTGGGCTCCCTGCCAGCTGGCACGCCGATCGACTACGAGGGCGTGGGAACCATGTCCAAGTCAAAGAACAACGGGGTCGATCCGCAGGACCTGATCGAAAAATACGGCGCTGACACCGCCCGCCTCTACACCATGTTCACCGCCCCACCCGAGGCCACGCTTGAGTGGAACGATGCGGCGGTGGAGGGCAGCTACCGCTTTCTGCGCCGGGTCTGGAACTTTGGCGTCAGGCTGTCAGCCCTGCAATCCGAGGCCAAGGGGCAGAACCTGCACAGCCTGCAGGGAGTCGGCTTTGGCAAGGAGGCCAAGGCGCTGCGCCTGGAAATCCACAGTGTGCTCAAGCAGATCGACTACGACTATCAGCGTATGCAGTACAACACCGTGGTCTCTGGCGCCATGAAACTGCTCAATGCGCTCGAGGACTTCAAAGCCAGCACCAGCACCGATGCGCTGGTGGCACTGCTTGAAGGCTTTGGTATCCTGCTGCGCTGCCTCTATCCAGCCACGCCGCATATTACTCATGGCCTCTGGCATCAGCTGGGCTATGCAGGTGCCCAGGGCGGACTGCTCGATGCGCCCTGGCCCAAGGTCGACCAAGCCGCCCTGCTGCAGGACGAGGTCGAGCTGGTGCTCCAGGTCAATGGCAAGTTGCGCGGCTCGATCCTGGTCCCGGCTACTGCAGACAAGCCCGCCATCGAAGCCATCGCCTGCGCCAGTGAACAGGTGCAGGCACTGGCCCGCGGCGCTGGCATCAAACGGGTGGTGGTGGTGCCTGGGCGACTGGTCAATGTGGTGATCTGAGCCATGTGCCTGACCCGGCCTGCCCCCGACCTCAAGCGGCGCACCGCTTTGCGTCTGGCGGGGGCGCTGCCCGCCAGCTTGCTGCTGGCTGGCTGCGGTTTTCGCCTGCGCCAGGCGCC
>CAXRBE010000082.1:0-7289 GCA_964228805.1 Burkholderiaceae bacterium
ACCTTGCTGGGCTACCACCCGCTGCAGCAAACCTGGCTGGGCCTCAAGCTGGCGCTGCTGGTGGTCTACATCGTGCTCGGTTCGTTCGCCCTCAAGCGCGGACGAACCCGCGGTCAGCGCCTGGTGTTTTTCATCGCCG
Organism: Burkholderiaceae bacterium; assembly: GCA_964228805.1. Lineage (GTDB taxonomy): Bacteria > Pseudomonadota > Gammaproteobacteria > Burkholderiales > Burkholderiaceae_C > Hylemonella. The sequence continues at coordinate 140 of CAXRBE010000082.1, forward strand.
CGCTGGCGGTGGTGCTGGGCATGGTGGGCATTGCATTGGCGCGGCATCCAGCAGGCTGGTGGGTGTTGGGCTGAAGACCCGCCTCATACCGTTTCGCATCCAATTTACGCAAACTTTGAGTGTTCGCACGCCATCCCTCCGTGGCCACTGCCTGTTGTGCAGCGGGAGCCGTCATTGGCACTGGCCCGATGGAGGACTTATACCGGCCAGAAGCCGTCCGCCGCTGCCTTTCTCTATAGCTGTCGTTGATGATCAAGCTTCATTTCCACTATTCCAGCGATCCATAACAGTCTAGGTTACTTTCTGTGGGTCAATCAGTTTCGTGATAAAGTAATTCATTAATTACTTATTCAAAGTCAATGTGCTGACACGAACTAAGCTCAGAACAGAAGACCGTCAAGCCGAGCTGATCCAAGCCGCTTTGGATTTGGCGGCCATCAAAAGTCCTGCAGAGATCACGACAGGTGACCTGGCACAGGCCATCGGGATCACGCAGGGTGGCGTGTTCAAGCACTTCGAGAGCAAGGAAGCGATCTGGCTGGCAGTGCTCGATTGGACACACCAAACCTTGATCGACAGATTGCTGCAAGTGGCGAAGTCTCAGCAGACCAGCCCTTTACAGGCATTGCGCGCAGTTTTCATGGCCCACATCGATTTTGTGCAGACATATCCCGGAGTTCCGCGGCTGATTTTTCAGGAGTTGCAGCATGCCAAGCCCACGGCACTCAAGGGCAAGGTTCAGCTGCTCATGGCCGACTACCGTGGCTTGGTTGCCGGATTGCTGGCACAAGCGCATGAGGATGGTCTGATCACAGCCGAGGTGGATACCAAGGGTGCGGTCGTTCTTTTCATGGGGGCTGTTCAAGGGTTGGTCATGCAGTCACTCGTCACAGGCAGCCTCAAAGACATGGCGCGCCAGGCCCAGGTGGTTTTCAACATTTACGAGGCCGGTTTGCTGATGCAGTCTGTGGCCGAATCAAGGAAGCGCAAATGATCCTCTTCAAATTGAACAAGCGACAGGTCGTGATCGTCCTAGGCCTTGCAGCAGCGGTGCTGACATTCGGATTCGTTGTCTTTCGCATGGGGCCGTTGGCTCCAACCAGAATCACCGTCGCACAGGCCAGTAACGAGCGCTTGACGCCGTCTGTGTTCGGCATTGGCAGTGTGGAAGCACGCCAAAGCTGGCTAATGGGGCCGACGGTGGCCGGACGTGTGCTGCATGTGCATGTGGATGTAGGACAGATGGTCAAGGCCGGACAACTCTTGGCCGAGATGGACCCCGTGGACCTGGACCAGCGCCTGCAGGCGCAGGATGCCGCCCTGACCAAGGCGGTCAGTGTTGAAGCGGCAGTCAACGCCCAGGTGGCTGACACACAAGCCCGACGTGCATTGGCCATGACCAACCTGAACCGGCAAAAAGAGCTGGCTCGGCAAAACTTCATCAGCCCCTCGGCTCTGGAAAGTCGGGAGCAGGAGCTGCAGTCTGCCGATGCTGCGCTGGCGGCGGCGCAAGCCAACTTGCAGGCAGCCAAGCAGGACACACGTCGTCTGCAGTCCGAACGCGGCGCAGCATCGCTTCAAAAACAGAACACTCGTTTGCTCGCACCTGCCGATGCCGTGGTGATCAGCCGAGATGCCGAATCAGGCAGTACAGTGGTTGCTGGGCAACCGGTGCTCCGGCTGGCCAACCCCGCGAGCCTTTGGGTCAAGTTGCGAGTAGACCAGGCCCGATCAACTGGGCTGGCTGTCGGCTTGCCAGCCCAAATTGTGTTGCGCTCACGGCCACAGCTGGTGCTGGCAGGCAAAGTGGATCGGGTCGAATTGCAGGCGGACGCTGTGACAGAAGAGCGGATTGCGCAAGTGGCGTTCGAGCAGATTCCCGCGGCGCTTTCGATTGGCGAGATGGCCGAAGTCACTCTCCAGCTCCAGCAAACCGAGCAGGCGTTGGTGGTGCCGCAGGCCAGTGTACAGACCCTTCAGGGCCGTACAGGCGTATGGCGTCTCAAAGACGGCGCACTCGATTTTGTGCCTGTCCAATGGGGCGCGGCCAGCCTGGACGGGCGCGTGCAGGCAATCAGCGGCTTGGCATCAGGCGATACGGTGGTTGTGTATAGCGAAAAACCGCTGTCCGCAGGGGCGCGCTTCAAGGTGGTCGATACGCTAGTGAAAAAGGCCAAACCATGATCAGTCTGGCGGCGCGCGACATTCAGCACAGTTGGGCCAAGTTCGTGCTCACCGGGCTGGGGCTGGGTTTGCTCATTGGTGTGACGCTGACCATGGCCGGTGTGTTTCGCGGTATGGTGGACGATGCGCAGGCTTTGCTGAAAAACAGCGGCGCCGACTTGTGGGTGGTCCAAAAAGACACGCAGGGACCGTATGCCGAAGCTTCCAGCCTCAAAGACGATATCGTGCGCAGCATTGCGGGTATGCCCGGTGTTGCTATGGCTGCCAACATCACTTACTTCACCATGCAGGTCAAAGCCGTGGGAGGCAAAGAGGCCCGGGCCATGGTGGTAGGCATTGAGCCCGGTGCTGCCGGGTTGCCCGGCCAACCCGGCCATTTGCTGGCAGGTCGGCAACTCACGCGCAGCCACTACGAAGCAGTGGCAGATATCAAGACAGGACTGTTGCTGGGCGACAAGGTCGAGATCCGGCGTCACACCTACGAAGTGGTGGGCTTGACGCGCCGCATGGTGTCCTCCGGTGGAGACCCAATGGTGTTCATTCCGCTCAAGGACGCTCAGGAAGCGCAATTCCTCAAGGACAACGACGCCATCGTGAACGACCGGGTGCGCACAGCAGCCAACCCCGCGTTCAATCGGCCTGCTGTGCTAGGCCTGCTCGATGCCGTGCAAAACTTGCAAACCAGCAGTCGCAACGTCAATGCGGTTCTGGTGCGCGTGACCGAGGGCTGGTCAGCCGCGCAAGTGGCCGCACCGATCCGACGCTGGAAGCACTTGACCGTGTTCACCCGCGAGGACATGGAAGACATCTTGGTCGACAAACTGATTGCGACCTCGGCCAAGCAGATTGGCATGTTTCTGGCCATCCTGGCCGTGGTCAGTGCGGCGATTGTGGCCTTCATCATCTACACCATGACGTTGGGCAAGATTCGCGAAATTGCCGTGCTCAAGTTGATCGGCACCCGCAACCTGACCATCGCGTCCATGATCCTGCAACAGGCCCTGGGCCTCGGTGTTATCGGCTTTGTGGTAGGCAAAGTGGCCGCCACCCTTTGGGCACCTGTCTTTCCAAAGTTCGTTCTTTTGCTAACGCAAGATGCAGTGTTGGGCTTTATCGCCACCATGCTCATTTGCACCCTGGCAAGTACCCTAGCCATCCGGATTGCACTGCGCGTCGATCCTGCACAGGCCATCAGTTGAGGCGCACCCCATGAACAGCACACCTGGCGGTATCCGCATCGAAAACTTGCGCAAGGTCTATGGCCATGGCGACACCGCCGTGGAAGCGCTCAAGAACGTCAACATGCAGGTCGCACCCGGCGAAGTGGTGGGCCTGGTGGGGCCGTCCGGCTCCGGCAAGAGCACTTTGCTCAAATGCCTAGGGGCGATCATTGAGCCCACGTCCGGGCGCATGACGCTGGGCGAAGAAGTCATCTACGACAATGGCTGGAAGACGCCCGATCTGCGCGCCCTGCGCCGCGACCGGATCGGGTTTGTGTTTCAGGCACCCTATCTGATCCCGTTTCTGGACGTGACCGACAACGTGGCCCTGCTGCCCATGCTGGCGGGCGCGCCCAACGCACTGGCGCGCGAGCGCGCACTGGAATTACTCGATGCCCTGGACGTGTCGCACCGCGCCAAGGCCGAGCCTGCACAACTCTCCGGTGGCGAGCAACAGCGGGTGTCGATTGCCCGTGCACTGGCTAACAAGCCACCGGTGATCCTGGCCGACGAGCCTACGGCCCCACTGGACAGCGAACGTGCACTGGGCGTGATGCGTATCCTCAACAATATGGCACGGCAGGCGCAGACGGCCATCATCGTTGTGACCCACGATGAGAAGATCATTCCGACTTTCAAGCGGATTTATCACATTCGTGATGGTCAAACGGTAGAGGAGCAAGGTGAGGGGAGAGCACTGGATTAAGTTCGAAATCTCAATGGGAGGTTTCTGCAAATATACGATCACGCTGGTCACGAATGACTGCTTAGCCTAATGCCCAATGTCTCATTTGGGTCGGCTACTGCCTGTAACTTGGCCAAACTGGATGGCTGCACTCAGCCTTAAATCGACATCAAAAATTCACTCGCCAATCGCTGAGCCTGCTCGTATGTCACACGGTAGTCCAGTCTGTCGATCGCATCGAACTGCATCTTCAGAACAGCTTTGCGCTGTTCGATCTGGCTGAGAAATGCGTCACGGTGACGGACCAGATATTCCCTGGCACTGGACAGCGCTTTGGGCTCACGCTCAATCACCAACGCCAGGTCGAACAGGTCTCGCGCCGTCGCGCGGTCCCCTCGATGCCAAAGCTTCTTGGCCACGATTTCCGAGGATGTCTCCACCCTCACCTGTCGCCCCAGCAGTCGCCAAACCTCGTACGGTTCTGCAGTCAGGTTTGGCGAGGCGACAAAGTCGATCTCACCCTCCGGTCGGAGCAGCTTGATGTACCCCGGCCCCTCGACATAGTCCTGGGTCACGGACTCGGCCACATCACTCAAGCGTGGTGAGACGAATCCCAGATACTGCGGATCGGGCACGAAGATGTCGATGTCCTTGCTGACCCGATGGCGGTGGCGAAGCATCAGCACCGTGCCACCACCAAAGGTCCAAACAGGATCGCTGATGCCGTGCTTGGCAATTTCGTCGATCAGGCAATAAGCATCACGCAGCAAGTCCTGCCAGATGCCAGGGGGCAAGCGAGGAGGCGTTTGATCATTGGCGCTCATGCCCACACCGTCCGGGGTGACTGCAATTCATGGGCCCATTGCAGCAAATGTTTCCACAGCGTTTTTGCAGGGCAGTGGGTATGGCGCGCCACTTCGTCCACTGCGCCCACGATGAGGGGCAGCGGAGCTTCATCCAGCAAGGTGGCCACATGCGCAGTGATGCTGGCGGGCAGTTGTCCCCCTACCAAAGCATCAGTCAACGCTTCGGGTGTGAGCACTTCTTTGTAGCTCACGCTGGCCGTGCGGCTGGCCAACGCCAGTGCGTTGTCTCTCTGCGGACGCTCTGCGGCATCCAGGGTCAAACCCAGCAGGTCCAGCATTGCGATGAGCTTGGCGGCGCCCAGGTCGACGATGGTGCCAGTTTCCAACTGGTTGATCGTCGCACGCGACAAGCCGCTCATCCGAGCAAGCCTGGCCTGCGACAGACCCAGGATTTGCCGACGCTGTTTGACGAGTTGACCGATGGACACCAGATTCATGGATTAATTAGACCATTCCGATGAATTATCTGTCAAATATATTTGACATTTTTAATTCAAATGCATGGTCTGGTCAAAGGTTCGTTTCGCAAACCAATGAGGATCCCAAGCTGGCTCACTCCTCTGAAATCACCTGCCCGTCGTGCTCCACATAAGGCCTGTACGGCCCGGTGCCGCTGTGCCCGGCTTCAGTGGCCGACACAAAAGCGCCCTGCTGCGCGTCAAACACATGCACTTCGCCCCGCTCGATCACGTAATGCCAGCCGTGCAGTTGCAGGCGCCCGGCTTCGACGGCGCGGCGCACCATGGGGTATTCGAGCAGGCGCTCGAGCTGCAGCACCACGCTACGCTGGCCAGTGCGGTCCAGCGCTTCGGGGCTGACCTGCACCGGCAGCAGGGCTTCGTCCACCAGGTGCAGCCAGTTGCGCAGGTTGACAGCCTCGTCGGGCGCTCCTTCGTAGGCCGCGCGGATGGCGCCGCAATGGCTGTGGCCGCAGACGATGATGTGCTCGACCTGCAGGGTGAGCACCGCGTATTCGATGGCGGCGGCCGTGCCGTGCAGGCCATGTGAGCCGTCGTACGGCGGCACCAGCGCGCCCACATTGCGCACGATGAACAGCTCTCCCGGCCCCGCGCCCGTGAGCAGATACGGCACCAGACGCGAATCGGAACAACCGATGACCAGTGTCTTGGGGTGCTGCCCGTGGGCCACCAGGTCCTGAAAGCGCTGCTGGTGGCGCGGAAAGTAGTCCGAATGGAATTGCCGCAGGCGCAGCAGCAGTTCGTCGCCCTCAGCTGCGACTTCGCCACACCCCTCGCCTGCGGTCGAGCTCATTGCACCAAGGGCATGTCGGCCCCTTCCAGCTCGATGCCCTGCACCTGGGCCTGGCCCACGAGCAACAGCATGTACTGGCGCAGCGCGGTGGCGCGCGACTGCAGCGTCAGCTCGCCCGCGATGCGGCCTTGCACCTGATCGAAAGCGGCCAGTTCGCCCGGCTTCTGGTCCAGCACATCGACGATGTGCAGGCCATAGCGCGAGTGCACCAGACGCGGCTGCAGGCCCTTGGCCACACCGCCGTCTTGCATGAACAGGAACTGCGCGAGTTCGGGCGCGCAGTCTTGCGGCCCTACCCAGCCCAGATCGCCGCCTTGCGCGCCACTGGGGCAGTTGGAGAGTTCAGCCGCCAGTTGCGCAAAGCGCGCAGCGGGTGCGTCCTTGTGCGTGAGTTCGAGCAAGGCCGCTTCGGCGCGCTCGGCCAGCTTTTGCACCGGCACACCCGGCGTAACAGCAAACAGGATGTGGCGCAGCTGCGCCTGCTGGCCGTGGGTGAAACGTGCTTTGTGCGATGCGTAATAGCGTTCGCAGGCCTCTGCGGTGGGCTCGGGCGTTACCACGGCGGCGTCCAGCATGTCTTCAATGACTTGCTGTTGCCCGGCACTCAAGGTGGGCGCGAAATCGCCGGATTCATCGGCGAGCAAACCCTGGCGCACGGCCTCCTGGCGAAGCACTTCGCCCCAGGCGCGTTCGCGAACCGTCTCCAGGTCTTCAGCGGGGCCGATGTGCAGGCGGCGGCCGTTGATGCGCACTTCAGGTGCCTTGGTCTGCGCGGCGCTCTGAGCGGCAGTGGCTGTCATGTCGATGGCGGCGGAGCTGCAACCGCATGCACTGGAACCGCAGCCCCGGGTAGCTTCAATTGTTTCAAGAGCAGGTGCATTCATGGCGTTCTCCTGCGTTCAACGGCCGCGCGAGGTCACGCC
>CAXRBE010000083.1:0-8942 GCA_964228805.1 Burkholderiaceae bacterium
CAGGCGCTGGATGGATTCTTCCAGGCGGCTTTTTTCGTAGTCGAGAAATTCAGGCAGCGACATTTCGAAAACCTGCTCGCGGTTTTCCGCCCAGCGAACGCCAAAGCCGTGACCACCGCCCGGATTGACCTGAAAACCCTCGTAGCCATAGCCGCTCTTGCGCCGGGGCATGCCCTCAAAGCCCGAGACCCAGGCTGATTTATGACTGACCGGGCCGTGGTAGCTGTCGCCAATGAAATTGTCGACTGGAAACTTCCAGTTGGTGTGGACCAACCACTTGTGGGTGCCGGGCAGAAACTCCACGCCGCCTTCACGGCGGTCAAGAATCATGTCGAGGTACCAGGCCATGTCGCCCAAAAACTCGAGCAAGGGCGGTGCATGCTGGTCGAAGGTGGCAAAGAGCAAGCCCTTGTAGCTGTCGATCTTGGCCACCGGCACCAGGCTGTGGGCCTCGAGGTCCAGTTTCTCGAGGTAGATTTCTTTGTAGCCAGGCACGTTGGTCAGGCGCCCGTCGTTGCTGAAAGTCCAGCCATGAAACGGGCAACTGAAGGCGCGGGCATTGCCGGCATCGGCGCGGCAGACCCGGTTGCCACGGTGACGACACATATTCAGGTAACAGCCGATGCTGCCATCGGCCTTGCGCGTCACGATGACCGGGTCGCGCCCCATGTAGGTGGTGAAAAAATCATTGGGCTTGGGCAGCATGGACTCATGCCCCAGCAAGAGCCAGCAGCGGGCGAAGATGCGCTCGAGCTCCAGCTCAAAAATCTGTGGGTCGGAAAAAATGCGGCGGTCGAGGTCGCCCCATTTGAGATCCAGCATGTGTTCGAAATGTGACTTCATCGCTTTGTCCCTTCGGTCCGCAAGGCCCTTACAGGTCTATCACCAGGCGCTCGCCTTTGGCGCGCGAAACGCAAATCATCATGCTCTTGTTGGCCTGCCGCTCCTGCTGGCTCAGGATCTGGTCGCGGTGGTCGACCTCGCCGTCCAACACCATGCACTCGCACGAGCCACAGTTGCCCTCACGGCACACCGAGGGCACGATCACGCCCGCCAGCTCTAGCGCATCCAAGATACTGACGCCTACAGGCACTTCGATCTCCTGGCCCGAACGGTTCAGCTTCACGGCGAACGCGTGGTCGCCATCCGCCGGGGCGTTCTGACTGCCGCCAAACGACTCAAAGTGCAGGTGATCGGCCGGGTGACCGAGGGATAGGGCCACCTCGCGCACCTTGTCCATCAGCGGCTGCGGGCCGCAGCAATAAACGTTGGTGGCGCGATCCAGACCATTGAACAAGGGCGAAACATTCAGGGGTTGGCCGCCATGCTCGTCATCAAAATGGGTTTGCAACTGGCCCGACATAGCTTGCAACTCGTCCACATAGGCAGCGTGGGCGCGAGAGCGGGCTGCCAACACCAGCTGCCAGTGGCGACCCTGCGCCTGGCGTTCACGGGCCATGGCCAGCAAGGGAGTCACACCTATGCCTCCGGCAATCAACAACACCGGGGCTGGGCTGTCGATCATGGCGAAAAGATTACGAGGCAACCCCACCTCCAGGGTATTCCCCAGCTGCAAATTCTTGTGCAAATTGGCCGAGCCACCGCGGCTTTGAGCGGCCAGGGCGACCGCCACCACATAGTGGGGGGTAGGTTGGCCGCCACTGGCCTGGGTCAGCGAGTAGGCACGGGCAAGCTGGGGGGCAATGAAGACGTCAATGTGCGCCCCTGCAAAGTAGCCAGGCAATAAGCGCCCGTTGGGGTCAGCCAAGGTCCATTCGACAATGCCCTGCGCGACCTCGCGCCGGGCGATAACTTTTAATTTTTGCGTCTCCATGCCCCGAAGCGTAAAATCCGGCCCGACCGTGGTCAAGGAAATTCTTGTTTTCAGCGATAACTAAAATTCATATCTGAGGCGACCCTTTTGAAGCTGAACCAGATCCAGGCGCTGGTGGCCATCGCCGAAACCGGAAGCATCCGTGCAGCAGCCGCCCGGGTGGGTGTCACCCAGCCCGCCCTGAGCAAATCGCTGCAAAGCCTGGAAGATGAACTCAGTGTGTCGTTGGTGCACCGCACCTCGCGTGGGGTCAACCTGACCCCGTTTGGTCAGGCCATGGTCACACGCGGACGGGGCATCGCCCAGGAAGTAGACCGGCTGCGCGAGCAGATTGAGCAAATGCGCGGGGCTTTGCAGGGCAGTATCAACCTGGCGGTTTCGCCCAATCCAGCTGTGATTTTGCTGCCACAGGCTTTGACACGATTTCGCCAGGAGTTTCCCAATGTGCAGTTGCGCATCCGTGAGGCGGTGTTCCCGGACACTTTGCAAATGTTGCGCGAGGGTCTGGCCGACATTGCCCTAGGTGCGCATCCGCAGATCAAGAAGAGTAAACAGCCCGAGTTCCTGGTCGAACGGCTCTACTACAACCGGCTGGTGGTCACCGGCAGGGTAGGCCATCCCAAGGCTGGCGCTGAATCGTTGGCCGAGCTGCTCGATTGCGACTGGCTATTGCACGGCCCAGAAGAAGGACCAGGCTCGATGTACGCCCCGGTCTTCAAGGAGCACCACTTGCAGCCACCGGTGCCCAGCATCATTTCGCAGTCATTCATCGCCACCCTGACTTTGCTGGAAGGCTCTGACGCCCTGGCCCTTCTGCCCGAACGGCTCATCCGCAGCCTGATCATGAACCGGCGCTTGATGATGTTGCCAATCCGCGAGCTGACGACACGGCTGGATGTGTCAATGATTGTGCGCGCCAATCAGCCCTTGACGCCGGTGGCCCAAAAACTTTTGCAAATCTTGCGCCGCACCACACCCAGCAACGCCGAATTGCCGGAAATGGGCTGATGGTCAGCCTTCCCTGGGCCGGCTGTCATAACTGTCTTAACTGTCTCTAATCTGACGACTCGCCCCCTGCCCCAGCCATTTCACAATGGCTTGCGTTACCGGCTCGGGTTGTTCGCGGTGCAGGAAGTGGCCAGCGTTGTCGATCAGCTGAAATTCATACGGGCCGCTGAAGTAGGTGGCCTGGTCGTGCATCAGCTCGGCGCGCATGTCCTGGGCGCCGCACAAAGCCAGCGTGGGCACGGCAATCGGCCTGTCCATCAGGGCGCGCAAGTCAGCCAGAGCCGGGTCAGCCTTGCTGGCATCAAACATGGCGCGGTAATAGGCCAGGGTGGCCGTTAGGGCGCCGGGCTGCGCCAGCAGCTCTTTCACCGACTGGATGTGGGCCGGGTCTTCAAAGCCCTCCACCGTCCAGTATTGCCACAGGTAGTCGATGAAGTGCATATTGTCTTTGGCCAGGGCCTGCTCGGGCAGCTTGGGCAGCTGAAAAAACCACCAGTGAAACGAGCGATGCACATGGCGGGGGTCCAGAATGCTTTTAGCCACCTCACCTGGGTGCGGCACTGCCATCAGAACCGCACGCCGCACCAGCTCGGGGTGTGCGGCCAGCAAGGCATAGCCAATGATGGCGCCCCAATCTTGCCCGACCAAATGGCAAGGCTGGCCGGGGCTGATAGCCCGAATGAACTGCGCAATATCGTTGACCAGCGTGGCCTTGTCGTAATACCCGTCCTGCGGAATTTGTGTGGGCGAATAGCCCCTGAGAAACGGCCTCACCACCCGGTAGCCCTGCGTCACCAACGCCGGCACCTGGTGGCTCCAGGTCTCCGGCCGGTCTGGGAAGCCGTGCAGCATCACCACCAAGGGCCCTTGTCCCTCGTCCAGATAGGCCATGCACAGGGCGTCGAGTTGGATGGATTTCATGCGGCTTTCGTATTGTTTTACCACCCAGCCGTCAAATTCTTCAGCTCCAGCTGGCCGCAACACCTGGGGGTGGAGAGAAAGGCAAATCACCGCGCTTCCAGGCGAAATCCCAGCCGCCAGCTGCGGCGAGCACCTCTGCCTGTCGCTGCTTGGCACGCAAGTCAACTTCTGCGGGGTCGAGTCTTGCGCGCAATGCTTCTTCCATGCGCTTGATCACCGGCGCGTAAGCGGGGTCAGCGGCCACATCGCGCAACTCCTCGGGGTCATTGAGGCGATCAAACAATTGAGTTGGGTAGGAAATGCAGCGAACATACTTGTAGCGCGTGTCCTGCAACATGAATATCGCTTCATGGGAACCAGCTGCGTGGTATTCGGACAGCACGATTCGGTCTTGATCGGGTGCATTGGCAATCTCAAACAAGGATTGGCCAGAGGATGGCGCTGGTGCAGCACCTACTGCAGCGAGTGCGGTAGCAAAAACATCTACCAGATTGGTAGGTGTGGTCACCACCTTTCCGGCAGGCACATCGCTACCCGCAAGGATCATTGGCACGCCAACACTTTCTTCATACATGGTGCTCTTGCCCCACAGGCCACGCGCCCCATTGTTATCTCCATGGTCGGTGGTGTAGAGAATGCGTGTGTTTTCAATCAATCCGGTTTCCTTGAGGGTATCCATTACCTTGCCGACTTGTTCGTCCATAAAGCTGACTAAGCCAAAGTAGCCGGCCAATGCACGGCGCACATCCGCCTCACTTTTCATGTGACTGTCGTAGTTCATGGTGGAGCTGTAATCTGCCAGGTGCGGATGCTGTGGCCGCTCTGCTTTGGCGTACTGTTTGGGCATTGGCAGTTGCCTGTTGGCATAACGGTAAAAATGTTCTGGGGGTGCGGTCAGTGGAAAGTGAGGTGCCACCATCGAAACGAACAGCACCCACGGTTTGTCTTGGTACTTGGGGGCCTCCTCTCGCAGCCAGATCTGAGCCTGAGCAGCGATGTTTCGGTCATAGCGGGTGTAGTCCGATTCGCCAGGACCAGCCTGGCCAATCATTTTTTTTGCTCCACCACGCACTGGCGCGTCAGGGCCGCGGCGAAGGGAAATCAGATCGCCCAAGCCATCGACAATGTGCATCGGGATAATTTCTTCCGAGAAACCATGGTCATCACCTGTGTGACCTCTAAAGTGCAGCTTGCCAATGGACACCACACGATGGCCTTGATCGCGCAACAGGTGATGCCAGCTCGGTACGCGCCCTTCATACGCGTCGGCGTTGTCCCAATAACCTATCTCATTGACGTAACGCCCTGTGGCAAGAGAAGCGCGCGCAGGCACACAGATCGGGCAAGGCGTCGTACCCTGGGTAAACCGCGTACCGCTGGCCGCGAGTGCATCTAGATTAGGCGTGGAGATGAAAGGATGTCCGCCAGCTCCAAGCACCTTCGGGTTGTGCTCGTCAGAGAAAAGAATTAAGAGATTTTGGGGTTTCATTCGGCGCTGGACCTGGTGCAAATTGAGAGCGCGGCAAGCGCTCTTTGTAAAGGGGAAGTTGATTCAAATTGTATACTTCAAGCAACATTAAACTCTTTGCGAAAGAGGGGACAACATGCATCGCAGACAATTCGTTGCCGCTTGCAGCGCACTAGCGCTGGGCCCAAAACTGGCGAACGCTCAAGCTTGGCCCAACAAGCCGATCCGCTTTGTCGTTCCCTACATTCCTGGCAGTGCACCTGACGTGCTGGCGCGTGCAATCAGTGAGCGGCTGAGCAGTGCCCTGGGGCAATCGCTGGTGATCGAAAACCGACCCGGTGCAGGCAGCAATATCGGCAACGAGGCCATTGCCAAGGCATCGCCTGATGGCTACACCATTGGCTTGGGCACCTCGGCGATGACCACCAATCCGTCGCTCTATCGCAGGGTAGCTTATGAACCCGTGTCAGATTTTGTTGGCATTAATCTTTGCGTGACGATGCCTCACCTTTTGGTGGTGGCAGCAGATTCACCCATCAAAAATGTGGCTGATCTGATTCGGCTTTTTAAGGAAGGGCCCGGCAAGTACAACTATGCATCCGGTGGCAACGGGAGTGGTGCACACCTGGCCGCTGAGTTGTTCAAGACTTTGGCGAGCGTAGATGTGGTGCATGTGCCCTACAAGGGAGCGCCCGAAATAATTACCTCCGTCATCAGCAAGGCGGCGGTCTGTGGTTTCCCTACCCTGTCCACCGCCGTTCCGTTGGTCAAGAGCGGGCGCCTGCGTGCATTGGGTGTGACTGGCACCAAGCGCAACCATGCTCTGCCTGAGGTGCCATCGATTGGGGATACGGTGCCTGGATTTGACTATGGCTCATGGTTTGGTCTGATCGCTCCAGCCAAAACGCCCAGTGAAGTTGTACAACGCCTTGACGCTGAATTGCAAAAGGCCTTCGCGGACAAGGTGTTCCGCGACAAAGTGCAGGCAGACGGCACTGAGGTGGTCAGCATGGGACACGCCGAGTTCACTCCATTTATCCGCAACGACATGGTCAAAATGAAGCGCATTGTGGAAATGTCGGGCGCACGTATCGATTGATTCCCTTGAGAATTGCCAACTTATTCAAAAATTTTGGAATTTTTTAAAATAACTTGACGTCATCAAGGGATTGACATCAACCGCCACAACAAAAACACTCGGAGAGACATCGTCATGCTTCGTAGGCATTTTTGTATTTCAGCTGCAACACTCATTGCAGCACCATTGATTTCTCGAGCTTCTTCGACCTTTCCCACACGACCCGTCAAGGTGATCTCGCCCTATGCCGCTGGCGGTGGGCCTGACGTACAACTGCGTCAATTTGCGCCCTCGATGGCAGAGGCGCTTAAGCAATCTGTGGTCATCGAAAACAAGGTTGGCGCTGCCGGTGTGTTGGCCGCACAATTTGTGGCCGCTGCCGCTCCAGATGGGTACACCTTGCTGATGGGTTCAAACACCCACCTGATTCAGAAAAGCCTGCAGCCCAACTTGAAGTTTGATCCTGTCAATGACTTTGTCTGCGTCAGCAATATGGCAGCTTCGCCTACTGTGCTGGTTGTCAGTGCCGCTTCTCCATATCGCAGCGTGGAAGACTTGGTGCTTGCCCTGCGTAAATCTTCAGGCGGCATGAACTATGGCTCTGGCGGCATCGGCACCTCTGCGCACCTGGCCGGAGCCACTTTCTTGAACTTGAACAACGTAAGTGCCACTCATGTACCGCTGAAGGGATCCGTGGAAATTGCGGCATCCTTATTGCGTGGTGATACACAGTTTGCATTTCCAGTTGCAGGTACGGGTGTGCCTCAGGTAAAAGGCGGAAAGCTGCGCGCACTCGCTGTCACCAGTCGCAACCGGCTCAATCAGCTGCCCGATGTGCCAACGCTGAACGAACTCATGAAAAACGAGCTGACCGTTCAGGAGTCCTGGTTTGGCATTTGGGCCCCGGCGAAAACTCCTTTGGACGCCATCACGACGCTGCACGAAGCCACAGTCACTGCACTGAAACTGCCCGCCATTCGAACTGCCTTTGAAAATGCTGGCAATCTTGCTGTGCCCAGCGATAGCCCCCAGTCTTTTTCTGCCTTTGTAAAAAGCGAGCAGATAAAGTGGGCTGACATCGTACGACTTACTGGCACAAGCGCCAGCTGAAAGCAAGCCCACCATGAACTTTGCTCCATCTGGCAACTCCTCAGGGTTGCCGCTGGAAGGCGTACGCGTGCTTGACATGTCACATGTCATCGCCGGGCCTCTAGCCTCTTTTTATCTTGCCCAGATGGGCGCAGAAGTCATCAAGATCGAGTCTCCTTTCGGGGGCGACGTCATGCGCTCGAGCAAACCAGCCAAAGAAGGTGAAGTTCCGGAAGGAGTTGTAGCACTCAATGCTGGCAAGCGCTCACTTGCGGTTGACATCAGACAGCCGGAGGGTGCGGAACTCGTGCGTGAGCTGGCCGCAACTGCGGATGTATTCATAGAAAATTTTCGTCCGGGCGTTGTGGCCCGCTACGGCTTGGGTGAGTCAGACATCCGAGCGGTGCGACCCGACATCGTTTATTGTTCCATCTCTGGCTACGGCCAGGAGGGTGCCTGGGCCTCGCGTGGCGCTTATGACCATGTGATCCAGGCTCTCACTGGCATGATGATGATGAGTGGCAGCAGCCCGGATGATCCACCGCAAAAAGTTGGATTCCCTGTCATTGATGTCGCAGTTGGCATGCTTGGCGCCATGTCTGTCATGGGCGCATTGATCCAACGCAGCCGAACATCGCAGGGGCAGACCATTGACACCTCATTGATGCAAGCCTCTTTGATGTTGATGTATCCGCATGCAACCAGCTACCTCACCCATCGGGTAGAGCCCCAGCGGGTAGGCAACCGCGGCTATACGGGTAGCCCCACCGCAGACACCTATCGCTGCCGAGATGGCTGGCTTGCGACTGCGGCAAATACCCCAGCCCAATTTCGTAAATTAACCCATGTTCTAGGGCTGCAACATCTCTGCGAAGATGGAGCTTCACTTGACCTGGATGCTTTTAATGCACCTGGAGGTGGATTTGTGGTACCACGTAATCTGCCCTACCTGCAGCAATGCTTCCGAGATGCGTTTGCACAACAATCTGCCAGTGACATGGAAGAGCGCCTCAACATGGCAGGCGTACCCGCAGCGCGGGTGCGACGCCTGGGCGAGTTTTTGGATGAGGCTGCCAGCCCTGAGACTTTGGGTTTACAAGCTCATCACTTCTCAACCAATGGTGAAACCGTAAAAACCCCTGGACTGGGCTTTCGCTATCTCAAAAATTCCAATACCCCGGCCAAAGGGGCCCCTTTACATGGCGGCGATACCGAAGCCCTGCTTAAAGAGCTCGGCTTGTCACCAGACCGTATAGCGGTGCTACGTTCTCGTGGCACCATCAAATAAGAAAATTTGACGTCGTCCCCCAAGCCGCCTGGAAAGCAGCGGCGATTCGCATAGCTTCATGACCCAAGTCGATTTCATCAGAGGCCGCACCCGCATGTTTGGCATCGTGGGCGATCCGATCGCGCAAGTGCGCTCGCCTGAGATGATCACCTGGGAGTTTCATCGTCGGGGCATTGATGCTGTGCTCGTGCCCATGCATGTGCCCGCGGCAGAGTTTGATGCTGTCATGCCGGCCCTGCTGCGCCTGGCCAATTTT
>CAXRBE010000084.1:0-7381 GCA_964228805.1 Burkholderiaceae bacterium
GGCGCGAGCTTCGGGCGGGGAAAGGAAACACCCCCTGAGCTACCTGCGGTGTCACCCCCATCAAGGGCGCAACACCAGCGGCCCAGCAAAGCTGGTTCCGCGGTGTTCTTTGGCTTAAATGCTATCAATTGCGCCATCTCGGCTCAACAAATAGATCTTTGCTAATGAGGCGATCATTGCCGCCCGACATCCGCGTCTTCGAGCGCGGCTGGCTGTCCTCCAACAACATCCTGTTGCTCGGTGATGCGGACAAGGGCGTGGGCGCAACCCTGGTGGACAGCGGCTACTGCACCCATGGCGCGCAGACGCTGGCGCTGGTGCAGCATGCGCTGGCCGGCCAGCCGCTGGCGACGCTGGTCCACACCCACCTGCACAGCGACCACTGCGGTGGCAATGCGGCCCTGCAGGCCCGTTATGCTGCGCTGCGTACGCTGATACCGCCTGGCCAGGCCGATGCAGTGCGGCGCTGGGACAACAACGCCCTGAGTTATGACTCCACTGGCCAGCAGTGCCCCCGCTTTGACTTTGACGCCCTGCTTCAGCCGGGCAGTGAGATTGACCTGGGTCAACGCAGCTGGCAGGTGCATGCTGCACCGGGCCATGACAAGGATTCAGTGCTTCTGTTCCAGCCTGATTTGCGCCTGCTGCTTTCGGCCGATGCGCTGTGGCAAAACGGCTTTGGTGTCATTTTTCCCGTGATTGAGGGAGAGGATGCCTATCAAGCAGTGAGCGCCACGCTTGATACGATTGAGTCGCTTAAGCCGGCCCTGGTGATACCCGGACATGGCGCACCCTTTAGCGATGTGGCGCCGGCTTTGGCCCGTGCGCGCAGCCGGCTGGACTATTTTCAGGCCGAACCCACTCGCCACGCCCGCCACGCCGCCAAGGTGTTTCTAAAGTTCAAGCTGCTAGCACAGCAGCGCATGCCTTTGAGCGATTTGCTGGGCTGGGCTCTGTCCACTCGTTTTTTTCATTTGCTCTGGCAAGGTAGTAAGACCGCTGAACCGGTTGAAGATTGGATCAAGGGTTTGCTGGCCGAACTGGTGAGTGCAGGTGCGGCGGGCCTAGAGTTTGATCAGGAACAGGAGATGGCAGTCAACAATTAAGGAATACGCTCACATCAATTTGCCAAAATGCAACGGGGCATCACTTAATCAATCTGCATGACCCTCAAAAGCTGATCGCAGACTCTGGCCCAAGAAAACTTGGTGTGCACATATTTGCTTCCACAGTTTCCTCCGACAGATTTGCGTCCTTCAATCAGTTCAGTGAGTTGTTGAATTAGTGAATCCAGGTTGGGTTCAATAATGGTATCCAGGCCTTTAGACTGAACCCGTCCCTCAATTTGGAACCCCATCAATGGATGGAAATAATCGTCTGTAGACCCCCCAGCGGTAACAAGAATTGGCGTTCCACAGGCTGCAGCCTCTAGCGGGGTCAAGTTAAACCCTTCAGCGCGGTAAGGCGACACATAGCAATCACAAGCTCCATAAAACGTTCTTAACTCTATAGTGCTCAGATTTCGAGATATATAAATTATTTCATCAAGATTATTTTTATTTATCTGGCGGTAATATGGACTTTTTTCAACATCAGAAATTACATCTCGACCACTTCTGTTGTAGTAAAGGTTATTCTGGTCTTTCAGTATCAGTCTCAAATTTGGATATTTGTCTCTAAGAATGGCAAACGCCACCACAAGTAACTCTACCCCCTTATTAAAATAACAGGTCCCAAGGCTCAGTAGTACAAATTGGTCTTCCTCAATTCCCATGGATTTTCGCCAATTATTTCGAACTATAGGCTCTAAAGGAAAGTAGGTTTCAGGATCCACTCCATGAGGAACCACCATAACTCGGTGCTCATCAAAACCAGCTTTCAAAAAACCAATCTTGGACCATCGAGATGGCGTCACGATGAACAAATTTGGATCCCATTTGTTTGCCTTCTTAGGGTCACGATTAATAAAATGAATTTCTTTACTTTGTGACTCTGAAGTTCCAAACACATAATTCCTCGCCGACTTCGAAGGTGCAAGATTGTAAGGGTATGCAATTCGATAGGAAATATCGATTTCTTCTCCGGGTTCTGGTTTTTTGATATTATCAATAATCAACATTTGCTCTAGCGACAAACCCGAAGAGTTGGCCAGCCTATTCCATTTAGGGCTGATGTATGGAACATCGAGATGCCTTAGATCTATGTTCCTTTTTGTCATCTCTAGCAATTGCCACTGATTGACCAACGCATAGGAGTGGTTTATACCCCTCCAACCTTCAACAACAATTTTATTCATAGACCATTCGTTTAATACAGGCAACAAAGACGACTTTTTCGATGTCGTGGTCAGACCAATAATTTTCAAGCCTCATCGTAAAGTTTAGCAAATATGTGAATGGCCCTGTCACAATATCAAAATTTTTTCTAGTTTTATAAAATTTGCCCCACTGATTTAGTTGGTCAAGACCATATAATGCTCTGATGTTGTCGGTAGTATGCATAATGTGACATACTCCTATTTTTTCTTAGGCACAATATGAAAAAACGATTATTTCTGACTACTCTTTCTACTTTAGCCCTTCAAATCCATATGGGCTCGGTTGCTGCTCAGGACGAATTCAAGATTGGCTTACTACTGCCTCTGACTGGCCCATTCAATTCCACCGGCAAACAATTGGAGGCCGCTGCTCGCCTGTACATGGCACAACACGGCAACTCAGTGGCAGGCAAAAAAGTGGTGCTGCTGGTAAGGGACGATGTCGGCATACCCGACACCACCAAGCGGCTGGCTCAGGAATTGATAGTAAATGATAAGGTGAATGTTCTTGCCGGCTTTGGCCTGACCCCCTTGGCCTTTGCCACCGCGCCCATCGCCACTCAGGCCAAGACGCCCATGGTGGTGATGGCTGCCGCAACCTCCAGCGTGACCAATGCCTCGCCCTAGATCGTGCGCTCCAGTTTCACCGTGCCGCAGGTGGTGACCGTGCTGGCTGACTGGGCGTCCAAGAACAATATCAAGCGCGTGGTGAGCCTAGTCACGGACTACGCCCCCGGCGTGGACTCGGAGAAATACTTCAAGGAACAGTTTGTCGCCAATGGCGGCACGGTGATCGAAACCCTGCGCGTGCCGCTTCGCAACCCTGACTTCGCCCCCTTTTTGCAAAAGGTGCGCGATCTAAAACCCGACGCCTTGTTCACCTTTGTGCCCTCGGGCGCCGGATCGGTGCTGATGAAGCAGTTTATCGAGCGCGGTCTGGACAAGGCAGGCATCCGCATGATTGCCGAAGGCAGTGTGACCGACGACGATATTCTCAACAGCATGGGAGATGCCGCTCTGGGTGTGGTCACCGCCCACCACTACTCGGCCGCGCATAACTCATCCACCAATAAAAAGTTTGTCGAGGCCTTTCAGAAGGCCAGTGGCGGCATGCGCCCAAACTTCATGGCAGTGGGCGGCTACGATGGCATGC
This sequence comes from Burkholderiaceae bacterium, assembly GCA_964228805.1. GTDB lineage: Bacteria > Pseudomonadota > Gammaproteobacteria > Burkholderiales > Burkholderiaceae_C > Hylemonella. The sequence continues at coordinate 3,471 of CAXRBE010000084.1, forward strand.
GGGTGATCTACGAGGCAATTAAAGCCACCAAGGGCCAGGGCGGTAGCGATGCCCTGCTCCACGCTATGAAGGGCCAGATTTTCGAGAGCCCACGCGGCCCGATGTACATCGACGCGCAAACCCGCGATGTGGTGCACAACATCTATGTGCGCCGCGTTGAGCGCAAGGACGGCCAACTATGGAATATCGAGATTGCCACCGTCGCCGATGTCAAGGATCCTGCAAAATCAAAGAAAGAGTAGCCACTGCAATTTTTCGGTCCAGCTGGAAAATATCTTTAATCGGGAAGCCATTAACAATTTTCCATAAAAAAACCCACCCTGTTTCCAGGATGGGTCTGATTTCTAAGTTTAACTGGCTTGCTGCCAGTCAAGTTTAGAAGGCCTTACGCAAACCAATAGAGATAATGTCCATGTTGTTGGAAGCAGTAGCTCCGCTGTCATACTTTTCGTAGCCAAGATAGGCCGCAGCAGTTTTGCTCAAGTTATAGTCAAGTCGTGCACCTGTGACCGTGGCCTTGGTTTCAGCTTGACCATTGTTGGTCTTAACTTCTTGGTACTGGCCAATCAGGTCAACCTTACCCATATTATATTTCAATGCACCACGGTGACCGCCAACAGCTGTAGCGATCGTGGTTGCTAGAAGACCGTTGCCACTCCAAGTACCTGCATACACAGTCAGCGCGCCAATATTGTAGTTAGCGGCGAGGACGTTAGCAGATGTTGAAGCCATGGTATTGGCACCAGTTGCATACCAGCCGGTTGCATTGGTTTGTGCAGCCTGGGCCACATTTGTAAATGACACGTTCAACGGGCCTTTAGAGTAGCTCAAGTTAAGTTCTGTGGCCTGACGTGCGTTGGGAATGCTCAGCGCAGTTGAGCTGCCGGCGCCAGTTTGATCGTTGCCCGGTGCATACTGAATGCCCGCGGTAAAACCATTCATATTGGCGCTAGTAACTTTAACTGAACGGCTGTAACGTGTCTGAACGAAAGAGTTCATGCCAGAGCCTGACGTACCATTGAAAGTGTAGCCAGATCCAACACCCGTACCCAGGGCAGAAGCGGTTCCAACAGTTCCGAGGCCAAACGAGTTTGGAGCACCCAACTGCAGGGTACCAGCGGCACCACTCAGTTGAATGTATGCCTCACCACGGGCCAGACCGGTCAGTACGGAATTGGTTCCTACAGTGCCAGTTGACGAGCCAGCGCCACTGTTGGAGTGGGTGAGGGCCATAGAGTCATCAGACAGTGTACGCGGATCAAGTTCATACAACCCGGTCACTTTCAAGCCGCCGCCCAAATCTTCTGTGGCGGTGAGTTTGATAGTGGAGGTTGAGGATGTGCCAGTGCCGGTAGTGACGGTAGAGCCATTAGCGCGAGCCAAAGTACCAGACTTGGTGACATAGGCAAAATCAAAGTTACCAGTGATGGTCACTTGAGCGAAAGATGCGGTGGCAGCAGCAGCAGCCAGAGCAACGATGGTTTTTTTCATATTGAAAATTCTCCAAGGGTTAAACAAGGGTCCCGAAGGGAGTTTCGGTTCCCCGGGCCAACCTCCTGTGATAGGAAGCTAGGTGTATTTCATCAGAAGCCAGTGGCTGTGGCAAAGAAAACCTGCCAAATGAGAGAGAGTTGTTGTGTTTTTGTTGCGAAGAGGCAACAAAGGTGTCTAATGACTAATGCATTAATTTGTTATACAATTTGTTTGACAAATTGGAACTAGCCATGGATGCCGTAACTTCCCGCGAACTGATTCACAATTTTTCTGCCATAGCCTCCCGCGTGGCCGCAGGCGAGGACATCACCGTCACTCGCCATGGCAAGCCTTTGTTAAAACTGGTCCAGGTATCCTCTGCTAAATTGAGCCCTCAGGAGCGAGCCGCCTTGGCGCAAAAGGTGTTGTCGATCCGCATGACGCGCTCTCTTGGAAAGAAGTTCGAGCGTCACGATGCCTACGATGAGTGAATTGCCCTGGACGATTGACACCAATATCCTGGTCTACGCGACCGAGACAGCAGTGTCCGCGGAAAAGCAGCGCATTGCAAGACAACTGCTTGAGCGACTAACCCTGAACCCGGAAGCTTGCCTGGTTGGACAAGTGCTCAGCGAATACATGAGCGTGGTGCTGCGCAAAAATGCGATGGCTCGCTCTCAAGCCTTTGAGGCGATCCGCTTGCTGTCACAGGCTGCCCGGGTACTGGGCGCCTCTCAGGAAGCCTATGTGAAGGCGTGGCAACTGGTGGCCAAGTTCAATTATCAGGTTTGGGACGCGCTGATTGTTGCCATCTGCGCCGAACACGGCATCAAGACCCTGTATTCGGAAGATGCCGGTTCGCTAACACGTCCCTTGGGCGTACATGTCGTCAACCCATTTGCCAATTTGTCAGACGCATGACCACCACCGATCATCTCCTTATCGCCGCCGATACCGCCTTGCGCACCCTGTGCGCACCGCCCCGCGCTGCGCGGGCCGTGCCTCAGCCTCTGGAACCGGCCGCCGAGTTGGATAGGGTTGAGCAACAGCAATCGGCTGCCCGGATGCGGGTGAACCATGTGGGTGAGGTATGCGCCCAGGCGCTTTACACCGCCCAGGCCCTGACCACGCCCAGCCCGGCGCTGCGCGAGCAGTTCGCCAAAGCAGCCGCCGAAGAAACTGACCATCTGGCCTGGACCGCGCAGCGCCTGCGCGAGCTCAATGCCCGGCCCTCGCTGCTCAACCCGCTCTGGTATGCCGGTGCCTTTGGCATTGGCCTGTTGGTTGGGCGCCTGGGCAACTCAATCAGCCTAGGCTTTGTGGTTGAAACCGAGCGACAGGTGGAAGCCCACCTGGCCAGCCATCTGCAGCGGCTACCAGCGGGCGACAGCGCCTCGCGCGTTATCGTGGCGCAGATGGCAGCTGACGAGGCGGAGCATGCAATTGCGGCCCAACAGGCCGGCTCCGCCGAGCTGCCCGCGCCAGTGAAGGAAGCCATGCGTTTGGCCGCTAAGGTGATGACCAGGACGGCACATTACGTTTAGCTCCAATCCTACTTGTAAATGTCCGCCTAGTCCGCCAGCTACCTGGCCGATGAAAGACTTTTGGCTAAGCCCAGTTCAAACCTCGAGCAAATCAAAACTGGTAGTGATGTCGGCCGTCTTGCCCAGCATGATGCTGGCCGAGCAATACTTGTCGTGGCTCAGGGCAATGGCCCGCTCCACTGCGGTGGCCGGGATGCCTTTGCCGGTGATGGTGAAGTGCATATGGATCTTGGTGAAGACCTTGGGCTCGGTTTCTGCGCGCTCGCTGCTGAGCTTGATTGAGCAGCCACGCACATCATGGCGGCCGCGCTTCAAGATCAGCAACACATCGTAGGCGGTGCAGCCACCAGTGCCGGCCAGCACGGTTTCCATCGGTCGCGGGGCCAGGTTTTGCCCGCCGTTTTCCGGTTTGGCCGCGTCGGGTGCGCCGGCCATCATCAAGGTGTGGCCGCTACCGGTCTCGGCCAGAAAGCCCATTCCCGAGCGCGCACCGGTGGCTCCGGTCCAGCTGACTGTGCATTCCATATTGCGTGTTCCTTTTTGGTTAGACCAGTTGATTTTGGCACAAGTCGCCAAAATGTGTTTTAATTAGCACCGAATTTGATATCTTTTTTAGCATCATGGACAACGTACTTTCTAATATGACGGTCAGTGTCACCGAGCTTAAGCGTAATTTTGCTGGCATTCTTAAACAAGCCGATGACGGCCCGATCGCGGTACTTAACCACAATCGGCCCGAGGCTTACCTGCTTCCAGCCAGCCATTACGAGAGGCTGATGGAGTATCTGGAAGACCTGGAAGACGCCCAACTGGTGCGCGAGCGCGCCAACGGCCCCTTTGTCGAGGTCAATATTGATGAGCTATAGGCTGCGCTTTCACGAGCGGGCCCTGCGC